>JBAYHK010000020.1:0-5499 GCA_041666145.1 Patescibacteria group bacterium | reverse complement strand
CGCTTCGTCCAGCCAGATAATCTGCGCTCGCTCGGAAAGAGCAAAAGTCACCTAAGATGACTTTTGCTCTTTCCTCGCTCGCTTGATTATCGAACCGTGGGTTCGCTCCCCACCAACACATAACAAAAAACCGACGACAGGGGTCGTCAGTTTTTTGTGGTGCGCCGGGTGGGGATCGAACCCACGACCACGAGCTTAAAAGGCTCTTGCTCTACCACTGAGCTACCAGCGCAAAATGTGTGAGGAGGATAGCAGATTCCTTTGAATTTGAAAAGAAGAGTGGAGGGAATTTTGACGAAAGTCTACCTTGCTATACTGCATACATATGGACCTTTCGAGTATCCACAATTTCCAGGATGCTGTGGTGACGGTTATGGGTTTGGGGCGCTATAAACAGGGGAGTGGAATGGGTGCAGCAAAGTGGCTTGTTCGCCATGGGGCACAAACCGTTATTACTGATTTGAAGAGTGCGCCGGAATTGCATGAGTCAGTTACTTTGCTTATGGACTGGTATCACCGATACCGGGATCTTTATCCAGATCGAACACTTTATCAGCCAGTGTTTGTGCTTGGTGAGCATCGAAAGGATGACTTTGTTGGCGTAGATTGTGTTGTTCAGAATCCTGGTGTGCCGAGTGAGTCTGAATTTCTTGCGGCTGCAAAAGAACAGGGCGTGCCTATTGAATCTGACGTGAGTTTATTTTTTCGGTTTTATCAGCACCCAATTACTGCAGTTACTGGAACAAAAGGAAAAACAACCACAACGCTTTTGCTTGGTGAAATGATGAAACGAAAGGATGCGAAGGCAGTTACTGCTGGAAATATAAAAGTCTCTCCGCTAGAACATCTTGATGCACTTTTGGAAGAGCCTTCTCCGGTACCGGTTGTTCTTGAGCTTTCGTCGTGGATGCTGGAGTCGCTTCCTCAGGCATTCATCGATGTAAAACGTGGTCCAGACATTGCAATTCTTACAAATGTTTATCCAGATCACCTTGATCGATACGCGTCGTTTGATGCGTATGTTGCAAGTAAGCGGATTATTTTTGAGCACCAAACAGAGGCGCAATTTACGTTGTTGAATTGGGACCATGAGCTCGTAAGGGGAATGGAACCGCAAGTAAAAGGAAAGCTCTTTTGGTTCTCTAAGGAATATCAAGACCATGACGGTTGTTACATAAAAGACGGAAATATCATTTTCCGTCGAAATGGCATGAATATGACTATCGCTCCTGTTGCTGAAGTTGCACTTAAAGGAGAGCACAACATTGAAAATATTCTTTCTGCATCTTGTGCGGCAATGTTGTCGGATATTTCACTTGTCGATATTGCTGGCGTGTTAAAAAGTTTTGAAGGAGTAACAGATAGGCAAGAGATTGTTCGAGAAGTTGATGAGATTACGTACGTGAATGACACTGCAGCAACAGGACCAGATGCCGTTGTTGCGGCACTTCGACGATTCCACGGAGAAAAGCCTCAAGATATTGTGTTGATTGCTGGTGGGGTAAATAAGAATCTTGTGTTTCAAGATCTTGCAGAAGAAGTTGTAAAAACATGTAAATCGGTGTTTCTTTTGCCTGGTGACGCTTCCGATCTTCTTGCTACGGCTATTAGAACTCGCATTCCCGTTACGAAGGTAACAAGCATGAAGGACGCCGTGCAGAAGGCGCGTGCAGCCGCAGTTCGTGGAGATACGGTTTTACTTTCCCCGGGCGCGACGAGCTTTAATCTTTTCCGAAACGAATTTGAGCGTGGCGAGCAATTTCGCGAGGAGGTTCGAAATTTGTAAGATATTTTATTCATGTCACTTGTCCCTCACGTGCATTCGGGATGGGAACTATCGAGGTGAGCGAAGCTGCCATAAGAAACTGTGAGAAGCCGTGTGATTTCGATGATCGTATTTCTATGTCTCTAATCTCAATTCTCCGCCGATATATTCCAAAGCCAATTTTTATCGCATACCATCTTGCTTTGGCGTATGCAGCAAATGTGCGATATCGGTCTCCTTCAGACTCGATGATCGTTATCGGAATCACTGGAACAAATGGAAAGTCGTCAACGGTCAATTTTGCTGCGCAAATTCTTACGACGCTTGGATACAAAGTGGGCTATACATCGACTGCGGGATTCACTATTGCGGGTCGTGAAATTGTGAATGCCATGAAGATGACTATGCCTGGGCGTTTTGCATTGCAGAAGTTGTTGCGTGAAATGGTTGACGCTGGTTGCCAATACGTGATTGTTGAAACTTCCTCTCAGGGGCTTGTTCAGAACCGACATGTTGGAGTGAATTATGACGTTGGAGTTTTTACAAATCTCACTCCTGAGCACATTGAGTCGCACAGGGGATTTGAGAACTATAAAAAAGCAAAGGGAATATTTTTTGCACATCTTGGAGGTGGCAAGCGAAAGCGGATGAATGGAAGAATCGTTCCAAAGGTGAACGTGGTAAACGCCGACGATGAACATGCGAGTTTCTATGCTGCATTTTCTGCAGATCGTCACATGACATATGGATTTACCGGCGATCAGAACGACGATCACCTTGTTGCACACGTTCGGTATCCGTCGCCAGCAGGTGTGATTCTTTCGGTGAATGGAGTTGATATTACGTTGCCACTTCTTGCTTTGTTTGAGCATAAGAACGCACTTGCAGCAATCGCGGCTGTTGTTGCTGCAGGAATTCCGCTTCGTGATGCGGTAATTGCAGCAGCAAAACTTCGATCAGTTCCTGGTCGATTTGAGACTATTGATTGTGGTCAGCTTTTTACAGTCATCGTTGACTATGCGTATGAGCCATATGCTCTTCTCGCGCTATATGATTCGCTTCCAGAGCATGAAGGTCGAGTCATTGGTATTCATGGTTCTGCCGGGGGAGGAAGAGACGTTGCACGCCGAGAAAAAATTGGGCGCCTTGCTGCAGAGCACGAAGATTTTGTTATTGTGACAAACGAAGATCCTTATGAAGAAGATCCACGGGTGATTATTGAGGCAGTTGCGAAGGGGGCTCGAGAATTCGGAAAGGTGGACGGCGAGTCATTATTTACGATTGATGACAGACAAGAAGCCATTGATTTCGCGATTGATCATGCAAAGGATGGAGATATTGTGTTGGTGACGGGGAAAGGGTCTGAGTCAGTTATGGCGGTAAAGGGCGGATCTGTTCCTTGGGATGATCGAACTGCGGTTCGATCTGCGCTTGCGAAACATGGATACAACGTATGATAAAAAAGTTTTTTACTCTTGCGCCTGGAGAGGAATTTCTTGGAGTCATTCGCCCGAGCCTTTGGGCTCTTGTGCCAAGAATGCTCGTATCTCTTGTTCTCATTGGATTCCCATTTTTATTCTGGCAATCTCTTATGTCGCTGGGATTCATGTTTGGTGGTCTTCTTGGGATTAGTGCACTTATTATTGGAACAATTTCGCTTCGAGATATTCGTCGACAGTATTTAGAAAATGGTGTGTATGTTACTTCGATTCGGGTAATAGATGTTTATGCTCGGAGGAGATCATTTCGTGTAACCGAGCTTTTATGGACAGATGTGAAAGAAGTAACAGCGCCGTGTTCTGGAATTAGAGGTTTTTTGGGGTATGGAACGGTTTTTTTGCACGGTAATGAAGGCGTCGGTTATTCATTAATGGTTACGCCAGTTTGGAAGCCTGAACTCGTTATGGATGCATTGCCTCGGGTATACTCTTCACATACTGTATGACAAACGAACATTCAGGCCGACATACAAAAAAAATGCGATGGATTGTTTTCCTTAACGTTATTCTTTTTGTATTAATCGGGTTTGGATTTGGACAGGAGTATTTGCGAAATCGAGAGGTTGAAGCAGAGATTGTTCGGATGGAGTCAGAAAACGCTACGCTTGAAGCCGATCGCCTCTCTTCGCTCTCACTTATTGATACGTTGTCGAGTGCATATTACGTTGAAGGTGAGGCTCGACAGAGCGGTATGGGAAAAGAAGGGGAGGAATTGATTATTATTCAGGATGGAATGTCTGAAACCCAGATCGAAATACCGGTATCTTACGACGATGTTCCAAATCCGCTTCGGTGGTATTACTACTTTTTTGATCGTGTGCAATTTGATGTTCTTGGAAGTGTATGACCGTGGTGTGGCACCATGAATATCATCGCCATGCTCGGTATGTGGCGCCTGGACGATGGGCTATTGCTCAATGGTTAGTATTCGCATTTTTGGTTATCGCTTTTCTGTTCGGGGGTGGATGGTTTTTTTGGTTTGGATGGCGAAGCGGAAACGTTCCTTCTGTACTGGAATCTTTTTCATATGCGCCAATAGGTTTTGAGTCTGGTCATGTGTTGTGGTATGCGCCAATCGCACGATTAGCTCGCGGAATTGCTGCTGCAGATGGACGGGCGACCGTTAATGAAACTGATTATGCTCAGGCAATCGACGCAACGATTCGTCGAAATGCTCTTGATGATTTAGCGCATGATGTTGGGGTCTCTATTTCCGATGCTGATGTTGAAAGCTCTATAACATGGACGGATGACATTCGCACATTTCAATCTCTTGCCGGTTGGAGCGACTATGAGTATCGGCAATATATTGTGGAAGGATTTGTGTTATCAACCAAGGTTGAGCAGGCGGTATTGGGCAATGAGGAGTATCAAGCAGCGTCACATGAACGCGTCGCAGACATTCAAGCGAAGCTCACACTTGGAATTGCTTTTGAAGATGTTGCAAAAGAATATTCAGAAGATCCAGCAACTGCGCAGGCAAAGGGGAGTTTTGGTTATGTTCTTCCTTCGGAGGTTGATGCAGCCTTTGCTCCTGTTTTCGATTTGCCATTGAATACAGCCACAGATGTTATTTCTACCGTAGATGCGTATTGGATTCTTAGAATTGAAGATACTGCAGTTGAAGAGAACGGAGTTCGATCGCTTCTTCGTGGTATTGCAATAAAAAAGACTTTATTGGCAGATGTTCTTGATGAAAAAATTGCGAATATTCATCCCTTGCTTTGGGTGCGATAGTGAAGAATGGTTCCTTTACGATTTCATTGCTGCGTGATATAAAAACGGCCGTCCGCAGGAGTAGTTCAGTGGTAGAACGTCTGCTTCCCAAGCAGAAGGTCGCGGGTTCAATCCCCGTCTCCTGCTCCAGAACAGAACCTCTAAAATTTCCAATGGCGTTGTTGCGGGTCCCTGTCGACTAGTCAACGTACCATGAAGTACGTTTCCGGCGTCGACGTCCCGCGCCTAGCCCTTGAAAATTTTAGAGATTCTGTTGCCCGTCTCGTTCTCTACTCGAACAAGACAAGCGCAAAAGCTATTAAGTTTGGTCAGATTCTAGGAGCGAGTGCGGATTAGCCGATACGTACCCAAATGTACGTTGAGGCTAAACGCAAGCGAGCGACGACGAAGCTGACCAAACTTGGATACCTTTTGCCGCTTTAGCTCAGCTGGTAGAGCAATGCTTTCGTAAAGCAGAGGTCCTGGGTTCGATTCCCAGAAGTGGCTCCAAAACGCCCT
>JBAYHK010000019.1:0-10854 GCA_041666145.1 Patescibacteria group bacterium | reverse complement strand
GAACCACCAAAAAATCAGCCTCACGGCTGGTTTTTTGGTGGTTCCACCGACGATAGTCGGTCAAACCTTTGATGTTTTTTGAACAAAGGTTTGGGGACGTGGATCGCGGCGAGCGCCGCAAGTGACATGAACGTTCACTTGCACAAAGCGCGAGCCGCCATACACGTCCTGGAACCATTACGACCTGTTCTCACAGACCCGCCTTCGCTAAAGCTTCGGTGGGCAAGCCGTGACAGGGGGTGACCAAGAAAACCCGCATTCCTTATGGGACGCGGGTTTTTGATTTGAGCAATGACCGTAGCACTGCTATTATTTCGATATTATGACTCGAGAAGAAGCCAACAAGAAATATCAAGCATACGATAAGGCCCTCTCCACAAACGAACGAATGAGGGCGGCCGCATATCGAAAATACACCTATGTGTTCTTGATGACCGCCTGGGTCTCTCCAATCTTATTCATCGGTCTTGGTTCGGCAATCAGACCAACCTCTTTCGCGCCCAACCTTCAGGGTTGGATGATGCTGATAGGAGTGATTCTGTGCGTCGTAAGCTTGGGATTATTTCTTATTTTTGGCGGGAAGGATGTCGTGCTCCGAAAATACTCTCTTGGACAAGAGTACACAACGTACAATAAACCACTTTTTGACGATGCTGCCGTGCGTTGGGGGAGAGCGAAGATCGTAACTGGTTATGTCGTCATTATTTCTCTGACAGTTCTACTTTCGATCGTTGCGTTTACAATGCTATTTTTTCCGCATTGACCGAAGTGGAACATCTCATTTCTACCCGACCGGTACAAGGTTTATAGGTATATAAAAAGGAGTCCCAAAGCCTCCCCAGAGGCTAAGTCCGTGACCGGGGCGCAGAACCACAAAAACACCAGCCTAACGGTTGGTGTTTTTGTTGATCGGGTCTATTTACTGATACCATCCGAGTTAATATGAAACCCCTTTACAAAAAGCTGCTACTCATCCTTATCATCGTTCTTGGAGCGTCTTCGCTTACGTATGCCGCAATAAAGGTTTATCCATTTACAACATCCATTCGAAATGTTTTTTTGGAAGTTTGTAGTGAGAGGGAGCTGCTTTTTCCTGTTGTTGTGAAGTCGTACAGTCAGCTTTCCGTTTCTCGAGAGTCGATTGAATCAGGTTCTATTTGTGACCAGGTTATTGGAATGGAAAGTGTAGATGCGAGTCGTACGGACTGTTCTGTTTCTTGGGTTGATGAAGAAAGGTCAGTCGCTTTCCTTGTGGCAACGCGTACGAATACCTGTAGAGAATTAGGTGAAAATGAACCACTGAAAAAATATTTTTTCAGTATTTTGTTTGAAGATACTGTTTTTCCAGTTCATGATTTAGCTTACTACTTTACGAACCCAGAGATTGATGCGAAGTTTCCAGCTTTGGACAGAGAAGACATTGAAAATATTGCGCGCAATGCTAATCAGTATCGTATTGAGTCGCTCGATTATCTTATTGGACAATATGTGTATTTTTGGGGGAAGAAAGACGGCGCAGCGTGTGAGGATATGAAACTCGATGGTGATGTTCTAGAGCATTGTCGCTTTACTGCCATTAACGATCTTTATCCTGATTACGACGCTTACGCTCCTGACATGAAGACGCTACTTGGAGAATATAAGAATTGCGATGCTGTAAGTGAGAAGATGGGTCATGATGTTGGAGAATATAGAGAGTATTACAGCGGTGATATTAATACCATCCTTTCGGCATGTGCAATGACGTATGCGCAAGAGAACAATGATGCTCGTTATTGCATTGATCATTTTTTTGGTGAAAAAGAGGAAGGATTTGCGGGCCGTTATGAATGTATAGAAAGATCGGGAAACAATGTAAGTGAAGAGTATTGTAATTCTTTGCCGAGTAATAAGGACGGGGGGAGCCGAATGACTCCAGCGTGTTTTCAATCGCTCGCGTGGGTAACATTAAATGAAGGCTATTGTGACAAGCTTGAATATCCAGGGAGAGGAAGTTCGGAATATCACATAGCAGAGTGTAAGGAAGAAGTCGCACGACTTTTGTCTGGGGAGAGGCCGAAACTGGAGTTGAATTAAGTAAAAGCTGCTCTGTCCTCTCACAAGGGAACTGAGTACAATGCTGGCGTATGCATTTAGTACTGGTTCCGACGTATAACGAACATGAGAATATTTGTGCGCTTTTAGATGCGTTGTGTGGGTTGAAAGACGTTCACGTTCTTGTGATTGACGATGCATCTCCAGACGGAACGGCGAACGATGTAACGTCTCATGATGCTTTTGGAAATCGTGTTTTTTTGTTGGCGAGGAATGGGAAGGGCGGACTTGGAGCTGCGTATCGGGCGGGGTTTGAATGGGGGAGCTGTCGGCCATATGAAACCATCTCGCAGATGGATGCAGACTTTTCGCATAGTCCGGCAGATCTTTGTCGATTGTTTTCTGCGATTGAACAGGGTGCGGATGTTGCTATTGGTTCGCGTAAAGTTTCTGGAGGAAAGATTGAAGGATGGAACGCATGGAGAATGTTTTGCAGTACGGGGGCGATGGCGGCATCGAGATTGTGTTTGGGATTGAAAACGAAGGATGTGACTGCTGGATTTCGAACGTGGGAAAAAAGTTTTATTGAAAAGCTTCCGGTGCAAAGTTTGAAAAGTAACGGATACGCATTTCAAGAGGAAATGATTCTTGAAGCTGAACAGGCTGGTGCGAGCATTGTCGAGATTCCTGTGTTGTTTAAAGATCGTGAGCACGGGATTTCTAAACTTGGAAACGATGATATTCGAGAGTTCTTTGTGACGTTAACGCGATTAACACTCAAACGTCGTCGACGTTTCATGTTGTACATGAGCATCGGTGCACTTGGCGCGATCATCGATCTTTCTGGTTTTCTTCTTTTGCATCACGTTGCACATCTTTCAATTCTTTCCGCAAACATTATCGCGACAAGTATTGCAGTCGTTCATAATTTTCTTTGGCATCATTTCGTAACATTCAAGGCACATGGTAATGCGCCGCATGTTGCTTTGATGAAGTTCGTCATTATTTCGATCATTGGTATTGCAATGAACTCAGTTATTGTTCTTGCAGGAGTCGGTATTGGATTGTGGCCAGTTTTTGCAAAGATTATCGCCATTGGCGGAGTAACACTATGGAATTACGCAGCAAATTCAAGGCTGACATTTCGCGCGTAAAAGAGTGGCTTCTCGGCGTCGATGATCGACTTCGCGTACCACGATGGATCCCAGTTTCTATCGGAGTGGCAATTACGCTTCTTTTTCTTTCATTTCAAATTTATCAGCTTCTTTCATTCAATCCATTTTGGGGATACGACGGGGGAGCGCATGTTCAGATTTTAGAGACGTTACTTTTTCAGTTTCGTTTTCCAACGCTAGCAGAGAATTATCTTGCTTGGCATGAACCGTTGTATTACCTCATTCTTGTCGGCGTCGGATTCTTAGGAATTCCATTTTGGTTCTCGCATCTCATCATCGTTTTTGCTATAGACGTACTCGTCTTTACGCTCTTCCGACGAATGGGGCTTGGATGGATTCGGTCACTTTTCGGGTCGCTTGCAATCCTGTCGCTCCCGGCATTCTTAGAGGTGAGCATGTTCTACACGAACGAAGCATTGAATTACGTTTTCCTTCTTTTCATCATGCATTGTGCGTTGACGTTGTGGCGTGAGTCGACGTGGTCGTGGAAGTCGTCATTACTTTTCGGATTGTGTGTCGGTTTTGGTGTGGTAACGAAGATTACTGCCGTTGTTGCATTTGGTGTTGTTGCGATTCTTCTCATCGTAAAGATGGCGCGAACAAGAATGTGGAAGTACGGGTTAACGATTCTTGGAGCGATTGTTCTCACGATGATTTGTTACGCGCCGTGGTACATGGTGCGGAGCGCTGGGCTTGCACAGGCGTCCATAAACAATTACGACATGCTTCCGGCAAAAGAATTAGTGTGGGATGAGCGCATGGCATTCATGACACGTTTCGATTCCGATATTTTTCGCTTTCCATTTTGGTACTCTGGCGGCACTGGTTTTTGGAGCATGATTTACGCAGATACCGTGAGCGACTATTTAGGACTTTTTGAAAATCAAGACAGAAAGAGCTCACTGTCGGAAGATAGAAGAATATCAACAACGCATAACGGAAATTCAGTAAGTGCATACAGAAAACCATTTGCGACTTTAGCTATTCGATTCGGTTTTATTCCAGTTGGTGTGATGTTGGCAGGTTTTGGATATAGCGTCTTCCTTTTGTTTTCCAGAAAGCATCGAATCGATCAGAGTGTTCAGATGACATCGATGCAGCAATCAACTCCGATGAATGACGCACTTATCGTGCTCGGATTTTCGTCCGCTTTTCTTCTTGCACTCATGTACTACGCCTATCGATATCCGTATTACGACCAAGGCGTAGTGAAGTCCATTTTTATTGCTCCAGCATTTGTATTGCCAATGGCAATGGGCATGAAGGTTATGGAAAAATTTCCCCAATGGGTTCAAGGAATAATTTTTACAACGTGGATTTTTTATATTGTTAGTATTCTTTCCCTTTTCTTCATCCGACCGATTTAAGAACATTGCGTTCAAAGCAAAGATCGGCACCCCTCGTGAGGAAGCGCCGATCTGAGGCGTTAGGCTGAAGCTTTCGCGTACCGGGAGTTCTCTTTGCTTTGTGGCTCCCAGGCGAAGATCGCTTGGAGACGTGACAGATGATTTTGCACCGCTTCTCTGTTCCTGTATTCGTAGAGCCACAGTTCAACCTCGTCGAGGCTCAGGATGTCTTGGAGAAACTGTTCCAGATCACCTTCGCGCTCGCGGCCTATCCTTCCTTGGACACTCGTCCGAGTCAGTTTTAGGAACGGATCTTCTGAAAGAGGATCAGACCATCCGTTGATGATGGAGATGGCTTCTTCGAGGTAGCTTAGAAGTATCTCGATACACCCAGCTTTGTTTCGATGAACGAACGTGGAGCGGGAAGATGTCTGAGATGGCAATCTTGCTTCCTCGGCTTCCAATTCAGATGGAAAGGGCCACAGCTCCACAGCTTTTTCATCGTGGATTGTGACGAGTGCACGTCTTTCCCCGTTGTAAAGAAGCCAGTAGGCTCCATTGTCGGGCTGTCCATCGATGATCAGTAACTTCCCGGTCGATTGGAACGCCACGGAAACGGCAATGCTTTCTTGCCCGATTTTCTTGATCTGAAATTCTTCCATGTTTTCCCCCTTTCTGTTTGGTACAGAGCCAGGATTGGTTTTTGCTGTTTTGTGCTGTTTGCACTAAATAATATAGCATTTTTTGGGCTTTTTGGGAAGCTTTTATACTATTCGCTCGTTCTTAAAAGAATAATCCATTCATTATCTTCATGAGCGATTTGCCAGTCTTTTGCGTCAAAAAGTGCGGAAGAGAAGCGGATTTCTTTGCTTTTTGTTCCATTCGGCCAGGCATCTTCTTCGTAGAAAAATGGATAGAAATTGGTTCCAGATTCGTCGTTCATTTTGAAGAAAAGAAGTGCGTTTACGCCGGCACTATCGAGCGCCGTTGTTGCATCTACCGATGCTGACATTTGTGAAATTTTGCGAAGGTTTTCAAGACGAGTGCCCCAATGAGCTGCCGGGTGGCTGAACTGTGGGTTCCAAGCAAGGTAATGCGTTAAAGGAATAATTCCACCAATATCTTGCAGGCCACTGGTGAGCCATACGCGATTTGCATAGTCTGAAACAAAGACGCGAATATTTTCTGCAACAAATTCGCTGGCGTATGGAAGAAGATTTTTTGAAAGTTGATCCTGTGCTTGGTCGATGAAGAGTCCGTTCGGAAGTAGGGGGGAGCATGCAATTATCGAGCAGACAAGAATGTATTTGATTCTGGATTTGGAGCGTAGTGATTCGAAGTGTGTACTGAAATATTCGCACGTCCATTCGATTGCAGGAGCCATCATGAGAATTCCACCAAGAAAGAGAAAAGGTTTACTGAGCATGATTGACTTTCCTCCGAATGCAAGAATACAAAGTTGAACAATGTGCCATGTCAAAATGCTTGAAATGAGTGCGAGCGTGGCGACTTGAATATTGGTCCAAGGTTTTTTTATAAAAGTTGCAATGCTTCCAAGTGCAACGGCACCGACGATGGAAATTGGAATCCAGGGAAGAGAAAGAAAAGCATCGGAAGGAAAGAAGTACGTCGCTTGATAGTTTTCTTGTCCGAGAGTGATGAGATCGGTGACGTATGGAATAAGAAATGGAGAGCTGATGATCGTTGTAACACAGCCGATAGTTATGAAGGAGAGAATACTGTTGCGGGCAGCGAGTTTTCGATCGGATTTCGATGAGAAGATGTGTACGATTGTAAGTCCTATCATTGCAGGAATGAGAAGCATGAACCAGAAGTAATAGAGGAGGAATATAACGCCTCCAGAAACTCCAAGGATGACGTGAAGTTTTCGTGAAGGAGCCTTAAGAAGCTTTACAAATGCAACAATCCAAAGAACGCTTCCGAGTGCGGCTACGACTTCGTAGGGCTTAAGAAGAAGAACGTCGGTTGGGAAAAAGAGAAGAGTCGCGATGGAGAGAAGAAGAGCTATGAGCTGTTCGCGTTTAGACCATGAACAGAGCTTTGTGAATGCGAGTGCGGCGAGGGGGAGTGCTGCGTAGGTAAGAATGCTGCCCCATTGTGCGGCTTGTATGCCGTCCCAGTTGAAAACACGACCGAGTGTGCCAAAGGTCCAGAAGTAAAGCGGCGGGTAAAAGGGGGAGAGGTTTTGATAGAAGAAGTCAGAGAATGGATGTCCGCTAATGACTTTTTCCATGAAGGCAATCTGGAAAGTTTCGTCACCTTGGTTGCCGTAGAGAAGCGTATGCGCTGGAAGGAGTATCGCTGCTGCTCCAATGGCCCAAGAGCTTCCTACGGCAGTAGCCCAGATTTCGAGTGCGTGCTTTTTAATGTTTGGTGTGGCAAAAGCAAGGATGAATAATCCGATTGTGCTTCCAAAAAGAAAGAGTCGTGCTATGGCAATGTGCTGAAGAAGTTCCATTGAGAGCATATGTCAGCATCATTGAGAATTCTCACTCTGATTATTTTTGATTCCATTCAATAAAAGCTTTGTACGTTTCTATTTGAGTTCCCCAAACAACTGTCCCATTGTCAACGTACGTTTTGATCATTGAGAGCATTTCGCGGAGTTCAGCTTCATTTTCTTTATCGAGAAGCACAAGCGGAATATGCATGTTGATGCGTGCAAATTTTTCTCGATCTCGAATGGAGTCTGCTTCAATGATCGCGGCTTTGACTTCTTCTACGTCATTCATGTCAAATGTGCAATTTGGGGTGCAGCTATCTCTATCTTCGGCTAAGCTGCCAAGTTCGCCAAGTTCGCCAAACATCGCTGCAATAATTCCGTCGTCATCAGCAACAAGATCTGTAGCGTCTTTTAGCATGATTGGATAAATGCGTTCTGAGAAGTCTGGAGGAATAGGGTAGTGAAAACTTGTTTTTTGAATGTACGTATTTGTCCATTTTTGCGGTCTTTCGCTTTGTGCCATGGAAAGATACGCAATCCCTGTTGATGCATCCATATATTTGAAGCCTGCTCCAGAGGCAGCAAGAACCCAATCCGTAGCTCCAGTTCCGCCAGAAACGCCAAGGTTGTTTTCTGCTCCAACAAGATTGTCGACTAATGTTTTATTTGCTCGGAAGAGATTCGTGAGTTCTGTAACCGTCAGTGGTTTTCCTTGTGGGCCTCCGAAGTCTGCATGAGTTCCAACACCATGGCCGCGACGAATGACTTCTTTTAGAATGTTTTTATTCCAAATTGTGTTCGCTTTTGCAAACGGCTCTTCGCTTTCAAACGTGAGCTTTGCTCCATATTCATCAAAAAGATCCATGGCCCATTCCATGTCTGCAACATGTTCAGAAAAGATATTTTTATTTTTGTCGTCAGTGAATCCGCTTTCCATGTGCGTCATTGTGCTGATATATAGCGGGGCATCAGTTTCTGGTAACGGATGAGGCAGTAGGGAGGTTATTGATTCTGTTGAAAATGATTTTATGAAAATATATCCAGCAATGCCAATCACTAAGATAATTCCAGCAACGGCACCTATTCGTATCAGATTTTTTCTTGTAATCATAAGAGAAATTATTCCTGCGTCTCGACTTTTATAAGATCGAGAAGATTTTTTGCGTTAATAGTAGTAAATGTTTCTGGACGATCTTTTACGTATTTCATGAGCGCTTCGTATCTTTCCCATTGAATGAGTTGTTGCTCATGTGTTTTTGCGGTTTGCGTGAGTCCGGATATTGTTTGGCTATATGGTGGATTCAGAGGAATCTGATGTGTGTTTCCATCTGAAAAATATATTTCAGACCAGCCTGTTCCTGATGAATAAAAGTTATTTTCATGCCACTTTACATTTAAAAATGTTGGTCGTGTATTTGTAAGAGTTTTCAGAGCATCGGCCATTAATGCGTCGACAGAAATTTCATCTTTTCGTTCATAAACTTTTATTTCGAGATTTTCTGGTCTGAGAAATAGGCCATTGAACGTGTCGCCCAATTTTCCTATGGTGTTATGTTGCAGCGTAAATGTCGCACCTTTTTCTTTGTAAATTTGATCAAGAATTTTATGAAGCTTGTCTTTACCTTCTGCGCTTCCAATAACGATCGGTGCGTATCCAATAAGATCTTTGAGATACTGATACCCTCCAGGCCGATCTGTTGGCTCTCCAGTCTTTAGATCGATAGCGTGTTCTTCGTATTCAAGGATTTTTGCCTTTATTTCGTTTTCTGAAAGTCCGTTAAAAATTTCTTCATGAAAGCCTGCATAGTAGGGCGTTGGAGGGCGAAGATGATATGAGACTGCAACGTATGGACTTGTTTTAAGACGTTCAATGAGTTCTGGTGCTTGTGCGACATACAGTTGCACCATTGGGTCTGTAAGATAGATATCGACTGGAATTTTGTAGAGTTCGTGAAGATCAATTATGCGATTGATTGTTGCAATACTCTCTTCTGGTTGTGTCCAGTCATGTGTATTAATAATAAACGAGGTATAGACCGTTTCTTGAATTGATATTGGTGACGTTGCTGTACAACCAAATCCACCAAGAATAATGAGGATAAGCAAAAGCCAGAATCGCATACTTTTAGAATTATAGCGCCTGAAGTAGCGGAACTGATTTACTGGCTAATATAGTTCTTTGCACTGCTTACGTCGACTACGTAGACATACGTTGGATCGTATGAACCCATATTGATGCTAATCGCAAGGACGTCGTTGCTCGACAGATCAAGATCGATGAGACTTCCGTGTTGAATTGTCCCAATCTCAACATTGTTGTAACGCAATACGCCGCATTGAATGCCGAACATACCAAGCGGACCGGTCGTTCCTTGAGTATCGCTTGAAAGAGTTTCAAGTGTTTTGTCGTCACAGGTGAATCCCGTTGGAAGGTCGTTATTGAGTGCGTATGGATTTTCTTTGAGTGCTGATTTTATTTCTGGCGATGTCTTTATCGCCGAAACATCGAATCGGTCGACGATGTACATTTGTCCTCTTTGTTGCCCTACGATGATGCTGCCGTCTTGAACCGTTGCGTAATACCCAACATTCATCCCTTCGTCTTGTCGCATAAGCGACGCCGCCCACGGATAAGCAATATTGAGCTGACTCTGTTCAAGAGTATCCCAGCTCCATATTGTCGGAACATTCCAATCAATAATCGGAACATCTCTTGGTATCATCGGCAGCACAATAATAAGCGGCACAATGATGCTTGCGGCGATTTGGAGAAACAAAGGAATTGATTTCCGTCGGACGAGATAGGCGATAGGAAGAATTCCTCCAAGAACGATCGCGGTGATTACTGTTATCCAAAATCCGAAAATGCCAGGGACTCCAAGAGAAGAGAGAAGAAATCCTGTACTTACCGTTATCGCTCCCCAAAGAAGATAGAGAAGGAGAAGCGGAAGTGTTATTGGTAGGGCAAGAAGGGAAAATATTTCGTTGAAATCACCTGGAACATCACTCAATATTGTTAGTGTTGTTATTCCGGCAAAAACAACGATCGTGAGAATAATGAGAATGCTTTTACGGAGTTTGGCAATGAGGTGATCGGCGATTTTAATATTGTTACGTACTACGCGAAGAGTAGAAAAGAAGAGACTTGCAAGTATCGCAAGAGGAAGAAATGAAGAAAAGATGTTTGAGATGAGGGGGTATTGAGAGCCTGATCCAATAACATTCATGACTGTAGTAATCGCATCAATGCCGATGAATGCGCACGGTGCGGCAATGATGAAAAGGAGAAGAAAGGTCCTGCGCATTGACTGTCCGTAACGAACGAAAAGATATCGATGAATCGCAAGGTACATGAACCAGGCTATTGCGCCCCAGACAAGAAGACCGAATACACTTACAAGAAGCAGGGGGAGTCGTATGGACATTGTTGGATATCCGATGTCGCTTTCCATCGTGAGGAACGAAGAGAACATTCCAAAGAACATGAGTGAAGCGATGCCACAGAGAACGCTGAGAGCGATATCTCTTGTGAATACCATCGGAGACATTGCGGTATTCGTCTGACGGGCAATGAGTGCCTCATCACCAAGCACATGTTTTGGAGAGTCATTCATAGATTGATTTTCACAATAATCTTCCCAATGTTCTGTAAGCTCTTCGCGGATTCGTGATCGTATTTTTTCATCGGTGACTTCTGACGTAATCGTTTCGATATATTAACCCGCTTTACCGCGCCAGCTTGCTGCGCGGTACCGCTAACCAGTACGCTTGGAGCGTATGCGAGCGGTCAAGATATCGGAACATAACGTTTATCAAATCCACTACCATTTTGTTG
>JBAYHK010000018.1:0-11127 GCA_041666145.1 Patescibacteria group bacterium | reverse complement strand
CATCCCATCATGAATGGATTGCGCTGGACGATAATCTCTCTATGCGAGCGACCAATCTTGCTCTTGCACCAGCGTGGGTTTGCCACACGTTCATGTCGCCATGACGTGAGTAATGAAGCACATTGCATTGCTGCAACGCACACCATCACACTTTTCACTTTTGGCCCTCCGAAGCTCCATAGGAGCGAAGGGGGCTTGTATGGTCTCTGTGGTACTTTCCCTCGGTTTACATGACGCTTTCAGGTGGCATGATGGCCAGGCTCCTATGCGTGTCACGGTATGCCGGGTTGCCGTTAGCAACACACTTTGTCAGCGGCGATTGCTCACCACCAGGTGTTCGGACTTTCCTCCCCACGTCGCTCCTTCGGAGCTATGAGGGGTAACCGTCTTGTATCCCCGACGGTTGAAGAATAATAGCAAAAAAAGAATGAAATTGCAATGAAACATCAAACGGCGACCCACGTAGGATCGCCGTATCGTTTTCGTGCCGGACTATTCGTTGAAGTCCGGCCACCAGTAGTCGTCGGAGGCGTTGAACACCTCTTCCGTTGGAGCTTCTCTTCGGAGTTTGGTGACGTATTCCTGAAGCTTTTCGATTGATCTATCGGAAAGGAATGCCTTCGAAGCGGCATGGCGGTATGCCGAATCGCGCACCTCTTTTTCGAGCCTTGTCGTCATTAAGATCATTTCGAGCAGATCGGCTTTTCTGATCACGAGGTCTGGCGAGAATCCTTTGAAGAGTCTTCCTGCGACATCTTTAGTAATAATGCCGCCATCGATGACCAATCGCCCGATTTCGCTTGCCTCGGTGCGCATTTGAGTCCGATTTTTATCTGTGGCTTTTGATAGCCACAGGCCAATGATGATGAGGCCGATGCGTTTTTCCAGGACTGGCACTTGAACAGGGTCGCTCCCTAATTCTCGGTATTCCCTTGCCGTTGTATTTGGAGAAAACGAGATTATCGAGTGTACTTTTCGAGTCTTTCGTTCTGGTCCTGACGCGGCTAGTCGTTGTCTTTTCCGACCCTTTTTCTTTGGAGGCTCTTCTATTTCTCCTGAAACCACTTTTTCTAGAGCTCCCTGGAGTGGGGAGCGAGATTGTGAAACTGGTCGTTTTGTTCTGTTGTGCCTGGGGGAGGCTTCGCGGGTACACGGTCTGGCGGAACTTGAAACGTTGGACAAGGTTTACTCCTGAGAAGGAACGCGGATAGCGGAGGCAGCATGTCTGAAAACCAGACGTACAGCGCCCATATAATTACTGATTTTTTGGTAAAAGTCAACCAAAACAGCAAACGGCGACCCTGCGTGGGCCGCCGTCATGAGCGTAGAAAATGTGTTCTGGCGGGCCGACGTCTACTTGGCGCCGCTTCCGGTCCTTGACCTGTACCGGTCAAGAGCGACCAGAATTGTGACATAGGCTTCAACCGACATCGCAGTTTCGTCTGCTTCCGGCTGTCCGACCATAACATTCCAGATTTCGTCCTTGCCGTTATGGCGAATGCAGAATTCTACTGCTTTCTGGATTATTCGGATTTTCTGCCAGTCTTCCGTCGCATTGAGTTCGAGAGCCGCTGCGATGGCGTCGTTTCTCGCATACTCGGCGCTCCGAATTGTGGCCTCGATGATGGCGCGCAGTTTGCCGCGTTTTTTTCCATCAGTAGGAACCATGCTTCCGATCGAGAAGATCAGCGCGACGACGAACTTCTGTACCGTGTTCGTTTGCCAGGACGCGACGGCGTCGGAAGCCTGTCTTTCGAAGGCTCCAATTTTGCGCTGCGGCGTGGTCTCTGCTTGAAGCGTTGTCGACTCCGTCTTGGCGACGGCGGGACGGCACGAGGATTTTCCGGTGCTCTCAAATCTCCTTCGATGGAAGGGATGGCGACGGTTTTGAGTAGCGGCCGGTTGTTGTGTCTGAGAAATCAAGATTCTCTCCGTGTTCCTGTGTGGTCTTTTTACTCTCCCCGAGTTTGGGTTGAGCTGGGACAGATTGCCATGAATTTGGCTTTCTGTCAACAAAAATCCACCGGATTCGATGATTCGAATGCGGTGGATTTCCTCTGAGACATGATTTTTAGGTCATTCTCAGAGGCGTGATGTGGCATTCTGGCTGGCAGAAAGGCTAGGCCTTTTTGAACTGCGGAGCCAGGAACACGAGGAAGATGAACCCGCCGCCCACTGTGAGGAGGGTTTTCATGACGTTGCCTTCGCAGAAGGCGAAGGCTAAGGTTTTGCAGACGGCGTTTACCAGGGAGAAAAGTCCGTAGAGGACGTAGTCTCCGGCGGTGTATGCCCAGTGCTGTTTTGCGGGTATGGCCGTGGACAGCTCATGAAAGTTTGTCATGAACGTGTGGCCGAAGTAGACCACGGTGTCCCACATGTGGTGGAAGAATCCAATGATTCCGTGGAGGACGTAGCTGGCGACGGTGATGGGATTCCCCATGACGTTTTGGTCGTGATTGAGGAGACTTGCCGCGAGGGCCAGGGCGTAGATGACAGCGAAGGCGAGAACGAGTCTGAGAAGTAACTTCATGGTGAGCTCCGGATTGAAAGGGGAAAGAAACGGGGAGACTTGATGAAATCGAACTGAAAAGTATAGCAAAAAATAGGGGTTTCGTCAATGTGGAAAGAACAAAAATACCGCCAGTGTTAGCGGTATTTTTGCGGATTTGAGAACAGCTAGAGCAGAAGGCCCATGCGGGATTTTATGATTTGGATCTTTGCTTCCGCCAGAGTTGAGGCTCGAGATGAGCCATCAGCAATGATTCGAATGAGCTCGTCTTCATTTCTGAGATATTCCTGCATCTTGCCTTGAATTGGGGAGAGGAAGGAGATGAGCGCCTCTGCTGTGGCATCTTTTATATCTTTCATTCCTTTATCTGAGAATCGATTTACGATCGATTCCGTTGATTCGCCCGATGCAAGGCTCAAGATTGTGATGAGATTCTTGAGGCCTGGTCGAGCGTCATCAAGAGTGATTCCTAGGGTTGAGTCCGTGACTGCGGCACGGATTTTTTTGGTAATAGTATCTGCATCATCGGTGATTGAAACGTAGTTTTTCGTGCTTACAGCACTTTTACTCATCTTTTTTTCTGGATTGTCTAAGCCAAGAATTCGTGCGCCTTCTTTGCGAATGACTGGTTTTGGGACGGTGAATGTTTGTCCAAAGTCTCGATTGAATCGTTCTGCAAGGTCTCTTGCAAGCTCGACGTGTTGCTTTTGGTCTGCGCCAACGGGTACTTCGTCAATATCGTAGAGAAGAATGTCTGCGGCCATGAGTACAGGATAGGTGAAGAGTCCAACAGAGACGGCCTCGCCCTTGTTTAATGATTTGTCTTTGAATTGTGTCATGCGTTCAAGCTCTCCCATTCGGGCAACGGTCTGCAAGAGCCATCCAAGCTGTGTATGTGCTGGGATTTGTGACTGTTGGAAGAGTGTAGTCTTATTTGAATCAATTCCTGCTGCGAGATATGCAGCTGCAAGAAAGAGGATGTTTTTTCGGAGTTCGTCAGGTTTCTGTGGAACGGTTAAGGCGTGTAGGTCAACAAGCATGACCGAGAGGTCGTAGTCATTTTGCATTGCGATGGCTGGGAGAACTGCACCAAAGAGATTCCCTATGTGAAGTGTGTTTGTTGGTTGGATTCCGGTGATTGCGCGCATATGTTGGAAGTGTAATAGAAAAGGGTGAAGAGAAAAAGTTTTGTTTGCTTTAAAGGGCAAAAAACAATACAATACGGCCGAGATTTTTTGATAAATCTCTGTGCGGATGTGGCGGAATTGGTATACGCGCAGGTCTCAGAAGCCTGTGTCTTCACAGACTTGAGGGTTCGAGTCCCTCCATCCGCACCACAAAACACCGTCTGTTATGACGGTGTTTTGCTTACCAGAGTGTTCGTTTTGTTTTTCTATACCATCCTTCAACATTTGCAAATCGGTCAGACGGTGTTGCAACGCTTGTAATGGTAGTTCCGTGAAGTTTCGGGCTGACGGCGTAAACGTATGCAGGCTGATAGAGCATGATTGCTGGAACAGACTCATTGAAAGCGGAAACGAGCGATTGTGCAGCTTCGACTGCTTTTTGCGGATCTGTGCTTGTTCGAGCAAGGGCGATTGCTGCGTCAACCTTGCGATCTGCAAATCCGCCAAGGTTTAGTCCAGGGTATGTTGTTTGAGATGAATGCCAGAAAGGATAAAGGTCTGGATACGCTCCATAGCGTTCTCCGGCAAGAAGAACATCGTAGTCATGATTTTTTACAATGTCATTTTGTAATGCGAGTTGATTGACCGAGAAAATCGCTACAGATGCTCCAAGCGCGGACCATTCAGATTGAAGCTCTGTTGCTGCGGCTAAGAGGTCTGGGGAGTCGAGTGTGGTAATGCTGAAAGAAAGTGTGGTTCCTTCTTTTGCTCGAATGGTTGCGCCTTCGGCGAGCGTCCAGCCGGCAGCGTCAAGTGTTGCTTTCGCGCCTTCAGGGTCGGCGGTAGGGACGCTTAGGCTCGCGTCATATCCTGGCATGTCAGAAAGAATGGGGGAGACTATTGGAGTTGCGAGTTTTCCTGCAGCCGTTTGTGTTATTTTTGTTCGATCAACGGCTTGATTTAGTGCTTTGCGAACTGAATCATCTGCAATAATCATCGAATGTTTTTCATTAAAGAAAGCGGCGGTGAACTGTGAAAGAAGCGGGGAACCGAGATGAATGACCCCATCGTCTGAAAGGCTTTGTGCATCTGCCGCAGAAAGTACTGATGCTCCTTCGATATTATTATTTCTTACTGCTTCCGTAAGTTCTTGAAGGTCGTTGTAGAATTTTATTGTTATTTCGTTGAGATATACCGTATTACGATAGAACGATGCATTTCTTGTAAGCGTATAGCTTTTTAGGACGCCTTTATTGTCTTTGGCGAGTTTTGAAAAAACAAAAGGACCACTTCCTATTGGTTTAATATTCAGTGTGGTGAGTGGTGCATTTTGTGGAATAACATCCGCCCAGAGGTGTTCTGGAAGAATTCCAACAGTGAGGGCGGCGAGAAGTGGGGTGAACGGTTCATTGAGTGTAATGATCACTGTTCGATCATCTGTTGCATTCACTTGCGTATCCGCAAAGCTCACCGCAAGCGGGCTGTGATATTCAGGGTTTTGAATTGCGCTGATCGTAAAGAGAATATCTGCACTTGTGACTGGCTCTCCATCGTGCCACTCGGCATTTTCTCTGAGAATGAATGTGTAGGTTTTTTGATCTTCAGAAACTGTATATGACTCTGCGAGATCTGGAACGAGTCCATGGTTCCCGTCAGTACGCATGAGGCCGCTATAGAGGAGTCTGGTAAGGTCTGCATCTACATCACTACCAGTAGCGTAGAGGGGATTGATGTATTGCGGAGTGCCAATCGCACCTTCAATATAAGAACCTCCAATTTTTGGAAGTACAGTTTCGTGTGACAGGAGCGTTCGAATTCCGAGTGTTAGAGATGAAAGAAAAAGTATGCTCAAAGCGATGTTTGCGATCCTTTTTTCTTTTTGATTTAAAAATCGCGGAAGCTCCTTCCATTGTTTCCAATGAGGAAATTTTGTTCCGCGAAGATTAACGACTTGTCGCATTGCGACCGTTGCCGCCGAAGGAGAGTTGTGGGTTTGCACGAAATTACGGATCGAGGCGATCGCGTGTTTGACGTGTGAGCGCAATGATAAAAGAGGGGAAGGAATAGGGTCTTTTTAGACCGCGAACAAGCTATTTGCGAGCGAAATTGCAAGAAATGCAATTGCGAGAATTATTGTTGCAATATGCAGCTTTTTCTCAATACCACGACGAGTGCGATAAAAACTTCCATCTCCACCAAATGCAAGTCCGACGTTTGCACCACGAGCTTGAATGAGAATTGATGTCGTAAGCAAAATCGCGAGCACGATTTGAACAATGTCGAGAATCATAGTGAGAAAAGGGTATCAAATTTGTAGATTTGCGTAAAGCTATGAGGGGAGATTTATGCTATGATTGGCGAAGAATATGGATGATATGAACATATTGGACGACCTCCAAGAGCCTGAAAAAATCGTTCCTCGTTTCTCTGTTCGGAAGATGAAGGGCACGTTGCTTTTTGTTGGAATTTTGACGGTGGTCGTGTTTTTTTCTTGGAAAGTGTTCAGTTTTTATCAAGACATTCGTTCTGGAGCCATCAATCCAGGGCTGGCGTATACAACAACAGACTTTACTCGCGCGGCTTCTGTTTTTGCGGCAAAAGCTGCATCAGATGGTAGTGGAACCGGAAATCTTCTCGGCGTCCATAGTCCGTCGATTGGTTCGCTGGACGCGAAGGTTACGATTGTTGAGTTTGCTGATTTTGGTTGTGTGTATTCGCAAGAGAGTGCACCAATTATCCGTGCTATTGCGAAACAATATGCAAATGATGTGTATTTCGTATTCCGCGATTATCCCATTGACGAGCTTCATCCTGGAGCTTCAATTGCTGCAGAAGGAGGCGGATGCGCTCAAGAACAAGGCAAATTTTGGGAGTATCATGATGCAGTATTTGCGAATGGAGACGAGTTAAGTGTCGCTTCTTTGTTGATCGTAGCCGAAGAGATTGGATTAGATGTTGAGAAGTTTCAGCGTTGTATTGACTCTGGTTATTACACAGCAGATGTAAAGAGCGATATTGCAGACGGTGCTGCTGCTGGAGTAGTCGGCACGCCAACATTTTTCTTTAACGGCGAGAAAGTTGAAGGATCGATTCCGTTTACAATATTTAACCAAATCATCAATGCGATGCTTCAGACGTAACATAGTGATTTTTGCGATTATTCTTTTTTCTGCGTTTGCGCCAAATGTAAGTTTTGCGGTGCAATCATGCGAATGTTTTTGCGGAAAGGATACAGAAGGAGCGGTAGATAAGGGCGCAATGACTCAAGATAAGTGTCAAAGTGCGTGTTCGAAGGATTTGAAAAGATACATTGGGTGTTTTATAGATTCGGCTCAATATCCTTCGCAAAGTGATAGGTGTTGGACAAAGGCAGAATGCGCTGCGTGGAGTGATGAAATAAACGGAGAGAAGGTTACTGCAGATTGGGGAGATGTATTCCCTGCGGATTGCGCAAAAACAAAAACAACGCAGCAAGAGATGCACTATTGTTATGCAAATGATGTTCCTTACGATCTGAATATCTCAATCGGTTCCGTAACAAAAGTTCAAAATTTTCCAGAATATATTAATGCAGTTTATACCTGGCTTCTTCCCGCTGCGGCGCTTATCGCCGTTGTTATGATGATGATTGGCGGATTGCAATATGTTCTTGCTCGCGGAAAGTCGAAATATGTTGATGCCGCGAAAACGCGCATTACGAATGCTATTACTGGAATGGTGATTTTGCTGAGCATCTTTGTTATTCTGAATCTTATTGATTCGCAGTTAACTGTTTTTGAGTCATTAAAGACTCCGCTTATTAAGGAGGTTGTGGTGCTTGATTCGACATCTTCATGCGAACAGCTAGAAGATTATGGATACAAGATTGATCATCCTAATGGCACGGAATGTGGAGATAAAGGGACGATAGATCTGGAGAATTCTGTTTTAAAAAATAATGCAATTGGATCGTGGAAGGATGGAGAAGAATGTGATTATTACTCATGTCCTTTGGACGGTTTCGCGTGTTTATCAGATGGGACTTGCGTAGCGTGTGGAGAGATACCAACCCCTTCGTCTGAAACGTGTTCGTGGTTTGAAGAGTTGCGCGGAGGAAGAGACGGTAAGTTATTTACATTTTGTAGGTATGATGCAACGTCAAATTCTTGTATGGGGGTGACTGCTACTACAGAAGCAAGTAGCTTTTATTGTCCAACCATGCAAACGTATTCTGACGCATCAAAGAATAAGACGACTCCTGCATGCGATTACTATGGAACTTTACGATTGGTAACAAAAGCTGGTTCTGAACCTATAGGGTCTGTAAGAGGAAAAGATATTTTGAAAGAAATTTGTACAGAAGATTATTGCGGTCTTGCAGGATTTAATGGAGGAACAAAGTGCGTGTATAACGAAGGGGCAGATGTGAAGACGTATTTGTTCGGTCTGGTTACATCAACAAGCCAAGGGTACTTCTGCCATACGTTCTAGCGAGATTCAACTAAAAAAACATCCCTGCATTTCTGCGGGGATGTTTTTTGATCTACTTTTTTACGACGAGTTCGCGGAGTTTGCGGCCGAAGTCTTTAATGAAGTTCAGCTTGCTCTTGCGAACCTTGTATCGCTTAAGAACTTCGATTTTTACAATTGACGGAGCTGAGGTTGGAAAGATTTTTTCCACGCCATATCCGTTCGTTTCCTTGCGAACAACGAATGACTTTGAAGCGCCTGCGCCGCGGGTCCCGATAATAAGGCCTTCGAAAATCTGAATACGTTCACGGGGTTCGCCTTTTGCGTTTACGTCCTGAATTTTTTCGTGGATTCGAACCATCATGCCAGTCTCAACCTTTGGAATCGCAGTTTGTGTTTGTTCTACTTCGGTCATAGGGAATTCAATATGGCGCGCAGTGTAGCCAAAATTTGAGTGTCGGTCAAGAAATGGCCGCTGTAATCAGGTGAGTGGTCTGTTCTGCGTTGAGATTCGTTGTATCTATGACGATATCGTACTGGGTAAGATCGAGCGGATCTATTCCGTACCATTTGGCATATCTTATGCGGTTTTGATCCATTCTTTTGGAAATTATGTGTTTAGTTTCATCTAGGGACGTGTAATTCGGCTCATCGTCACGGCCAGATTCGGTTGTTCTTGCTTTAAAAATCCGAGCTGCTGCAACGTCGGAATCCACAGCAAGAAAGATTTTGAAGCTTTGCGGAATGAAGAACCACGAAAGGAGACCATCGATGATGAAATTATCTTCGGTTTGTCCCAATTTTTTTTGATAGTCGTCGACCTCTTTGTCTGTGTTTGGATCCGTCATCCCAAGTTCGTTGAGTTCGTCGATAGAGATGTCACGAACTTGCGCCATTTCTCCACGAAGATCCCCAATGGAATAAGACTTGAGGTTAAGGCGTTCTGCAAGGAGATTTTTTACTGTTGATTTTCCTGCGCCTGGCACACCAGAGAGCGTGAGAATCATAGTTGGGTTATGCGCTGCCAATTCCAGCAAGCATCTTTTTCTTTGTTGGCGTGAGATGTTCAAGGACTGTTTGGAGTTCTGAAGGAAGCGGAGCATTGAATGTTTGGCGTTCACTATTTGGAAGGGTGATCGTCAAGGACCGAGCATGGAGAAATAGGCGGGGGATTGGCAGCTGTTTTACGCCTTTCTTTATGTAGAGCTTGTCTCCGGCAACGGGGTGCCCGAGTGCAAAGAAGTGGGCACGAATTTGGTGCGTGCGCCCTGTTTCTATGCGAATATCAAGTAATGTGGCGTTTGTGTATCGTTCAGTGACGTCGAAATGTGTTATTGCCTCCTTCCCATCTTGCGAATGTGGACGTGCTGCCATGCGGGCCTTTGTTTTCGATCTGGCGATAGGGAAGGTGATGGTTCCTGCGTCGTCGATGACGGATCCCATAACAAGAACGGTGTATCGTTTTTCATTTGCGCGCCGTCGAAATTGCTCTTTTAAGTGTGCAAAAGCTTCTCGTGTTTTTGCCACGATCATTACGCCGGAGGCGTCTTTATCCAGTCGGTGCACGATTCCGGATCGTTCTTTGTCGTCTCCAACTTCTTTAAGGTTTGGAATGTGATTTTTTAGAGCGTCAACAAGCGTTACTTCTGTACTTGACGACGTTGGATGGACAAGGAGCCCTGCCGGCTTATTTAGGACGACAACATCAGTGTCTTCGTAGAGAATATCAAGCGCGGGAAGGACTTTTTCAGGAGCTTTTTCGTTATTCGATTTTGTTTCGTCAATGGTGATTTTTTGTTCTTTTGTCACCATTTGGTGGCCAGTTGCTTGAACGCCATTAACAAAAATAGCCCCTTGAACAATGAGCTTTTGTGCCTTTGCACGGCTGATTTTCAGTGCTTCAGCAAGCGCGACGTCGATGCGTTGTTGATCGACATTTTTGAGGGAAATGCGTTTCATTGCTGGAGTATCGCATAGATTCGTGGGTTCGGAAAGCGCGTATACTTGAGATTGTTGCACTTTACGCGTAAGATACCGCCACTAAGGATGTGAGTTGTCTGGCATTTTTATTAGTTTTTTAGATCAAGAAGAGTAGAAAATGTATTAAGTTTGGTCAGATGCAAGGCGGAGTGAGGACGGTCGTCAAGACGTACTTAAATGTACGTCGTCGACCGCCCGGAACGACAACGCGGCAGATGACCAAACTTGGATACATTTTCTTTCGGGCCTGTAGCTCAGTTGGTTAGAGCACCGAGCTTATACCTCGATGGTCCCTGGTTCGAGTCCAGGCGGGCCTACCATGTCATCTATTTTATGTATTTTGTTCTACCGTTACTTCTTTTTCTTGCAGTTATTTTTGGGGTTGTTGGTCGAAAGCATCATAATCATGAGTTTATTTTGTTGTCTTATATTTTTGTACTTGCCGCGTTTGGTGTTGGATCAATTTTGTTTCTTGCGTTGAACGCTTTCCCATCGTAACTATGCAGATTGATTCAAACGTTATTTGGATGCTTTTTGCCCTGTGGTTCGTTATTTATTGGATTTTGGGTGGAGTTTTTTTTGCCATTGTTTCTGCTACGAGATTCATGAACACACGAAAGGCGCTTTTTAGTTGTCTGTTTACTGTTGGAAGCGTTGCGGCGGCATATGGCGCTTCGGTTGTTGGGCTTCTCCTTGCTCGGCCTTCTGGACCGCGATGCGCTGAAGCTGTAATAAATTCTGGAGTTAATCATCGTGGATCCTTCGTAGTATTTTCGGATGTTCTTTCATGTGGATTTGGGGCACTTATGAGTGCCGGAGGGCTATTTTTCGTTCTTTTGCTTACGGTTGGTATGGTTGCGCTTTTGGTTTCTCGGGTCGAAAAACAAAAGCCAAAAAAAGATTGACATAAGGCAAGAAGTATTTGTATCCTTCGCTCACTTTTGCGCGCATAGCTCAGTTGGTTAGAGCGTCACATTGACATTGTGAAGGTCCGTGGTTCGAATCCACGTGCGCGCACCACAAAACACCCTGCCAGTTCGGCAGAGTGTTTTGTTTTAGGCT
>JBAYHK010000017.1:0-12908 GCA_041666145.1 Patescibacteria group bacterium | reverse complement strand
TGGTTCCGAGACGTGGATTCGAACCACGATTAAGAGATTCAGAGTCTCTCGTCCTGCCATTAGACGATCTCGGAGTATGGCGGAGAACGCCGGGGAATATACCTATTTTTCTCCGCATCGTCAACAAAACATTCTATTCAAAAGTTCCGCCTAACTCAGACACAAATGACGTTACAGCGTCTGATTCTGCCTTTTGTGGAATATGAACGGAAACGATTGTGACGGCCTTTTGCAACACATCGAGGATTGCAGCTTCGATAAGTAATCTCGCCTTTGCATCTTTCAATGCTTCGGAATGAAAAGCATATTGGCAGCTTATCGTCACAACGTCGCCATCAACGCTTGCCGGCTTTGCGCCACGAAGAATTAAAGGCAGCGCGACATTTCGTTCTGCAACATACGCGCAACATCGTTCCCATTTGTCGACGATCTCGGACAGTGGGAATGCGGGAGCTGCAGAATTCAACGGTATTGAGCTCACAATGTTCGCAGCAGCATTTGCGAGTCTATCTTTCGTGGCCTGCTCAAAGTCGTAACGCAAAGGAGCGATCGATGGCGCGGATTGCTCCGGCAGCATCGAAACCGCAGGCGCTATCGAGACTACTGGATCAAGATCCCTCCCCCTTAACAAGGGGGAGTTGGAGGGGGCAGACGAGACAGGAGCCGAGACAGGCTGCGGATCCCTCACATACGTTCGGGATGGACCTTCGATCGTGTCTAATCCAAGAATCGCAATCTCGAGAGGAATCTGAGGAATGGCTGGAAGACTTTGGCGAACTCTGGCAACAAGTAAAGCGTCAAGGAATGTGCACGCCTTTTTCGTGCCCATCGTCGATGCCGCGGATCGAATTCTACTCAGCGTCTTCTCGTCATACAGATCATTCGACGTATCGCCGAGCGCGGCAAACATCACCGCTCGAATGTACTCCAACATTTCCTCAACAAGATGCTTAACAGAACCACCGTCGTTCACAAACGCATTAAGCTTGTCGATTGCTACCTTTAATTCTCCGTCTGCAATATGTTCAATCATGTCGGCGACAAGTGCCAAGTTCGTCATTGGAAGCACAAGCATCGCAATGTCTTTTGTGATGTGTTTTTCTCCAAGCGCAACAACCTGACCGAGCAAACTCTCTCCATCTCGAAGACACCCCTCAGACAATCGTGAGATCTGCGCAAGAACGTCGTCGTCAACTTGCACGCCTTCAGCTACGGCAATCTTTGCTAACCGCGGCATCATCACCACTGGTGCAACACGATGAAACTCGAATCGCTGACAGCGCGACGCGATGGTTGCAGGAATCTTATGAAGCTCTGTGGTAGCAAGAATAAAAATTGCATGCGACGGCGGCTCTTCAAGCGTCTTCAGAAGCGCATTGAATGACGACGAAGAAAGCATGTGAACTTCGTCGAGAATGAACACCTTATATTTTCCTCGAGTAGGAGCGAATCGTGCGTTCTCGATGATGTTCTCACGAACATTGTCGACACCAGTTTGTGATGCTGCGTCAATCTCAACACATGACAACATTCTTCCTTGTACAAAATCTAAACACGCAGAACATTCATTGCACGGTTCAAACGTGCCTTCTATTCTTTTCTCACAGTTCAATGCCTTTGCAAGCAAACGTGCGATGGTTGTTTTTCCTACTCCGCGTGGACCAGAAAAAAGATACGCATGCGCAACAGTATTCGTGGCAAGTTGCTTCGTGATTGTACGAAGAATGTGCTCTTGCTCTGCAACGTCAGCAAAAATTTGTGGACGATATTTTCGGTAAAGTGTTTCAGCCATACGGGCCGATTCTATCACCTCCCCCTCATCACACCAAATACAACAATCGGCGCAGCAAGCCACAATGTTCGCGGCAATTCATCACCAAAAATAACGCGTATTTGCGGCGAAATTGTTGCTAGAACATCTGCAGGCAAAAAAGCACCAATCACAGCAAGAATGAACCCGGCAAGCAACAATCCGCACACAATGAGTTCAAATCCATTTGGCACCACACTTGGCTCAAAATACGAGTGTCGTCGATAAACAACATACGTAATAATCGATACAACAGAAAACACTACAATGCGCTGCTGAAATTCTGGCCATGTTGCGATTCCCGGTATGTGGCCAACATACGGAGCCAACGCAGCAAACGCCGCGCCAGTTCCAAGTGCTGCAAGCATTGGCACCATGGAGTATCGACCGATTGTATAAACGAAGAGTAATGATCCAACAACGACTCCGGCAGCGACCATAGCATCGAAAACAAGAAATTGAGAAATATCAAAAGACATAATGCGCTCAGTATAGCGCAGCAGAATTTTCTACTCTTTCAAATTTGCCTCACGCAATAACTCCTGCACTTTCTTGTTGAGTTTTGTTGGTGTGATGACTTGGATAACAACGATTTCATCACCACGACCTCGAGAAGATGGAACGCCTTTGCCGCGCAAACGAAGTTCGCTACCGCTTTGCGTACCTTGTGGAATTTTTACTTCAACTTTTCCGTCAACCGTATCAACATCAACGGTATCGCCGAGCGCTGCTTGAGTAAAACCAATGTTCTTCACTACAAAAATCGTCAACCCGTCACGCTTAAATCGAGAATCTGCATCAACACGAATGCGAAGATACAAATCTCCCTTCTCACCGAGTGAGCCGATACTTTCACCTTCGCCGCGAACACGAACCGTCACGCCATCATCAACGCCGGCTGGAATATCTACTCGAACAGTTGCCCTTCCATGTATAACCCCTTTTCCATGACATTCAGTACAGAACTTCTCTGGTTTCTCGCCAACTCCATGACATTCATCGCACGCCGTCTTCATTTGCATCGCACCAAGAAGTGTTCGCTGCGTAGTAATGCGGAAACCCTTTCCATCACATGTTGTACATGTTTTCATTTTTGTTCCTGGCTCTGCCATGGTTCCAGCACATCGCGAGCATGTTGAATTTCTCGTCAATGAAATTTCCTTCTCAACACCAAAAATCGCTTCCTTAAAACTTAAGCGAATTCCAACTTCGATATTCTCTCCTTGTGATCTTCGATTACCTCCTCCGGCAAAGCCGGATCCGGCTCCGCCGGAAAACATGCCGCCAAGAATATCGCTCAAGTCTTCAAAACCTGCTGCGCCGCCACCAAAATCAAAATTAAACCCACCAGGGAATCCACCAGCACCACCAAAAGGATTTCCACCACCAGAACCGTCGAAAGCTGCAGCACCAAATTGGTCGTACTGCTTACGCTTTGCTTCGTCTCCGACAACTTGGTACGCCTCATTAATCTCTTTAAACTTCGCCTCGTCGCCACCCTTGTCTGGATGATGCTCATGCGCAAGCTTTCGAAATGCACGTTTTACGTCATCTTGCGATGCATTTTTTTCAACACCCAAAATTTTGTAATAATCTTTACCTGACATATAGCGCTTCAATATCTTTCAAAGTCACTCCAATAAATGTGGAGACCGTTCGTTTCGTTCCTTCAAGACTATCGGTGAATCTTCCATCACAAATTCCCAAAACATCCATTCCTGCACTTTTTGCGCTCTCGACACCCGCCGGGCCATCTTCTACCGCTAGCGCATTCGATGGCTCAACTCCAAGAAGCTCAGCAACCTTCAAGTAAATATCTGGCGCTGGCTTTCCGTGCTGTACTTGGTCTGCAGAAACAAACGATGAAAAATATTGCTTAATGCCGATCGCTTCAAGTGCAGCATCACGATATTCTTGTCCGCTCGCAGTTGCTACGCCAAGCTTGATTCCAGATTCATGTAACGCAACAACAAGCTCTCTCGCACCGTCACGAGGAACAATCGAACGAGCAGAAAAAATCCGCTTTCGAATGACTTCAAATTCCGCAATAAATTCTTTTGGCGAAACTGGAAGCTCTAGTACGTCAACAATGTGTGCAGCGCATGCTGGAGTGGCAATACCAAGCTGATATGCATGGAGCTCTTTTGTATAAACCTTTCCATATTTCTCGCATGCCTCGAAAAATGCATCAAAAAAATTCCACTCAGAATCAATAAGCGTTCCATCTAAATCAAAAATTACAGCGCTATACACAAAAGAAAAGTTTAGGATTGTTTTGTTTTCATCCAAATCGCTCGAACTGCGCGAACAATTCCGTACGCTACTAAGCTCCAAAAAATTGGAAGAATGAAAAGAACAAGCGCACCGATCATCGGAACAAATAATGGATGACTGTCGAATGAATTAACAAAAGGTGCAAATGGCAATATTACTGGAGCGACATAAATTTGAAAAAACAATGACCCTGAAACAACATTGCTGAAATCGAGCACCGTTGCACTCAAAATCCAATACCCAAAATTAAGTACTGCAAACACTCCGAGCATTTTGACCCACAACGAATCGATTTTGAATGCCATACGTCTACGAAAAAAATTATTCATGCTTCGCACTCACGTCGATCACTTTCTGATCTTTCTTCTGCTTCCCAGTCAGTAAGTTCATCAACCAATTTCTTACCGCAGGAAGTGTTACCACATACAGCAAACCCGCAAGCATGGTTTTCAAAGTTCCTGAACGAAATGCGCTCCAACGAGTTCCCATACTAATGGCAGCTACATGCACCTTCGTCGTCGCAGCACTTCTCTTCCGATGTCTCTTCACAACATTTCCCGTCAACCGAACATGTGCCATGTTCTTTTTTTGAAGTCATGTCATCTGGCCGCACTTCTGTTGGTGCACCAGGCAAATACTGCGCAACCATGAACTTGAGCTTTTGAATGATTTTCATAAGAGAAAAGATAAATAGCAATTGGCTAAGCAACTGCCGCTGGACTCTTCACCTCAGCGTACCATGTACACAATTCCAACGGTTCTGCCCCATCAATACGTGCCCAAACTCGATACTCGCCAGGCTTGGGCATTGCCATGCCACCGATGCGAACGAGGAGATTCGCGTTCGGTCCTTTGATCATTTGTTTAAACATCGATCCCTTGTCTACCAACGTATTCGATCCGTCGGTTACATACACCTCAAGATTTGGACTCTCTGGTAAATGCGTCAATCGCACTGCAAGAAATCCGCGCAACGTTACCGCTTCATTTGCTGGAAACGTTGTCCTGTCAAACACATGCATGAAACTGTTCAGCCCATTCGTCGACTGTGTAGCGAATTCACAGAGCAGTGCGTATTCTTTATTGGTTTGCATAGGAACAAAGGGGGTGGGATCTAATAAAAATGTCTAGAGAAAAATCACCGTGGTCATCCCCGCGTAGGCGGGGATCCATCTTGACCAACGTCGAGGTCTAACCACTGCGGATTCGATTCTTCTATAAGACGAATCTTCCATGCACGATTCCATTTTTTCAATTGGCGCTCACGAGTCACCATGGTATACGGATCACTAGCCTCTTCGAAATAAACTATTGTTTTTATGCCGTATTGCTTTGTAAATCCACTAATCATTTCTTTACGATGCTGAGTGATCCTGCTCGGAAGATCAGATGTTGAACCGATGTAAAGAGTTCCGTTCTTCTTACTCGCCATGATGTATACGAAGTATTGCTTCATAGCGCACTGGATCCCCGCCTGCGCGGGGATGACTAAAGTGGCTGAGATTAGTCTGTTGTCTTTTGATTTAACCATCACTCACTGCACCATCACTCACATGTGGTCATCCCCGCGTAGGCGGGGATCCATCATTCTTTGTGAAGCGGGGCATGGGAGCCCCGCCTATAATCTGAGTTAGCCTTGAGCCGTTCCGTCATCTTTCTTCTCAGTGAACTCAGCATCCTTTGCTTCTTCTTTCTTTTCTTCGGTCGCCGATGCTGCTTCTGCGCCAGCGGCGTTTGCTGCAGCGTCATTCTTTGCGTACATAGCACCACCAACGCGCTGAGCCTCTTTGGACAAGTCATCACCAGCAGCTTTGATTGCTTCAAGGTCATCCGTATCTTTCACCTTCTTCACGGCTTCCATCTTTTCTTCAAGAATCTTTTTGTCTTCTTCTGAAACTTTGTCTTTATTATCTGCAAGCATCTTCTCTACGGTGTACACCATGGTATCTGCAATGTTCCGTGCTTCAATGAGCTCTTGCTTCTGCTTGTCTTCAGTTGCATGACTCTCTGCATCTGCCTTCATCTTTTCTATTTCTTCTTTTGAAAGTCCGCTCGATGAAGTGATCGTGATGTTCTGTGCTTTTCCAGTCGCTTTGTCTGTTGCAGAAACATGCAGAATACCGTTTGCATCAATATCAAACTTCACTTCAATCTGCGGAACGCCGCGTGGTGCTGGCGGAATGCCAGAAAGGTCGAACTGACCAAGCACTTTATTATCGGCAAACATTGGTCGCTCACCTTGACCAACACGAATCGTCACTGCTGGCTGATTGTCTGAAGCAGTTGAGAAGACTTGAGACTTCGATGTTGGAATCGTGGTATTGCGGTCGATGAGCTTCGTGAACACGCTTCCCATGGTTTCGATTCCAAGGCTCAGCGGTGCAACATCGAGCAACAACACATCTTTCACATCACCTTGCATCACGCCTGCCTGCACTGCTGCGCCGACCGCAACAACCTCATCTGGGTTCACCGTCACATTCGGTTTCTTACCAAAGAACTCTTCGACCTTTTTCAACACAAGTGGCATGCGAGTCATTCCGCCGACCATAACGATCTCTCCAATCGCTCCTGCGTCCATTTTTGCATCTGCAAGCGCCTTCTTGACTGGCTCCATGGTCTTATCGACTAAGCCTCCAACTAATTCTTCAAGCTTCGATCGAGACAATGTCATGACTAAGTGCTTTGGCCCTTCAGCTCCCGATGTAATGAACGGTTGGTTGATTTCGGTGGTTTGTGCAGTCGAGAGTTCAATCTTTGCACGCTCTGCAGCATCTTTAATGCGCTGCATCGCCAACGCGTCACCAGAAATATCTACTCCTTCTAACTTTTTAAACTCATCCAAAATCCACTTCATGATGGTCATGTCAAAGTCGTCGCCACCAAGATGAGTATCACCATTCGTTGCAAGCACTTCGACGGTTCCTTCACTCACATCAAGCACAGAAACATCGAACGTTCCACCGCCAAGGTCGTACACCACAATCTTCTGCCCAATCTTCTTGTCGAATCCGTATGCAAGCGCTGCTGCAGTTGGTTCGTTAATGATGCGAAGCACTTTCAATCCCGCAATCTCACCAGCATCCTTTGTTGCCTGTCGCTGTGCGTCATCGAAATACGCTGGAACCGTAATAATCGCTTCCGTAATCTTCTCCCCCGTTCGCTCTTCTGCATCTGCACGCATCTTTCCAAGAATCATCGCCGAAATTTCTTGCGGCGACTTTTTATCTTCTCCAAGTCCAATCACCACACCCTCCCCCTTCTGCGAAATGGTGTACGGCATCAACTTCAAATCACGTTGAACTTCAGCATCTGAAAATCGTCGACCGATCAATCGCTTAATGGAATACAACGTATTCTTCGGGTTTGTCACCGCCTGCCTTTTTGCCGGCTGTCCAACCAATCGCTCGCCATTCTTTGCAACAGCCACGATCGAAGGCGTGGTCCTCATCCCCTCTTTATTTTCCAAAACCTTTGGCTGTCCGCCTTCCATCACTGCCATGCATGAGTTTGTAGTACCAAGGTCAATTCCGAGGATCTTAGACATAATAGAATTGTTGATTTTTTATTTCAGTCATTGCGAGAAGAATGTAATCGTTCGACGAAGCAATCTAGGTTCTTTTTTCCTGATCCTGGATTGCTTCGTCGGATTACCTCCTCGCAATGACTGAGTTAAATTATTCATTCACAATCACCTTTGCCGGTCGCAACACGACGTCGCCAATCTTCCAGCCTTTTATCATCTCTTCGATAACTTCGTGCTCTTTCTTTCCAGGCTCTGATCGAGACCCGCCGCTTTCGTGAAGGTTTGGGTCAAAGATGGTTCCGACGCTTTCGATTGGCTCAACGCCGAGGCCCTTCATCGCCTCTGCGAATTGACGTTCGATGTGACCGATGCCTTGGAACCACGTATCGAATTTCTTTTTGAAGTCATCGGGACAGTCAGTAACATCTGGAACATGCTTGAGGACGTAACCGAAGTTGTCGATGACGGGGAGTAAGTCTTCTGCCAAATTCGATCGAACTCGACGGCGATCATCGTCACGGGCTTGGGAGTTTTGCTTTTGCAGATTTTCGTAATCGGCGAGTGCGCGCTTCCAACCGGAGAGATACTCGGCGCACTTGATTTGGAGCGCTTCGAGGTCGGAGGAAGGTGATGGATCCCCGCCTACGCGGGGATGACCGGAAACTGAAGAGGGATAACCGGAGTCTGAAGGACGATCGGAGTCTGAAGGACCGGAGTCTGAAGGACCGGAGTCTGAAGGATGATGGCCTGAGTCTGAAGCATCGGAGTCTGAGCGGGGCGTGGGAGCCCCGCCTATGGTTTCGTCAGTATCCCCGATAGTTCCATCAGTAGCATCCCCGGTGATGTTATCCATGGTTTCATCAATTGCCTCGTCAGTCACCGGAACCGATCCTGCATTCTGTGATTCGTCTTTTGGCATAGTTTACAAATCATTTTCTTCAAGGATTCTTTTTGCTTCGGAAAGAAGGGCGACGTTTCTGGCGTAATTCATGCGAAGTGGACCGACGATTGAAAGAACGCCAATCTCACCGTTGGGAAGCTGATGACGAACAATAACCGTAGCAAGACGTTTCCCCATTGGACTTTCTTCACCAAGGAGAATCCGTACTTCACTTGGAGCCACGCTCATGACGCTTGTCGCGTCTCGCTCAAGTCGCTCAATATCTTCAGCAAGCGCAAGGAGCATGTTCTCTTCTTGAAAGTCTGGCTTTCGAAGAAGGTTCGCTACTCCGAGGGCTGATGTTTGATGTTCGTTCGTAACGATGACAGCCTCGCCAGAAAGATCAGCAAGCCGTCTTCCCAGAAACTGGATTTTCGATTCCAGCGACTTAATTTCCTCCATGGCAGACCGTAGCTCAGAAGCAACCTTTGGCTGCTTAATTGGCGCAACGTTCGCCAAGTAGTATCGATAGCCCTCCTCTGTTGGCACTCGACCAGAAGAAGTGTGTGGCTGGTACAAAAAGCCTTCCTCTTCTAATGCCATCATGTCGTTCCGAACCGTGGCAGGCGAACAGTCCAGGCCGTACCCTTCGCACAGCGCCTGGGAACTGACCGGTTCTGCATGCTCCACGTATTCGTCAACAATAAGCTGCAAAATGTGAGATTGACGAGAGTTCATACACAAGATGTGATGAGCTGAAAATGGGCCAAATGGGAACGTTTTATTTTAGCACTCGGTAGTATAGAGTGCTAATTCGACCATGTCAAAGTCTTGATGTCCCCAGAAAAACAAACACCCTAGCCGTGTAAGCAAGGGTGTTTCAAAGACGAAGCTAAGGAGCGTAACGATTCTCAATTTGACTCTGTAATCGAGGAACAGGACGCCGTCCAGGAGGTACTGACGGAGGTATCCCTGACAAAGGTCGTTCTGGCACGGGCCGTTCTGGCGTCAACCTCTCTGGTTCGGCCATTCTTCTCTCTGGCTGTTTTTGTAGAAGCTGGCGAACCTGATCTGCGGTGAATGGAATAACATCGGAAAAATTCGCAGCCTCTCTTGAACTCAAGCTCTCGTCCTTTGATTGAGCAATGTCGATTCTCCTTCGTTCTTCTGGAGTGGTGAAAAACATAGTGCCCGACTCCTCATCAACAAAAAGGATCATCGCCTGTCCAAACCCCTCAATATTCAATATCTGATTCTTATCAACTCTTGGCATTGGCTCAGCACGACGCTCAACAGATCTTGGAAAAGCTGAAGGGACCGGAGCTGAAGGCATTTGAAGAAGCCTTTCTCGTGCTGCAATGACACCATTCTGATTTTCTATGCGGCGCTTTCTCATTGCTGCCGTATATGCCGCTGCATACTCCTGACGTTCTTTTTCATCCGCCGGCTGACCGCCTTCTTTTTTTTCTCGCTCAGGCGAAGACGAAACTGGAATCTCAGAAATCGGTTGCTGAGGACGGGCCTCTTCTGGAGAATCAAAAAGGTGTTCGTCCATAAGCATTCTTGGCCTTGGTGAACCTTCGTAGTGGACTGTCATAAGAAAAATTTAAACTTCGCGCGAATGCATGTACTTCTTTGCCAACAAACTCCACATGGCCTTCTTCTGCTTTCGTGACTGCAAAAATTCTGCAAATCGTTCACCACTTAAAATACTTGGAACAATCACGAATGTTGCACCAAGATCATAGCATCGCCTTGCATCTTCTGCAGACTTTACCGTTACCACAATTGCTGCCTTGCTATGACGATGACGCATGAAATCAAGCAACGTGTCATTCACGCCCATGTCTGGAATGGTTGAAATAATTAGCTTTGCCTTATCGACATGATGAAGAAGTAAAACATCATCACTTCCCGCGTCGCCATACGCCACCGGCTTCTCATCAGCAAGAAGTGATTCGACCACAACAGGATTGAAATCAAGAATGCGATAGTCGCTCGTCATTGACTGAATTGCTGGTAGAATCTCCTTCCCCATTCTGTCGTAACCAAGAAGGAATGCCTCGCTACCAGCGTGTGCAATATCGGCATGTTCTCGATGGCGCTCTGGAAAATACGCAGCCAACTTTTCGTAAATTCGTTCGTTGTATGCGACAAGATATGAGGAACCAGCGATAGTGATAAGCCCAACAAGCGTTGCCAACGTCATTGCCTCTGGAATGACGTATCCAGCTGCAATTCCCGCGGCAAGCATGATGAACGAAAATTCGCTAATCTGCGCGACGGTTGTTCCGGTTAAAAACGCAGTACGCGGATGGTATCCCATGACTCGCATGATGACCTGTGCGATGAGCGGGTTTCCGATCAAAACATAAGCGCTAAGAACAATCGCTGGAACAATCAACAGCGAAGCATTTCCAAGCGTAAGGTGCGTGCCAAGAACAATGAAGAAAATAATGAGGAAGAAATCTCGAAGCGAACGAATCTTCGATTCGATCTCATGATGAAATCCCGTTCCCGCCAACGTTGCACCAGCAAGCAACGCACCAATTTCGATGCCGAATCCGAAATACTGCAGCGCACTTGCCACAGCAAAACACCATGCCAGCGCGATTAAGAACAAAAGCTCCTGACTTCGCGCCGCATACGCAAACACCTTTGGCACAAAAACTTTTGCAAGTACCCAAAGGACAAAAATCGTAATCAATCCCTTCCCCAGCGATAGCGTCAACACCATTTGCAAACTCTTCCCGTCTTGCATTGCCGCAAGCACAAGCAGAATCATCATGGCAATAAGATCTTGAACAATCAGCATGCCAACCGCGATGCGTCCGTAAAGTCGGTCAACGTCTTCTTTATCCGTAAGAAGCTTAACGATGATGATGGTCGAAGAGAAAGAAAACGCAACGCCAAGAAAAATCGAAGTCTGGAGTGGCACATCAAGTGCAAGCGCGATTGTCGTTCCGATAAGTGACGTAATTATGACCTGAGCAACGCCAGCAATCATCGCCACTCTGCCAACGTCTCGAACATTCCGCCAGTTTAAATTCAATCCAACAATGAACAGCAAAAATGCGATGCCGATTGACGACATTGTTTCAAAAACATCAAGCGACTTTGTAAGTCCAAGAATGCCAGGACCAACAAGAATGCCGGTTGCGATGTACGCAATAATGAGCGGTTGCTTCAGCTTATACGCCACAAGCGACAGCACACCTGCAGTCATCATCACTGCAGCAATCTCGAGAAAAAGAGAGTTGAACATAGCCTAATCATAGCATGCACATTTTCATAAAATCGACGTGAAACAAAAGCACCCGGAGCCGCAACGTACGCGTCGTACGAGCAACTCACGGGTACAGAATCCTCAGCAGGATGGGTCAACTCGTGACCTCGGAACAAGGTACAACCGGCCCTTGCCTTCGTCGCACTCGAACACGATCATCTGGCGACCTTCGTGTTCAACTTCGGCTCCCTGTAGGAGATTTTCATCGAACGGTATCCACTCAAGATTCTCCAGTCCCAACAGAGAAAAATGTAGGCTGTAGATCATGAATTGATCACCCGAAGTTTTAGACCTTCTACGAGAGCTAGGAGAGAAAGCTCTTGCTTTCCCAACCGTCGCACAATGCATGGCAAGAGCACGGAGGATAGAGAAAGGAACAGGTTCTTCTTCGTCACCAGAAAAGAAGTATTCTGGAGACTGTTCGGCGACAACTCGTTCCTTTGGATTATCGAGATCGAGAAGCGCCAGTTGAACCATCAGCCTCCTATCTGACTCGACAAGATCCCTCAGCCTACTCCAACGATGACGCATTTCCGACATCTGTGTCTCCCAGTGAAAAGGACGAATGGACTGCCCTAGCACAATCGCATAAGGCGACGTAGGATTATGAAGGGATTTTTCACTCCCTGTCAAAGAAACCAGCATTTTCAATCGAGGTGAATGTGGGAAAAAATAGAGATGATAGGCTTCGAAATTGGCTCAATGCCATATTAAAGAAGCATACGCGAGCAATATTGATCACGGCCACTCTCCTGGTTTCGATCCTGATAGCATCAAGAATCTACTCGCTGTATCAGGCCTACGTCAGAACCAACGAGGTACTGTCCGAATATCTCGTCATCGCTCAATGCGAAGGAGAAGGAGGCAGTAACGCAAGAGTCATCAAGAAAGATGGGGAAATCTTTCTCTACTGCGGCTTCGGCACCAGCATCCCAGGAATTCCGATCCCGAAATAAACACACGCAAGCCGAGTCAAAAGACTCGGCTTTTCGCAATCTTCTTCATTGACTCAAACGAAATTCTCCTGCTATCCTTGCCCTCGTTCGGAAAAGGATTCGGCTCCATCGTCTAACGGTTAGGACAGTGGCTTCTCAAGCCATCAATCCGGGTTCGATTCCCGGTGGAGTCACCA
>JBAYHK010000016.1:0-16984 GCA_041666145.1 Patescibacteria group bacterium | reverse complement strand
GGGAACAAAGACGTGATTCAGTCGTATGTCAAAAACCAAGGAAAACCACGGAACGCTTCACAACTCAAGCTCTTCGATTTTAGCCACTGATACCGCGTCAGCTTGCTGCGCGGAGGTTCATTTCAATGTGATCGAATCCGGAAGTTTGGCTGTTGTCTGGTTTTTGGTCGGAAAGTTCCAAGAGATCGATGCTACCGAGCGCAGTTTTGATTGGAACAAGAAATTTAATGAGTGCAATCCGTCGCTTTGAAACGATCGACTGGTAGATGAATGCGCTTTCGAACTCGAACATTTTTCTGATTGCTTCGAACTCGGTGCTATCGGCGCACTTGTAGCAAATGTGGTCGGCTGTTGCATCTGGAGCGTATTTCTCTGCCCAGGCGTTGAATGCCTCGACCGATGGGATGGCGAGATCGAAGAAAGAGGAAGCAGAATATTGCATAGTTCTTTCATTCTACATCCTTGAAAAACTCCTTCTTTTAGTGGATCGTATGAACATTCAGAACTTTGGATGCACCAAGAATCGAATATGCCTCAGATATTTTGTGACGGTACGGAGTTTTATGGGAAGTTAATCAAAGAATACGTTGTCCATGAAAAGGGGCTGTTTATTGTTGCGCCGTCTGGAGTGGGGAAGACGTATTTTGTTCAGAATCAAAAAGGAAAAGACTGGATAGATGGCGACGATATTTGGAGGGCTGCTGGCGCATATCCAAAAAAGCCTTGGTTTGCAGAAGGGGCGGAAAAGATTTTAGAAGTCGACCAAAAGTCAGACATTATTACTGCAGAATGTAAGCGTCTTGGGCTATGGATTATTGGCGCAAGCAATTCCTGGCTTGTTCCAGACGCGGTGGTTATTCCGCACTGGGGAGTACATCAGAAATGGATTCGATTTAGAGAACGAACGCAATATAACGGGGGAGCAAAAGCCGAGGATTTCCCAGATGTGCTCAAGCATCGGGTGCTTTTACGAAAACAGGCTCGAAAGAATGGAATCAAAGTGTTTCCAACCATAGAAGCCGCAGTCGAATTTCTCACCAAAAACTAGTCATCTTTCTTCTCTAATATAAGCCATTTTATTTGACAAAAGTCCATTTTTTTGCTACAGTTCTTTTTATGGACAGTCGTGCCTGCTGAGGTTTCGACTCCTAAGATCGGCTACCGATCTTCGATCCTGCCCAACTCGAGAGGTTTGAAATGAAAGTCTTGAATCTTGTTGCTCTCACAGCGGCTCTCATCTTCCTTTCTTTCGCTTGCGGTGAAAGGGACTCCGAAGTCTCAGTTTTCACGCCAGAGATGGCTCGACTCTCGATTGAGGAGCTTCTTTTCAGCCTTTGCGCCGAAGCTGGCGGCGAGCTCCACATGCAAGACATGGATATGGACGGGAAGGCTCCGGTTCTGGTCGCTGGAAGCGATAAGGACAACTATTTCTGCGTTATGTCGGATGAAGATAAGCTGATCGGTGGCATCCAGATCACGGACGTGACACAGATCGGGGCCGATCCTGATGATGGCGACGCAAGCCGGTAACATCAACGTTGTTCCCACCAAAAGCTCCCATGCCTGCGGTGGGAGTTTTTGTTTGCGCTACAATACATTCATGATTATCGACCCACTCACCAGCCTTTTGGTCTGTCCAAAGAATGACGTGGAGTCACGCGAAATTATCAAAATCGCGGAGGCGTTTGAGATTCCGACGATTGTTTCTGAACAGCCGCATGGGGCGACTCTTGATGCGGAGTTGAATCTTATTGGGAAAATCCGAGACAAGAATTCGATTGCAACTGACGTTGTGATTGTTGAAATGCCGAGTCCTGCAACGGAAGACAATTTGCGCGAGCTTGGATTTGACGTTCATATTGTTGATCATCATCGGTACGAGGCATTTGATCGAATGAAGCAGGAAAGTTCGTTGGAACAATTTCGAACGCTTTTTGGTATAGACGATATCGCGCTTTCCATGATGGGCTTTGATCCAGTCTTGGTTCGTGGCGTTGGGTTGATTGACCGGGGCTTTGTTTGGGAGCTTGCCAAAGAGAATGTTTCGAATGCTGATCGAAAACGAATGATTGCGTATTATCGCGAAGAGACGAGTAAGTTGGGTGGAAATCGTAAGGAGGAAGAGCTGGAAGCGCGAAGAGCGTGGAAGAATCGAAGGCAAGAAGGCGATGTGATCGTCGTTGAGTCTGAGGCGAGCGATTTGAGCATTCGTGACGCGATTTCATTTCTTGTTGCTGAGGAGTTTTCTGTGCCACCAGTTGTTTTTATTTATCAGCCGAACAGAGTTATTTACGTTCAAGATTCAAGTACGGCACTTCCGTTGCAAAGAACATTTGGAGGTTTTACCTTTGGGCAGAATAAATGTTGGGGTAGGGCTTTAAAAGACGGCAGTCTTCCGAGTTTAGAAGAGGTTCTTGCCGCACATCGATTGGCAATAGCAACAAGCGGTGGAACGACGTAAGATTTTTTTATGCAAACGATTGATGATGCTTTGGGCGAGGTTTTTTCTGTTGAACGAATGAATAGCGCTCGCATTGCGGTTGAATCGGCGTGTTTGGCGATTCCGGTAGTTGCGAAGCTGAAAGTAACTCCGCAAACCTTGCCAGAACATGGCGAAGGACCTTTTGTTATTGACCATCTTGTTCGAATGTTTGCAATTATTGATGCGATTGTTGCTGGAGTTTCTTTTGTTGCATGCGGCGAAGTTGCAGATGACCCGATTCTTCGTCTCGCCATCATCGATGCTGAGCGCGCTATTCATTCATCGCCAGATGTTTTTCGGGCTTATGCGTTGATGCACAACATTGCGAAGCCAGACAGGCTTTTGCTCGTTGCTGAGGTTGGAACTTCGGGGGAGAAGGAGGGATTTGTTGCTTTGGATAGACGTGTAAGTCCTTATTCGACTTCGAGCGAACTTGTTCGATTCGACAAGTTGCGCCGTGCCGGCCTTGCAGAAGGAATAGTCGCCACGTTTGATGACGCTGATCGTGCAGTGATTGGTCCGCAGTATGCCGAAGTTCGAGAGGCGATTGTGGGGCATTGCGGCCTTGAAAATGCGTTTGTGAAGTTTGTTGCTGAATTGTGTTGGAGCCATGATGACGTTGCACGATATTTCGTTGAGCCAGGCAATGAAGATGCTTTTGCTATTTTTTCTGCAAGGGCAGGGAAGTCTGGATTGAACGTTGAAAAGTTTTTGGATGCGCTTTTGGCAATCGCACTCATCGATCATGATCTTGGGCGAATTCGATCGTCGAGCGAACGATTGGTTTTTCATCAATTTGTTCTTGCTGAATATGCCACGTTACCAGAACGTCATGCGGCTCGAGAGGCACGAGAACGGCATAATCAGAAGCTGCGAGTGAAACAGATTCTTGCAGAGTCCGGACTTGATCCTGAGGAAGTATTTTTGCGACTCGGCACTGGTTTTGGTGCAGAACGCGGCGAGGTGATGAGGCGAGTGTATGGAGTTATTCGAGGCGAAATCGATGCAAGCAGCTTTGGCGCTCATTCTTCTGTCATCCAAATCGGTGCAGAACGAGCCGCCGCGCTCCTCGCGAAGGAAGGGCTTTCCGTGTAATGTGGTGAATATGTTTTCCCATCCAGAGGCGAACGCCGAAGGATCTCTCGACGGTTACGAGTTTTTACCGTCGAGGAGTAAAAGATGAAGTTATGATCGCATTTCTCGAAGGAATTATTGCAGGACACGAAGCCGACGGCGTACTTCTTGCTATTGGTGGTATTGGCTATAGAATTTTTTGCGCAAGAGAAACTGGAGAAACTGGCGAAGTCGCAACGTTTTGGATTACGGAGATTATTCGCGAAGATAAGCATGACCTTTACGGATTTCTTCGACGAGAAGATCAGGCATTGTTCGAGCAGCTTATGGGTGTTTCTGGTGTTGGGCCAAAACTTGCGCAGAAAATTTTGTCTTCGGGAAGCGTTGAAAGTTTAGTGCAGCGCATTCAAGCTGGAGACATCGATATGCTAACGAGCATTGGGGGCGTTGGAAAGAAGACTGCGCAGAAAATCATTCTTGATCTGAAGGGTGTTTTGGTTGCGGTCGGAGAGAATGGGGAGAAGGTTCCAAGGTCTGATGTTACTGACGCATTGGAAAGCCTTGGATATTCAAAGAGTGACATTGCAGAAGTTGCTCAAGATATTATTGGAGAAACTACTGAGGCTCGAGTGAAGTCCGCGCTAAAACTTCTTTCTCGTCATGTATGAATGAAACACTCTGGAATGACCTTGTTCGAAAACATTCCGTTGCAAGCGGAAGTTTTTTGCATTCATGGGCATGGGGAGAGTTTCAGCAGAGTCAGGGAAGGGAAGTCAAACGCATCATCAAGACCGATGGCGACAAGACCATGATCGCTCAAGCGATTCTACTTACTGCGCCGCTTGGAATCCGATATTGGCTGATCCCAAAAGGCCCACTCGGCAACGCATCATCGGAATTCATGCGATCGACTCTTGTTCGAGAGCTCGGAATGGGAGTCGATTACATTCGAACCGAATCTGAACATCGACTTCCGAAAACAATTGCAGCAAAAGAGATGCATCCAAAAACCACAAGACTTCTCGATCTTTCAAAAGGTTACGAAGCCGTCTTTAACGACTTTAGTGCTCGAGTCAGGTATAACGTTCGATTGGCGAAAAAGAAGGGAGTTAAAATGGAATTCGTCGGCATTGACCGTTTTGACGAATTCGTTGAACTCATGAAGCAGACTGCAGAGCGCGATGCATTCAGTCTCCACGAAACGAAATATTATCGAGCAATGCTCGAGTCTCTTCACGATGCACCGGAATGTTCTGCGAAACTCGCAATCGCCTCGAAAGACGGCATTCCGCTTGCCGCCACGCTCACTATCGATTCATTCGGAACTCGAACGTACCTTCACGGCGCATCGGGAAACCAAATGCGCGAGCTCAAGGCCACTCACGCCCTTCAAGATTTTGTTATTAATAATGCCTGCAATGCCGGAATGAATTCTTATGACTTCTGGGGCATTGCGCCGGAAGGATCGAGCAAGAACCATCCCTGGGCTGGAATCACCGAGTTTAAAAAAGCTTTTGGCGGTTCAATTCATGCCTCCGCCGGCACTTTCGACATTCCTACAAATTTTGCAAAATACAGTCTTTATCGCTCTGCCCGGTATATTCGAGGGCTTTTTCACAAATAACCAATTTCCCAACAAACTTGCCAAAAGTCTGAAATTCTGCTAACCTTAGCCCGCAACGTCACACAATTCAACTCCAACATTCACTCGTGACGTGAGGAAGAAAGATGTCTCATACAACACTGATCGCGTTCGGCGCCTGCATCGGCGCTATCGTCATGTTCCCGCTGGTTTTCTACATTCAGCGATGGCGGTTCAATCTTCGAGAAGCTGCGTTTTTAAAGGTCACTAGTGACGCATTTAGCTTCATCGCACAGGGAACGGACGAACAAGGAACGATGCGACAGGCTATGCGCGGCTTGACTGACAGTGTCGGCGTTCTACGTGGGAAGCATCGGATTTCTTGCGTATGGTCAATCGTTTCCCTGGCGATCGGCCCCAACGCAGACTGTAGGCGTTTGGCACTGGACGTCTTGATGGAGCGGATTTCGAAAGAGGACCTGTTCTCCGTGATCGATTTACATACGTCCGGTGGTCGGTTTCCGTTTAAGTTCATTCGCCAATCGGTTGGGGTGAAAGGAGAAGAAAGCGCCGAAAAGTTGCTCGCCTTCTACTTCAATCTCCGAACCATGGAACATCTCGACGCGTCCATCAACGAACGAGAGCGGAAGGTCCTCGAGGAGAAACTCAACCCTCCAGCTTCACCTTCAAATCCGGCCGAAGTTCTGCCTCTCGTCCTCGCCCACTCGTCAGATTCGAAAGAGGCCGCTGCTGCTGCCCTGAGGAATCCGGAGGAAAGCGGTCGCTAGTCAACCTTCAACGTACGGGCCAGAAAGACGAAAAGTCCCTGGCCCTTTGTGTTTTAAGATGCAAAAATAAAATAGGACAAAGTGGCAATACACTTGCCAAAAGTGGGAAATTCTGCTAGATTGCCCCGTTACGTCACACAATCTCACTCACCCGTGACGTAAGGAAGGTAGAATGTCTCTTTTTAATATCGCTCTTGCGTCTGTGCTGCTTCTGTTCTGTGCCTTTCTCGTGGCGTTGGGTGCTGTCGTGGTTTCTTGGATCTTTCGTGAAAACAAAGGTCTCGTAAAAGCCTATGAGGAGCTCGGATATTTCGCCGTGGACGCGATGTCTGATCTTCCAATCGAGACTCGGGCCATGCATGCGCTTGCTGATGTCGCCATGGCGGCAAAGTGTCCGGATAGGCGTAACGGAATTCTCGCTCTTCTCAGGATCGCGACTGGGCCCTACAAGAACAGCGAGTTGGCCCTTGTGGTGTTGAAAGAAAAAATTCCAGCGAAGGATCTTCGTTCCGCTGTCCTCGAGCGTATAGATGTCTATCGCGGCCCGCAGGGGTTTGTTGCGAGTGCAGCAGAGGGCAGTGGTAAAGGGAATGCTAAGAAACTAGTTCTCTTCACCAAAGGGTCGCGAACCATTGATTTTCTCTGTGCTGACGTCACTATTCGAGAGTCCGCGGCGCTTGAGGAAATTCTTCGTCCCCGAACCAGAAAAGGTTCTCTCGAAACAGCGAAATGATTTCTCAACGTACGGGCCAGAAAGACGAAAAGTCCCTGGCCCTTTGTGTTTCTAGATTATTTACGCTACATAAAAAACAACGCCCGGCACCGTAGGCCAGGGCGTTTTGTGTTTGGTTGCGTGCTGTTATTCCTCGTCAACTTCTGGCTCTGGAGACCAGTGTCTGCGACAACGTGCCGCATAGTCTTTCTTTTCTCCGAGAAGAATTGCACTTCTATTCTTTCCCAGTCGTTGTGACATGGTTGCAGGCATTCCGCACACATCGTTCGGTGAGTTGCCGTGTTTTGCGAGACATATCGCGAACAGGGTCGTAATTTCATCAGCTCGAGCGAGCAGTTCTGGAGCGTGTCCGAATGGACTTCCGTCGAACTTTTGTTTGAGCATCGCGAGGATCACTCTTCGGTGAAAGACGCTCACTTGCTCCATGACGAACGGAACGAAATCTTCTCCTTCGAAGAACTGCACCTCATCGATGAAAAGCACTTCTGTGTCTGGCGGAATGATTCGACGCATCTCATCTGCTGTTGCTGCTGGCGTTGCTCTGAGACGACCGCCTTCGTGACACACGATGTCTTCGTTGTCATATCGGTTGTCGGTCGCGCACTTGAGACAGCATATCCTTTTTCCTTGAAGTTTCGCACGTTTAACGCGCAGCATACCTCGTTGAGTTTTTCCGGAGAACATGCAGCCTACCAGTATCTCAAGCCATCCACCTTTTGCGAACGGTCCAAAATTATCCATGAGAACCTCCTATTCCCGAACGCATTTTACGTGATAGTTTTTTTGAATATTTTTTCATGTGTGGATAGGTATCGTTGTACACAGAATATTTTCAGGGTTGAACACATTTTGTGCACAGGGCGTGATAAAATATGAGCATGAGGATAGGGATAGACGCACGATTTTATGGCCCGCGAGTCGGAGGCGGCGGTCTTGGCCGCTATGTCTCTGAATTGGTGAATGCACTGCAACAGGTTGATAGAGAAAATGAATATATTCTCTTTTTAAAAAAGGAGAATTTTCATGAATGTGCAATAAGCGCGCCGAATTTCTCAAAGCGACTTGTAGATATTCCGTGGTATTCGGTTGAAGAACAGAGGCGAATGCCTAGGGAAGTGCGCTTAGCAAAAGTGAACATCATGCATTATCCGCATTGGAATGTGCCGGTGTTTTCTCGGGTTCCGTTCGTTGTGACTATTCACGATCTCATTTTGCTTGAAGACCCAATGTCTGCCAGAGCAACAACGCGGAGTGCATTTGTTCATGGAGTGAAGAGTGTTGGACTTCGGTTAGCGTTAGAAGCCGCAATTCATCGTAGTAAGCACATTGTTGCGATTTCTCAGTACACAAAACGTTCGATTCTTGAGCATTTCAGGGTGCCAAGCGGAAAGATTTCTGTGGTGTACAACGGAATTCGTCCGCCGTCTGGTGGGGAGTCAGTTGATTTGAATCGTTTTGGAGTTCGTGCGCCGTATTTTCTGTATGTCGGGAATAGATATCCGCATAAGAATTTGGAAATGTTGCTTGAAAGTTTTGCAGACTTTTGCAGGATGGACAGTCAAACCATGCTTGTGTTGGCTGGAAAAGACGACGTATTTACTCGTGAGCTTCAGAAACATGCAAAGGCACTTGGCATTTCAAATGAACGTCTTTTGTGGATAGACACTCCAACTGATGCATTACTCGCACGGTTGTACATCGATACTTCACTCGCAATAACACCGTCGCGTATTGAAGGATTCGGGATTCCACCACTTGAAGCTTTGTCTTTCGGTGTTCCCGTGGCAGCAAGCCGCGCGTCGTCGCTTCCGGAAGTTCTTGGAGAGTCTGTGCGATACTTTGATCATGACGATGCAAGTGGATTAACTCGACTTATGCATGAGGCGATTGTTGCTCCGGAGCTATGGTCGGCATTGAGGAATAAGGGGGTCGCACAGGCTGAAACATTTACCTGGAAGAAGACCGCAAAGGCAATGTGTGAGATTTATCGTCATTATGCTGATCGACGAGTGTGAAAAATGACAAGGAAAAAAACATGAAATTCGACGATGCGCTTCCAGAGCGTTTTCTTCATGTTGGGTCAGACGAAGAATCGCGTAGGTTGCATATTGATCGAGGTGTTACTCAGCCGTCGCCATATATTGTGAAGCTAACGCGAGATGTTGGTTCGACTGTTCCGATGTCAGTAACTGAAGAGATTGAAGCGCTCGCAAAGAGTTTGATTATTGACGGTGATGAGGATTTTTCACAAGAAACATGTGCAGGTCATGAAGAAATTGGACTAGATGCGCTTGATATTTCTGCGCAGCTTCGGGAGTTTGACTCTGCGCTTCCAGATTTCTCTTCGGTTCGAATGCAAAAGAAGGCTCCTGAGCCATCGCGTCCAAGAATTTCACTTGAAGAAGCTTTGCGTTCTTTAGATGAACCAGCGATTTCACTTGATGCATTGGTCCCAATTGAATCTGTGGCTATTACGGCTCCAAAAGAGCTTGCGGCAGAGCAAATATCGGAGAAAACGTCGTCTCCTTGGGTTTTTGGATCAGAAAAAGTGGATTCAGAATCTTCACATTTTGGTAGTCAATTTTTTCATTTTGAATTTCGAGTACTCCAGCATGCATCGCTTCGAGCACTTGCAGCCTTTACCCTTCTTTCTTTTGCAATAGTTCTGCCGCTTCAGGCCATGCAAACATTTTCTGGAAGCGTGCAAACTGCGGCGAATATTCAAGATGCTGGAACCGCTGCGTTGGATGACGTTGCGCGTGCAACTGCGGCATTAAGTGCGAAGGATTTTGGCGTAGCACAGTCTAACTTTCATTCTGCGGCAGAAAAGTTTGCGAATGCAGAAGAATCGTTGAATAACGTGTATGCCGGTGTGGTGGCATTGGTGAACGTCATTCCACAGACCAGTCGAACGTATGCATCGGTGCGTGGTTTGATTACTGCCGGGCAGGAGCTTTCGCAGACGGCTTCGATGATGAGCAAGGCTGGAGAGGGAATTACTACGCAGAACTCCACTGACCTTGTTGCGAAGTTAGCTGTGCTTTCCGCATATGTTGAAAGTGCCTTGCCGCACGTTCAGGCTGCACAAGGAGCGTTGTCAAAAGTTGACCCCGAGATTGTTCCTGCGGGATATATGGATAAAGTCGTTCTGTTACAATCGCAGGTGCCAGAGATTGCGGATTCAATGGGAGAGTTTTTGAAATTTGTTGATACGCTTACCTATTTGCTTGGTGATTCTGGAACCATGCGATATTTGGCGCTATTCCAGAACAACACAGAGTTGCGCCCAACCGGTGGATTTGTTGGAAGCTTTGCAGAGATTGATGTTGATCGCGGTCAAATTGAAGATTTAGTTTTACCTGGCGGGGGAACGTATGACACGAAGGGTCAGCTCGATGCTTTTGTAGAGGCTCCAGATCCGTTGTCTCTCATAAATCCTCGTTGGGAATTCCAAGACGGAAATTGGTTCCCAGACTTTCCAACTTCGGCAAAAAAAATGCAGTGGTTTTATGAGCATGCTGGTGGCCCTACAACCGATGGTGTTATTGCAGTGAATGCAACATTCATGGAAAAGATATTGGCAGTTATCGGACCTGTTGATGTTCCAGAATATGGAGTCACTGTAGATGCGGAGAATTTCTTGTTTACAACAGAAAAGATTGTTGAGGTTGATTATGGCACCACTGCTACTCCAAAAGCATTCTTGGGAGATTTAGCCCCATTGTTACTTGAGAAGATTGAATCTGCGGATACGCAGACGTTATTGAACGTGATTGTTGCAGTTGAACAGGGACTTGCAGAGCGCGATATTCAGCTGTACTTCCGCGATAATGATGCTCAGCGCGCAATGCATGACTTGGGGTATGACGGCGCAATTGCGCAAACGGACGGCGACTATCTCATGGTAGTGAATACAAATGTTGGAGGAGGAAAGACTGACGCCGTTATTGATCAGGCTGTAGACGTGAGCGTTGATATTTCGGAATCAGGAAGCGTTGTTGATACCGTCACGATCACGAAGACGCATCGTGGAATGGCGAGCGCACTGTTTACTGGAGCAAACAATGTTGACTATCTTCGCATTTACGTTCCAGAAGGAAGCGTTTTGCTTTCGGCAGATGGATTTGAACCTCCATCGTCGAATCTTTTTCCAACATCAGATATTTCACTGTCTCCTGATGAGGATCTTGCGATTGTGATGAGCGGAAAGACGAAGGATGCGCTGACTGGTGTTGATATTTGGAACGAGTTTGGCAAGACCGTATTTGGTGGATGGGTGCAGACTGCACCTGGAGAAACGCAGATGGCTCGATTCTCGTATAGATTGCCACAGGTGCTTTTTGAGAAAGATGCAGACTCTTCGCTTATTGCTCAGCTTCGCAGAACATTGGGTTTCGATAATCACGACGGATACTCAATGTTTGTTCAAAAACAATCTGGAGTTATCACTCGAGAAACAACAATAAAGGTGAATACACCAGAGGTGTTTAAGACGTTTTGGACGAATGTTGCAAATGAAGAGAATAAAAAGGTCATTATCGACAATTCACGAGATAGTTTTTCCGGATGGATTTTTACCCGATAGTTTATGCGAAAACAGCAACATGAATCTAGCAGTCATGTCCGCAAAGGGGATGGGGTCGTACAGGCTCATACATCGAAGAAGATTGTAGAAGTTGACGATGTTGCAATTACGAACGGATTGGCGGCTATTTATGGTGAAGAACGTGACGACTTGCGAACGGTTGCTAAAGCTCCAAACTCCATGACACGATTTTTAGTTCGAGCGATCGCGGTTCTTTTCGTTTTATGTGTTCTTACTGGAATTGGTTATGCGACATATTCATATTGGTTCGCAGGGAATGACGGTGGAAAGCCTTTAGAAATGACATTCGTAGTTTCTGATGACATTCAAAGTGGATCTGAAACAACGTTAGAGCTTGATTATCGCAATCAAACTGGGTATCCGCTCACTTCGGTAACAATCGACTTGAACGTTCCTGCCGGCTTCATTCCGATAAGTGCGGAGCCTGCAATGACGAATGAAGAGGATCTTTCATGGGATTTTGGAACAATTGGCGCAAGGAGTGACGGAAAGATTTTGCTAACCGGAACATGGTTTGCCGATGTTCCAAGTACAACCGGAATTCAGGCTCTTGCGTCATATAAGCCAGCAAATTTTAATGCGCAGTTTCATGACATTGCAGTGAAAACGGTGTCGACAACAACGAGCACGACCGCTGTTCTTGTAGAGGCGCCGCAAACCGTAAATGTTGGTGAAGAAATGACGTATACCATTCGAATCAATACTTCCGGAACGTCAGCGCTTGTTGCCCCACAGGTTATTGCGACTTTGCCTGAAGGTTTTTTTATTGCTTCAAGCGTTCCGGCGCTTGAACCTGGAGGCTCGACAACATGGACTTTGGCAGATCTTGTGCCTGGCGTTGAGCAGACTGTGGTTATTGTTGGGGCGTTTGCTTCAGATGCAATTGGTATAAAGACGATTTCTGTGTCGAGTGGCGTTGCGGGAACTCGATTCTCTCCACAGGCAACTGCAACGGCAGCGGTGGATGTTCAGCCAAGTATTTTAGCGTTAACTATGGTAGGTAATGGTTCTACCGGCTCGCTTATTGCAGATCCAGGATCTGTTTTGCGGTTAAGTTTGCGATTGGATAATACGAGCGATGCGGAAATTTCAAATGTTTCTGCCTTACTCGACTTTACCGCTGAGGATAATCTACCAATTTCTTGGACAGACGCTGTTCTTGACGGTGGTCGAGTGACAGCAAAAGGCATTGATTTTTCTTCTGGTGTTTTGGGAAGTATTCCAGCAAATGATCATATTATTTTCAATCTCTCTTTTCCCTTAAAAACAGATTTGTCTGCGGTGAGTAGTGCATTTTCCATTGCATTTTCTGCGACTCGAGGGCTAGTTACTGTTTACGCAACGCCATTAAACGTTGCCTTGAATTCGGACGCTGGAATACGCTCAACTCTCCTTTATTACGATGATGACGGAACGCCGCTTGGCAGCGGGCCGTTGCCTCCAGTCGTAGGGTCAACAACGCATTATCGTGCGGTTTGGACTATAGCGACTGGAAGCCATGGGCTGCGTGATGTGTCTGTTTCTGCTGCATTGCCAGAGGGCATTGTATGGGATGACTTTTCTTCTGCAACGTCTGGAGTCGTGAGCTATGACGAATCAACAAGAGCGGTCCGTTGGGTTTTATCGAATATTCCTGCTGGTACTACGCAGGTTTCTGCCAGAATGAGTATTGCGTTCACTCCTGTTGCTGCAGATCTTGGTTTAGAAAAAACAGTGTTAGGAAAAATAGTGTTACAAGCAAAAGATGAAAGTACTGGAGCTGTTGTTGAGCGAACTGCAGATGCGGTAACGACGGCATGTGATGGGGATGCTTTTGCAATAGGGAATGGACAGGTGAGATAGTTATATTCCTTCATTGTTGTGAAGAGCGTCGAGAACTATTTTTGCCGTGGTTTCCCAATGAAAAAGCTCAGATTGTGCAATGCCACGAGCTCGCAGAATTGTTCGCAGATTTTCTCCGTCAACCGAATCGAATAGTGCATCAAGGGCCTGAACAAGGTCTGAAACATTGAGCGGATCAATGAGCATTGCTGCATTACTGGTAACGTCAGGAATGGAACTTGTCAGGCTCGTTATTACTGGCGCTCCACAGGCCATTGCTTCAAGAACTGGGAGCCCGAAGCCTTCATAGAGAGAGGGGAAAAGAAATGCAGTAGCGCCGCGATATAGCGCGGCTTTATGTTTTTCTGGGATATAGAACAGTTCACGAATGTCGTTTCTGAACGGCGACGTTTCGAGTGCGGAGCGAATATGTTTTATTTTCCATCCATCAGCGCCAATGAGAACAAGAGGAATCGACTCTTTGTGACGTTCTCGGAATTCAGAGTAAGCACGAACAACCGAATCGACGTTTTTTCGTGGTTCTCGCGTTGCAAGCCAGAGAATGTATGGTCGATTCAGATCATAGGCAGCGCGATAAGATCTATCCGAGGACTGTTCTCGCGGCAAGAAGATTGCGTGATCAATTCCTAGAGGCGCTGTAACGATATTTTTTTCTTGCACTCCGTAATAAGCAATAGCGTCTTGCGTGCTATGTGTTGAAACGGATATGACAGTTTTTGCATTTTTGAACGTACGCTCTTCATTCGTGAACCATGTTCGAGCATGGTCTTTCAGTGTGAAGCACTCGGGGACTGTGCGGATTGCTGCGTCGTGAAAAAGCACAACGTAAGGCGTAGAAGTTTTATGGATATGCGCGTTTGGCAAGAGCCAGACGTCTGGTGCATTTGGAAGGAATCTATCCATTGCCAGACCGCCAGGTAAAAGCCAAAAAAGATTTGCAAGCTTGTTTGCTATTGGTAACGTAATAATGGAAACATTCTTTTGCGAATATTGCGGAATATTCATGAGCGTTTCCTCTGTTCCCGTTGCAAAAAGAAGAAATTCGTCTTCTGGTGCATGTGCGGCCATGTGACGAATTAATGCGTCAGTAACAATGCTTACTCCAGTTTTGTGTGGCGCAGTTAGCGGACGAATATCAATAGCAATGCGCATACGTCAGTTACGACGTTTTTTCTTTCCATGCATTTTCTACAATGCTGTGCATGGTTTGTCGAAACCGTTCAACAGAAAATTGTTCTGCGTGGGCTTTAATTGTTGCTGGATTAAAAATGCGATCATCGAACTGAAGAATGGTGTGCGCAAGGCATTCCCAAGTTTGGTCATTGAAAAACACACCAGTTACTCCTTCAACGACCGTTTCTGTTGCTCCACCTTTTCGGTACGCAATTACTGGGCGGCCAGCGGCCATAGATTCAACTGGAGTAATCCCGAAGTCTTCTTCTTGCGGATGAATGAACGCAACGGCATTTGCGAAAAGTCTTGCCCGTTCGTCGTCGGTAATGCGACCAACGAACGTGATGTTTGGTCCGGCGATCGACTTGAGGTGTGCCTCCTCAGGACCACTTCCGAAGATGGTGAGCGGAATGCCAAGTCGAGTGAAAGCCTGAACAACAATGTCGTAACGCTTGTAAGAAACAAGTCGTCCGCCAATAAGAAATGAAGTTTTCGGTGCCGTACTTATTGAAAAGGTCGATGTGCTTACCGGGGGATATATAACAATACTTTCCTTCCCGTAGAATTTTTTAATTCGACGTTGTACCGTTTTCGAGTTTGCAACAAAGAGATCAACTCGGTCTGCGGCAATTTTGTCCCAGGCGCGGAGAACGCTTTGAAGGAATGGGAGAAACGCTTTGATGAATTTTGGTGCATGGAGCTCATCAACGTAGCTTTTTGCGTCATTCCAGAGATATCTGGTTGGTGTATGGCAATAGCAGATGTGAACGGCGTCTGCGTGAGTTACAACGCCTTTTGCAAAAGCGCTTGCACTGGAAATAACGACGTCGTAATCCTGAAGCGGATAGTGCTCAGTTGCAGACGGCATGAACGGAAGGAGCCACCGTGTTAAACGGAGCGCACCTGGAACGCGTTGCAGAAAAGAAGGGCGAATATCTTTATGGCCAAAAATCGTTCCAACGGTTTTTTCATCGTAGAGCAGCGTGAATGTTGGGGCATGAGGCCAAAGAGTTTGAAGCACTTCTAAAACGCGTTCAGCGCCGCCAAGCTGTGTGAGATGGTCGTGGACTAGAGCAACCCGCATACAACGTCGACCAGAAGGAATTAATACGCCCCATCTTTAAAGATTACGGCAAAAGGAGTTTTGAGAACAATGACGAGGTCGAGCCATGGGCTCCAATTCTCAATATAGTACATATCTAGTCGAACCTCGTCCTCAAAGTCAAGAGTAGCTCTTCCGCTGACTTGAGCCATTCCAGTGATTCCAGGTTTGATTGTGAGCACTTTCCGTTGATGTGGTTTATACAGTGCAACTTCTTCAGGAAGGTGAGGGCGTGGCCCAACAAGACTCATTGAGCCGAAAAAAACCAAGTAAAACTGTGGGATTTCGTCTAAACTCCATGCCCGAATGAATCGACCAACTTTGGTGATTCGAGGGTCGTCTCTGAGTTTAAAAAGCGGAGTTCCTTTGCGTTCATTTCCATGCTTTTTTACGAAGGCCGGGTCGAACCGGAGGGCATGAGCGTTCTTTACCATGGAACGAAATTTCAGGAATGAAAACTCTTTTCCACCTTGGCCAACTCGAGGACGAGAGAAGAAGATCGGTCCTGGATCTTCTATGAAAATTGCGAGAGCAACAAGAATTTGAATTGGAAGAGAGAGGATGATAAGAATGCCTGAGATTGCGATATCGAAAATCCGTTTATAAATAGCGCCCCAGCCATCGAGTGGTGTTTTTGGAACCTCAATGACGGGCTGTTCTGCGAACGTGTGCATGATTGGCCGAAGCGTGCTGCCAGCAAAGAGATCTGCGCTGTAAAAGAAGGTGACGTGTTGAGTGTCTGCAAAGACTTTTAATGCGGTGACATCGATTCGTGAAGTTTCTGAGTCTGCGAGTATGACGGCATCAAGTTTTCCCTTCTTCTGTAGCTCAAGAAGGCGTTCACGAGATTCTGCGTTGAACGAGGTAACATGCGCAACGACGTTATAGCCAACGCTTGGATGGGTTTCGAAAAATCGTTTTAAGTCATTTCCATTTTTTGTTTTCCCGATGATTGCAACTGCATATGTTCCGATGCCAATTTTGCGGAGTGATCGCTGAAGAAGACGTGTGAGAACGCGGATTCCGATCACAAATGTAATGGCAAGCGCCCAGATGGCAAGAACAATGAATCGAGATTCGAACAGGGCGCGAGAGAAAAAGGCGACTCCGAGTATTGCTGCGATACCTGTTGAAACACCCATAATGACGCGAGTCATTTCTGTGGCGATTCGTCGTGGGCGAATGGTGTAAAGACCGGAACCAGCAAAAATGACGAGAACAATAAGCGCACACGGGAGCACGGCGGTCATGTATTTTTCGAATGTCAGGTCGAAGATGACCGGACGAATCGTCGTAATCGAGCTTGCGAATCGAAGCGAATATGCGGCTGCTGCAGCAGCGATGAGTGCGAGGTAATCAAGAGGGACAAGAAGGAAAGTAAACGCAAGATCTGCACGTTTCATATATGCATAGTTTACACGGAAGAGACTGTCGCGAAAAACAAAGAGCGTTGCCGTCTGGCAACGCTCTTTGATAACGCATCGGGGGGAACTGGTAAGCCGAATTCTGTCATTGCAATACATCCCATCATGAATGGATTGCGCTGGACGATAATCTCTCTATGCGAGCGACCAATCTTGCTCTTGCACCAGCGTGGGTTTG
>JBAYHK010000015.1:0-17509 GCA_041666145.1 Patescibacteria group bacterium | reverse complement strand
TGGCAGGGATAGGGGGAATCGAACCCACGCTAACGGTTTTGGAGACCGTTGTACTACCATTATACGATATCCCTGTGTACATAGAACCTCCCCGCGATTGAAATTGCTCTCAAAAAGACAAGGTTCTATTCACTCGCCGTTACTCAGTCGAAACCAGTAAGGCCCGGCCATTCTACAAAAGAATTCATGTTCTGTAAACCTTAACAGTCTTCGGAGCAAGAGCTATTTAATCGTTCTTCTCGTGAGCAGATGCCGTTTCCGCACAAAGAATTTTCTTGTTCAGGTTCGGATGTGGTTACGGCAGGTTCCAGTACAGCCGTTGCATCCTTCACGATCGGTTGTTGAGAAAAATATAATCGCATTCCAAGATACGTTATTCCGAAAAGAATGAAGGGGAGCATGAGAATGGTAAGGAAAAGAGAGAGATTTTTCATAGATTCATTTTATAGGATACTCTGCACATTGTGAGTTCGTGGTTAGCATTGATTAACATTTTTATGCGATGGATTGTAAGCCTTATTTTAGGAATTATTATCGCAGGAATTCTTTCTGGGCTTTTCATATTTTTTGCTCGGCCGTTGTTGCGAGAAGCTCGTGAATATCTTCGTTACGGTTACACATTGCCACAAAATGTGGAACGACGTTTGGCAACGATTGACGGTGAAGAGGTTTCATTTCTTGTTTTTCACGATGTTGATGCAATAAAGTGGGACTTTGCAAACGCGCCGTCATCGCCGCGGTCAGTGCATGAGTGGCGGAATGTGCTTAGTGCCGATGTCGTCATTAATGGGTCGTATTTTAATGAAGTCAACCAACCGACTGGCTATTATTCGATCGATGGCAATGCGAACATGGTCTGCCCGATGTTTTCAAGTGATTACGATACGGCGTTTGGATATACGTTTGCGGTATGGATTGATAACGATCAATTGGAATTTGGATACGCTTCAGATGTGCCATTTCTTTGTGGCGGACCAGAATCTTTACCGGTGACCGCATTCGTATCGTTTCCAACGCTTATTTACAACAATGCCTCGATGATCGAAACAAACAGTGGTCTAAAAGCACGAAGAACATTTCTTGCAGAAACTGTTGAAGGACAAAAAGAGATCATTGTGACCGAGTCTGGTGAAGTGACGTTGTTCGATGCAGCACAGTGGTTCTTAGACCAGCATGAAGAGTATTCGGTGGTCGGCAATCTTGACGGTGGACCTTCAACAGGACTGTCGATTGCTCAAGACCGATGGAGCGTAGAAGTTCCATCGTCAGCAGTACCGAATGTGATTTTTGGGAAGCCGTATTCGGAATTGTGAAGAACGAGATTTGCTCTATGAATGACCAGACATTATCAGCGGCGTTGGCGATTGATGCGTTGCAGAAATATGCTTCGAAAGAGCGTGCAATATCGAACGTGCGATTTTTTAAAACAGGAAAGGGGGAGTACGGGGAAGGCGACGAGTTTATTGGAGCGACAGTTCCAGACACGCGTAAAGTCGCCAAAGCTTTTGTCGAGCTTTCGATCCCGGAAGTAAAGAAGCTTCTTGCCTCGTCAATTCATGAAGTTCGAATGCTTGGCTTGATCATCTGGACGTTACAGTTTGCGAAGAGTAACGAACAAGATCGTTGCAAAATCTTTGATGCATATCTTGCATCAGCATCGCGAATCAACAATTGGGATCTTGTTGACGTTTCCGCGCCAAACATTATCGGAGAACATCTTGTCGATAGCGATCGTGATGTTCTTCTCCGATTAGCAAAGTCGAAAATACTTTGGGAACGAAGAATCGCAATGGTTGCAACGCTCGCATGTATTCGTCGTGGCGACGCATCGACAACATTACAAATCGCGGATCTTCTTCTTCACGATCGCGAAGACTTGATGCACAAAGCAACGGGATGGATGTTGCGCGAGGTTGGAAAACATTGTGGAGTAGAGGTTCTTGGTGAATATCTTCGATCGCGATATTCCAAGCTTTCGCGCACTGCGCTGCGATACGCTATTGAACATTTTTCTGCTGTGGAAAGGCGGCGCTGGCTTTTAGGGAAAGTTTGATAGCATGAGCCCGTATGAATATTCCTGGAAAAATTGTGTTGAGTGTTTTAACGGTTGCTGGTTTGGTTGGGCTATCACTTTGGCTTGTGCCGCAGTGGTTTTCCTCAAGTCCTGGGCTTTATGACTATGGGCATGCGCCAGTTTCACTTTCAGTCACGGAAGTGACTCAAACGCGTCATGCTGACGTTGCTGGTACTGGAGGATGTGATGCGCGATTGCTGTATCCGCAGATTGCAGACAGTGAATCGTCGACGATTCCTTCGGAGACCAGAGAGAAAATAAACGTCGTAATTCAAAAACAAGTTCAAGATTTTTTTGCTGAAGGATCGGCTAATCTCGACGAAGCGGCGACTGATTTTGTAACAACCTGTGAAAAAGATCTTACAGATTTAACCGTAGCAATGAATGATCCAATTGCTTCGGCGCAAGAAGCGTGGGTGAGTGAGATTGGGTATGACATAAAGCTTAATGACGGAAAGTATCTTTCGCTTGGCATTGCGAATTACTTGTCTACTGGCGGCGCACATCCGAATACCACTGAACTCTTTTTGACATTCGATTTTGCAACAGGAAACATTGTTACACTTCGTGATCTTCTTGTAGCCGATAAGATTCTTCCATTTGAGATTCAAGAAAAACAATGGCTCGTCGATAATGCAAAAGACCAGCTCTTTGAAGAATCAACAATCGAATTCGAGTCCTTTATTGCTACGCCGACACAAGCTCAAGCAGAGGCTTATGTCGACAACGCAATTTTCTATGTTACCGAAAAATACTTTGTGACTTTCTACAATCCTTACACCATTGCTCCATACGCTTCTGGTCCTATCGAAGTGATGATTCCGCGAACGTAAGCAACTAAGAATTTAGGAAAGAAACACCCCGGATCGCTCGTGCGTTCCGGGGTTTCGTTTCGGACGAACATTCTTCTAATTATCCTGTTTGCCTTGGGTGTAGCGACGTATTTCTTCGGAATTCAGCCTTTGGAACCGTCGAAGCAGCTCGTTGCTTTGTGTGATTTGTTCCCTTGCGCCGTCTTCCCTTGTATAGCCCAGGCTGATCAGTGTTTCGATAGAGTCTCGCGTGTTGTTTTCGGCGACTCGAAGGGTTGCGATCATCAAGGTCAGACTTGTTATTGAGAATTGTATGATGAGGGATCTCGCTGACGCTAATACGTCGAGTTTTCCGTCTTCACCGATTTCAATAATCTCAATCTGGGCAATCTGTTTTTCCAAGTTATCAATAGCGGCCTCGGCATGGCCCGCGAATGTGTCTGGTTTGTATTGAGGTTCCAACTTCGTTCCTTTTGCTCTGGAGCTGCAGAGCTGTTCGTGTGTTGATTCTGTTTTGAGAAAGCTTTTCCGCTTACTCTCCGTTCTCTTCTTTTGAAAGCAGGAGACAGAGAGGATGCTGAAAAGACTCGAAATCGTATTCGAAATATTGTGGAAAGTCAATGTTTGCGGCTAAAAAGAAGCTTTTTGATGAAGCTAAAATCGAATGTGACTCGCCACTGGCATCCGGGTAGCCAAACGCGGTGAATGTTGAAGTGGGTTTTAAAGTTGGAGTAGCCGATCATGTCGTCGAAGGGAAATGGGTGCGGACCGACAATGTCACCAAAGTTTGCATGGGCTATATTGCGATCTAAACATCGTTCAAACCACCAAGCAACAAGCCTGACCATGGCGTGTGTTTTGCCGCCGTCACCAGTAAAACAACCAACAAGATAGGAACTTTCAGATGCTTCTGCGCAGTAGCCAGCAACGAATCCAGCGATGACGTTTTCATCGATAGTGGCGATGAGCACTTCGACGTCTTGTTTGTGCGCAACGATGTGACGCTTTGCAAGGTCGAGAAAGACGGGGTGAAGTGACGGTGGTACTTGTGAAGTCGGCAACATCTTTTCAATCTCGTTTATGGTGCCGAATCGAAATTTGAGTGCGGTATTTTTTCGCGTTGCCGCAAGATGACGACGGGCTTGCGTGCTCCAATCATTCGATGCGCTTGGCGTAACCATCGCGATTGCTTCAAGGTGATTCATGCTGAATGGAAAGAATCCTGGAGTTTTCGGTGGGTGTGTTGGCGGAATCCATTCGTGAATATGAATGAAGCTTTGTGCAGAAAGATTCGGAACGAGCAGGTCCTTCGTGAATGTTCTGTGCCATGTTATGAATGTATTTTGAACAGCCGTGACGGTGTAGCCATTCTTGTGTTCGATGACGGGAGCAACTGAATTCGCAGTGATTCCTTTCCAGACGAACGGATCATGAGTTAAAAAACCAGGCAAAGGACAAACGTCGTTTACCATTCTTAGCCGATGAAGATTTTGAAAAAGTTTGAGTTGCATATCTTATCTATCTTTTTCATTTTATCCCGTTTAACTCCTTATTCCGTCATCCCCGCGTAGGCGGGGATTCATTCCTTTCTTATGTCTCAATCATTGCAGTCATCCCCGCCTACGCGGGGATGACCACCGTCTTCAGAGTGGATACGGTAGCAGCGATGACCATGATTAGCTCGATGACAATATGACTGTTTAGTTCTTAGTTAGGATGGATCCCCGCCTACGCGGGGATGACCACCGTCTTCGGAGTGGATGCGGTAGTGGCGATGACCATGACTAGGTAGTTATAAGCTCGATTGTTCGGATTGTAGCATGTGGACTTTTGTTGCCTGTTCGGTATCTGTTTGGTACAATCAAGACGTTCGAATTCTTCCCATCTATCACCCCCCCTAGAGTCTCACTCAAGGGGAAAATTTCTGTTATGACATTCAAATTGGTTTCAAAATATCAGCCAGCAGGAGACCAGCCCAATGCAATTGCAGAGCTTACTGACGGCGTACAAAGGGGTCTTCATCGGCAGACGCTTCTTGGCGTTACCGGTTCTGGAAAGACGTTTACCATGGCAAACGTCATTCAAAATGTGCAGAAGCCGACGCTTGTTATTGCGCACAACAAAACGCTCGCTGCGCAGCTTTGCAGCGAGTTTCGAGAGTTCTTTCCAGAAAATTCGGTTTCATATTTTGTTTCGTATTACGACTACTATCAACCAGAGGCATACATGCCGAGGACGGATACCTATATTGAAAAGGATGCGCAGATTAACGAAGAGATTGATCGCTTACGCCATGCAGCAACTCAAGCCTTGCTTTCGCGTCGTGATGTGATTGTTGTTGCGTCGGTGTCGTGTATTTATGGACTCGGTTCACCAGATGCGTACAAGAAAGAGGTGCTGCACATTCGGATTGGAGACAGGCTTGATCGCGCAGATCTTCTTCGTCAACTTGTTTCAATGCAGTATGAACGAACGACTGCAGATTTAACTCGTGGTCATTTTCGTGCGAATGGTGATGTTATTGAAATTATGCCTCCGAGCGACGAGACGGTGTGGCGATTGGTTATTGAAGGTGGAGTGGTTCGAGAAATCTTTGGATTGAACAAAGTGACGCGCAAAATGATTTCGCATAATGAAGATGCATGGTTTTTTCCTGCGAAACATTTCATGTCAGACAGCGCTGAGCGTGAACGAGCATTGCGACAAATCGAATCAGAGCTCGCTGATCGATTGAAGGAATTTGAGGCACAAGGAAAGCTGCTTGAATATGAGCGGCTCATGCGACGAACACGGTATGACATTGAGATGATTCGTAATGTTGGGTATTGCAGTGGGATTGAGAATTATTCACGGCATTTTGATGGACGAAAAGTCGGAGAACCTGCGCATACACTGCTTTCATATTTCCCCGATGATTTTTTGACGATTGTTGACGAGTCACACGTCACTCTCCCGCAGATTGGCGGCATGTTTGCTGGTGACCAAGCACGAAAAAATACGCTCGTCGATTTTGGATTTCGTTTGCCAAGTGCAAAAGATAATCGACCTTTGACGTATCAAGAGTTCGATAAAACAATTGGTCAGGCCGTGTATGTTTCTGCAACACCGGGAGTTATTGAAAAAGAAACTTCAGAGCGCATTGTTGAGCAGATTATTCGTCCAACTGGTCTTGTTGATCCAGAAACCATCGTTTTACCGATTACAGCAGGTGGCAAAACATCTCTTTTCTCTCGTCATTGCGAGGAAGGTGGCCCCGACGAAGCAATCTACAGCACTTCCGTTGATTCCGATTATCCCGGTCAAATTCCAGACATGATTGCTCGCATAAAAGAGCGAGTTATAAAAGGAGATAGAACACTTGTTACAACGTTAACGAAGAAGATGGCAGAAGATTTGACGAGTTATTTGAAAGAGGGAGGGATGAAGGTTGCGTATCTTCATTCTGATGTTGAAACACTTGAACGCATTACCATTCTTTCCGACCTTCGTCGTGGCGTGTATGACATTGTGGTTGGCGTGAACTTGCTTCGTGAAGGACTCGATCTTCCAGAAGTTTCGCTCATCGGTATCCTCGACGCAGACAAGGAAGGATTCTTGCGCTCTGAAACGTCGCTTGTTCAAACCATTGGTCGTGCAGCCAGAAATGTGAATGGACAGGTTGTTCTTTATGCAGACGTAATGACCGGATCGTTAAAGCGAGCTTTGGCAGAAACAGAACGTCGTCGCAATATTCAGATTGCGTATAACAAGAAGCATGGCATTACGCCAAAGACCATTTCGAAAGTCATTAAAGATATTCGTGCCGAATTAGATGGCGGGGGAGATCGAGATATTTCAAAGGTCCTCGACATTGAACTCAGCGCATCGCCCGCAGAAATTGAAGAAGTCATCAAAGAAAAAGAGATTGAAATGGACAAAGCATCAGCAAACTTGCTCTTTGAAACTGCGGCGATTCTGCGAGATGAGATTGCGGCGTTGAAGAAAGAGCTCGGGAAGAAGAAAACGTCACATCGAAAAAAGAAATAGGATCATATGTTGGATTCCATTATCGTCAAAGGTGCGCGGCAACACAATTTGAAAAATATTTCGGTGAGTATTCCGCGGAATAAGATGACGTGTATTACGGGACTTTCTGGAAGTGGAAAGTCGAGCTTGGCGTTTGACACCATTTTTGCAGAAGGTCAGCGAAGATATGTTGAATCTCTCTCTGCATACGCTCGACAATTTTTAGGACAGATGCAGAAGCCGGACGTTGACGAGATTGAAGGACTGTCGCCGGCAATCTCTATCGACCAGAAGGCGCACTCGCGAAATCCGCGATCGACGATTGCAACGATTACAGAGATCTACGACTACCTTCGTGTTCTTTACGCCCGGATCGGCATTCCATTTTGTCCGAACTGTCATAAGAAAATCGAAAAGCTCACTATCGACGAAATGGTGGACATTGTTATTCGTGATGTTGAAGGAATCGCGAAACTGAAGGCCGGCGATGAAGTGACGGTGCTTGCGCCAGTCATTCGTGGCAGAAAAGGCGAGTACTATCAGCTGCTTTACGATTTGTATAACAGCGGTTTTGCAAAGGTGAGAGTCGACGGAAAGGTTTACCGTTTGAGTGAGAAAATTGAACTCTCTCGGTATAAGCAGCACACCATCGAAGTCGTCATTGATGTGCTGACAGCGAGCGAACTTATATCGCCAAGTAAAGATACACGGCAGCGATTGAGCGAAGCGCTCGAATCCGCGCTTTCACAAGGCTCCGATCTCGTCATTGCGCTCATGCCAGGTGCGGAGCGATTGCTTTCAGGAAAGTTTAGTTGTGTTGACTGTGGCTTTTCTTTTCCAGATATTGAGCCTCGATTGTTCTCGTTCAACAGTCCGTACGGTGCATGTCCGTCGTGTTCGGGGTTAGGAGTTGTTGATCTGTTCTCTGATGAGATTTGCGAAACGTGTAACGGTGCGCGGCTGCGGAAAGAATCAATCTCCGTCTTTATCGGTGGAAAGTCGATTGTGGACGTGACGTCATGTTCGGTAGACGAAGCGATTACATTCTTTCTTGAGCTTGGGCTTTCTGAGCGAGAGCGGTCTATTGCGAGTGCGGTATTGAAAGAGATTGAATCGCGTTTAGCATTCATGCTTGACGTTGGTTTGCACTATCTCACATTGAATCGAACAGCAGGTACGCTTTCTGGCGGTGAGGCGCAACGTATTCGTTTGGCGTCGCAGATAGGTTCACATCTTGTTGGTGCACTTTATGTTCTTGACGAGCCAACGATCGGCTTGCATCAACGAGACAATGAACGACTTATCGAAACGCTTGAGCATCTTCGAGACCTTGGAAATACCGTACTCATTGTTGAACATGATGAAGACACCATTCGTCGATCTGATTACATGATTGAGATTGGCCCTGGTGCGGGAAAGCACGGCGGATACGTTGTTGCCACTGGAAAAGTGCCAGAGATTTTTCAAGACAAGAAGTCACGAACTGCGGCGTACCTTCGTGGTGACGCAAAGATTGCGGTTCCTACGAAGCGTCGGAGTAAAGACGCCGGTGCAATCAAGGTTCGTGGTGCAAAGGAAAATAACTTAAAGAACATTGATGTTGATTTCCCTTTGCGGAAATTTATTTGCGTGACTGGTGTTTCTGGAAGTGGAAAGTCGACGTTGGCGTATGACGTCATGTACAAGTCACTTGCGAAGAAGCTTTATGGTGGAAAGGACAAGCCTGGGGAAAGCACCGCCGTTCTCGGTGTTGAGTACATCGATAAAGCGATTCTCATCGATCAAGCTGCAATTGGCAGAACATCGCGATCGAATCCTGCAACGTACACCGGCGCTTGGGCACCGATTCGTGAATTGTTTACCGCAACAGAAGAGGCCAAGTTTCGCGGATATAAGCCGGGAAGATTTAGTTTTAATGTTCCAGGCGGACGATGTGAGAATTGTGAAGGTCATGGCGAGATTGAGATTGAGATGCATTTTCTTCCTGCAGTTTTCGTCACGTGCGAGGTTTGTAAGGGGAAACGATTCAATCGTGAGACTTTGGAAGTCACATTTAAGGAGAGGAATATTAGCCAGGTGCTTGAAATGACGGTGGAAGAAGGCGCTGTGTTCTTTAAGGACATTCCAGACATCTCCGACAAGCTCAAAGCGCTTTGTGAAGTGGGCTTGGCGTACATCACGCTTGGACAGTCTGCAACAACGCTTTCTGGTGGTGAGGCACAAAGAGTAAAGCTTGCATCGGAGCTATCGAAGCGGCAAACAGGAAAGACGTTGTATCTTCTTGATGAACCAACAACAGGTTTGCACTTCGACGATGTGAAGCAGCTTCTTGATGTGCTTCATCGACTTGTCGACAAGGGAAACACCATGATCGTTATCGAACACAACCTCGACGTCATTAAAACTGCTGACTGGCTTATTGACATGGGTCCAGAAGGTGGTGCCGACGGCGGAACCATCGTCGGCTTTGGCACTCCCGAAGACATTGCGCGGAATCCGAAGAGTTATACGGGAAAGTATTTGAGGAAGTATTTGGATTAGGATTGTTGGAAAAATAAAAAGCATTTTATGACTATTTGGGAAAATATTTATAAACACTATTTAGAAAGTGGTGAAGTTTGGGCGACGATCTCGGAAGAAATTCATCCTCTGTTTAAAAAGTTTTTAGATGAATCGAATTTTGATTTGCGGCACGTTCTCGACGTCGGCTGTGGTACTGGAAAATATCTTAGAATTCTTCAGGCTGGTGGCTTTGAAACTGACGGCATCGACTCAGGCGAAACGGCTGTAGAGATGACGAAGAAATTACTGAATGATGATTCGTTGATTCTTTTGGGTGACATGTTCGAGTTTGATATCCCAAAAAATAAGTATGACCTCGTGGTTTCTATTTTGACGATTCATCATGGAACAAAGCAACAGATTCAGAATCTCATGAATAGAATTTACGATGCGATTATAGACGGGGGGAAGATTTTTATTACCGTTCCAGATATGAGAAGTAGCGAGAAATGGAATACATTTCAAAAGCGCGAGATGATCGCTCGCGGAAGTTACGCTCCTTTATCTGGTCCAGAAAAAGGATTGATTCATAGTTTTTATACGGAAGAAGAGGTTCTCGAACTATTTAAAAAGTTCGGAAGAGTGAGTGCGACTTTGGATGATATTGGCAGATGGGTCGTTTCGGCGACGAAGTAGTCTTAGTATAGAGAATAAATCCCTAATTATCGCCAATATTAGCCGAAAAGCATTGACTTTTGGGCTAATTTTTGTTATGATAAGCTCCGCTACAACTGAAAGAACTGGAGGTTCTCGTGTTCTACGAAAAGGCGTATTTATCGATCGGAATCGTCCTAGCTGCGGTATTCGTGGTCTGGATGAGCTGGGACTGTTTCACTACAGAAAAGGAGATGCGGGCTGAGGCTGAAAAGGTAGTAACGGTCTGTGTCGGTCCTGCCCCAGCATTTTCGGAGACTTCATGGGACCTTTACGCCATGGATGCTGATGCCGGAGACCCGGCATGGATGGGATGGTCTCCTCTGGACTCTGGCATTGGAACGATCTGCGAGAAGGTGGCCATGGCTTCGGGCGATCGCATCAAGGTGAACGGTATGATCCGCCGGGACCCCCCGATCTGGCTCTACATGGAAGAGGGGTTCAGTAACGTCGAATTGGTTACCATCGACGGCCAGGACGTTACCGACTTTGTCGAGAATGTTCGATGGTCTGCGGGCGTCGACGACGAATATAGTGGCTACGACGGATGGTTCCAGCTTCCATAATTTTCTCCAACGAACGACCGGGCTCTCTCTTCGGAGATGAGCCCGGTTTGCATTTTGGATAAGTTTTTTATCAGTCATTGCGAGGAGGGTAATCCCGACGAAGCAATCTTGGCACGATCGAGCATGGATTGCTTCAGCTGGTTACAGCCTCGCAATGACAAAAATGTAAAAAAGATCTCCCAGAAATTGGGAGATCTTTTTTACGCTTCGCGTTCTTGGAGTTCTTTTGCTTTGATAACGTTGAGGAGGAGATAGGCGACAGTGAGCGGGCCGACGCCGCCAGGAACGGGGGAGAGAAAGCCGCTGTGGCCGATAAGTTCTGGAGCGCCGTCGCCGGTAGTTTTTCCTTCGGCTGTTTTTGCGGTACCAACGTCGATGAAAACGCCAGATGGTTTCGTCATGTCTGGTGTGATCATGTGTGCGGCGCCAATAGCGGTGATGAGAATGTCTGCGGCGCGCGTGATTGCCGGGAGCGCTTCAGTTTCTTTGTGTACGAATGTTGCTGTGACTCCAGCATCTCGAAGGAGTTCGATGATTGGCCTTGCGAAGATTTCAGAGTTGCCAACGATGACTGCAGATTTTTTGTTGAGAGGAAGATGCGTCGCCTGTAAAAGTCGCATGACTGCAAGTGCAGTTGGCGGCACAAGACGAGGCGTACTTGCAAGAAGAAGATTGAGACTTTCTGGATGAAATCCGTCAACGTCTTTTATTGGATCGATCGTTGCGATAATTGCATCAGTGTCTTGAGTTCCCGGAAGCGGAAGCTGAACAAGAATTCCATGAATTTCTTTCCGTTTATTGAGCTTCTTTATTGTTTCGATAATTGTTTCCGTGGTTGTTTCTGCAGGCATCTCTATTCGTTCAACATAAATACCAACTTCTTTTGCTGCATTTTCTTTGAGTCCAACATACAAATGAGACGCAGGATCTTCACCGACAAGAATCACTGCAAGCCCCGGTGGCGTGCTGAGTGCTTCAACCCGAACCTTCGCTTTGTCGCGAATGGCTTTTGCAAGAATTCTTCCGTTTAAGAGTTCGGTCATACGAAATGAGTTTGTAGCGCTTTTACTATTTCTTTTCTGAGCATGATTCGCTCTGTTTTCCCAAAGTCTCCGGTCCATGTTACTGGAATCACGTCAGCAATCATTTGTCGAAGATTCTCATTAATGCAGTACAGAATAGTATATCCGTCTCCAATGCTCGGGGCGTTGAGAAGCCATGATGATGAATGTTGAGAAAGTTCGGTTTGAATTTCTTTTGTGTTTGATCGAACAATCGGCTCACTATGCCATAGTTCAATTTGTCCAATAGCGATCGGTGTTGTAATTGTTGAGGTATGAATAAGTTTGGTGTCGTAGTGGAGCGCCTTGGAGACATCTTTTACAATCTCCGATTCGCAGGCCGTAAAGTAGTCCGCTTGTGTTGCTTCGTCAAAGCCACTGATTCGTGCAGATGTTTTGAACGCGCTTATATCTCTTGGTGATGTGATGGCGATTTGGAAGTTTAGTGTGTTTGAAGCGATTGCGGCAGCAATCAGTTTCGCGGTATTTTTTGAAATCCGGTCAATCATGCCCGCACGTTCGATCTCTTCCCAGATTAATGTCGCACATGCGCCGATCATTTCAATGTGCGCAGATTCGCCGAGCTTTTCTCTCCAGAATTTTTCGAATCCCGTGTGATGATCAAAGATTTCTTTGACGTTATCGGTCTGCGCGAATTTTGCGAAGTATTCTGGATTTGAAAGATCGACTATTACAACATCACTATATGTTTCCGGTGCCTGAGTTTCGATTGTTGCAAGTGCTCGATAGTGTTTTGGAACGGTCGCATTTGTTGGACCAGGAATGACTGTTACAGCATGATTACCTCGGAGGTTCAGTAGCTCTGTGTATGCAACAGCAGATGCGAATGCATCGATATCTGTCCATTCTTCTCCAGTAGTAACAACGATGGTTCCTTTTTCATTACTCAACATAGCTCAGCTCAGCGTAGAGCGGGAAGTCATTCATGAGTGTGCTGATTTCGTCGCGGATGGTGCGGAGTTCGGCAGGGTTTTGATGATTGGCAATTGCGCGGTCTATCCAGTCGGCAATACGCACCATGTGTTCTGGTTGAAGGCCGCGCGTGGTGATTGCTGGGGTGCCAAGACGGATGCCAGAAGGATCCATTGGTCCGCGAGGATCATTAGGGATCATGTTTTTATTTACGGTGATTCCGGCAGCATCGAGTGCGACTTCTGCTTGTGCTCCAGTTACATTCTTTGTAGAAACATCAATGAGCATGAGGTGATTTTCTGTGCCACCGAACATGAGTTTAAAGTCACGAGCCTGGAGCTCTTTTGCAAGAGCTGCGGCATTTGTTTTGATTCGTTGTGCGTATTCTTTGAATTCCGGTTTGAGTGCTTCTCCGAATGCGACAGCCTTTGCTGCAATAGTGTTCTCATGTGGGCCGCCTTGAAGAACGGGGAACACGGCTTTGTTGATTGCTTTCGCATGAATCTCTTTGCACATAATCATTCCACCGCGTGGACCACGAAGGGTTTTGTGCGTTGTAGTTGTGACAACATCAAAGAGCGGTACTGGATTGTTCATTTGTCCACCGGCAATGAGGCCGGCAATGTGTGCAATGTCTGCCATGGTGAGTGCTCCAACTTCTGCCGCAATTTTTGCAATTCGTGCGTAGTCAATTTCGCGTGAGTATGCGGAATACCCCACAAGAATTATTTTTGGTTTGTGTTCTCGGGCCATGCGCTCGATTTCTTCGTAGTCAATAGCGCCTTCCTCTGTGGTCTTATATCGAATGAATGTGTAGCGCTTTGCACCGTCAGTGACTGGGTGGCCGTGGGTAAGGTGGCCTCCGTGTGACAAATCCATTCCAAGCACAGTGTCTCCAGGTTGAAGAAGCGCGGCGTAAACTGCGTTGTTCGCTGGTGCGCCAGAATGCGGTTGGACGTTGACGTGCTCGGCGCCAAAAAGTTGTTTTGCACGTTCGATGGCGAGAGACTCAATAATGTCGATATTTGCACATCCACCGTAGTACCGCTTTCCTGGGTAGCCTTCTGCGTATTTGTTCGTTGCAACGCTTCCGAGTGCGGCGAGCACTGCTGGAGAGACGAAATTTTCCGACGGGATCATTTCAAGTCCATGTCGCTGCCGTTCGAGTTCTTGTTGCAATGCTTGTGCGATTTCCGTATCTGGAATGGAAAAGAAATTCATAGATGGAGCGATCATAGACGTTTCGCGCATATCTGTGAAGAATTCTGTGTAATTTTGGGTACTATGATACGATTTCTTTCGTATGATCGACGACGATTCAAAAACAGAAATTCTTCAGGCTATTGCAGCTCTCGGCACGAAAGTTTCAGGTCTTGAGATAAAGGTATCGGGTCTCGATACAAAGATCGAAGGAGTAAGCACTGATCTTTCAGGTCAGATTCAAGGTCTCGATACAAAGATCGAAGGAGTAAAGACTGATCTCTCAGGTCAGATTCAAGGTCTCGATACGAAGATTTCCAGTCTTGATACTAAAGTCTCAGGCCTTGATATTGGAGTCTCAAGTCTCGACTCTAAGATCGAAGGAGTAAGCACTGATCTCTCCGGTCAGATTCAAGGTCTCGACTCTAAGATCGAAGGAGTAAGCACTGATCTCTCCGGTCAGATTCAAGGTCTCGATACTAAGGTTGATTCTGCCCGAGATGAAGTAGTCGAATTGATCCAAGATCTGTCGACATCAACGGATGCACATTTTGACGGTGTTGATCGAGAGCTTGGAAAAATTCGAAGTGAGATGGTTACAAAAGATTATCTTGATAGAAAACTTGCCGATCGAGATGTTGAAACTATGGACCGAGTGAGTCGCTCATTTGTTCATAGATAATATATGACGCTTGCAGATAAATTTCGCGAACGATTTGGACCGCAGTTCAAAGAGGGCGAGCTTATGGCTCGTCATTTGAATATTCGAATTGGTGGACCAGCGAAATGGTTTGTTGAAGCGAGAACCACACAGGATCTCATCGACGCAGTCAACATGGCACAGGATTTTTCTGCGGAATATTTTATTCTAGGGGGAGGCTCGAATACGCTTGTTGCAGATGCGGGATTTCCTGGATTAGTAATCAAGGCTGCAAATCGTAATTTGAAGATTGAGGGGAATCGATTGATTGTTGAAGCTGGGGTTATTACGAGCGCGGCCGCGCGAGCAAGCGCAGAAGCTGGACTTCGTGGTTTCGAATGGGGAATTTCATTACCAGGAACTATCGGTGGAGCAATTAGAGGTAATGCAGGATGTTTTGGAGGAGAGATGAAAGATGCGATTGAGTCCGTGCGTGTTCTTCGCAGAGGAACTGTCTTTATACTTTCAAACACTGAAATGCATTTTGGATATCGGCACAGCCTTTTAAAAGAGAGTGAGAACACAGATGCTATTTTAGATGCAACATTAAAACTTGAGCCAGGAGATCGAGACGAGGCATTGAAACAGATCGATCACAATCTTTCAGGACGTAAAGCAACGCAACCACTTGGAGCGTCTTCGGCGGGTTGTATGTTTAAGAATTTTGAATGGACGGATGACGCGCAGATAGCGCAGTTTTCAAAACTTTACGATATTCCGAAAGAATTTCTTGATCGTCGTCGCATTCCTGCCGGATGGATTGTCGACAAGCTTGGATTAAAGGGTTCAAGATTTGGAGATGCGGAGGTTTCTTTGCAACATGGAAATTTTTTACTCAATAAGGGCAGAGCTACTGCTGCGGATATTATTTCGCTTGTAGTCAAACTGAAGAAACATATTGCAAACGAAGTAGGAGTTACGCTTGAAGAAGAGGTGATGCATATTGGATTTTAAGTTGTTCACCTCTTTCCTTGTTTTGGTTTACTGGCAAGGTATAACTATGGAGTACGGATTACTCTTCACGAAAAGCTATGCGCATCACCAACATCCAGGGTACGAACATAGAGTTGACTGATCCAATTCGAGAATATGTTACAGAAAAGGTGGAAAGTTTGGATCGGTTTACTAAGCGATTTGACCCATGTGATGTTGCTATCGAAGTTGGGAAAACGAGCGATCGTCATAACAAGGGTGACATCTTTTTTGCGGAAATAATGGTTACTATTCCTGGAGACGTTATTCGAACACATGTAGAGAAGGATGACTTGTACGCGGCTATTGATGAGGCAAAAGACGATGCAAAGCGAAAGATTATTGAAAAGAAAGAAATTATCGTTGACGCACGAACTGATGTTCTAGCAGATTCCGTCATCGATGAGGTCATCGGTGATGACGAGGATGACGAAGAAGAGGAAGAAGAACTTGATGACGACGATAGTCAGGAATAGTGCAAAAATATTGTGCAAACAGAAAGATCTCGGTAATGTGCCGAGATCTTTCCTGTAAAATGACTGTAAAGAATTTTTCTATGAATCTCCAATCTTATCGTCACGTTCACTGTATTGGCGTTGGTGGTATTGGCATGAGCGGCGTTGCAAAGTTTCTTCACGTAAACGGCGTGTCTGTTTCCGGAAGCGACGCAAAGTCATCGCAAATTATTGACGATCTCATTGCTCTTGGTATTCCAGTTTCGATCGGTCACGATATCTCAAATGTTTCATCGGAAACCGATCTTGTGGTATATACCGAGGCCGCGACTGAAGAGAATATCGAACGCATCGAAGCGTCACATCGTGATATTCAGCAGATGGGTCACTTTGATTTTCTTGGAGCGTTGTCGAAGGACTATCGAACAATCTGTGTAACAGGTACGAACGGAAAAAGTACTACAACGGCAATGACCGCAAAAATCTTCATCGACGCTGGTCTTGATCCGACTGTTTTTGTGGGTTCGATTGTGCCAGATTGGGAGCTCGGTAATGTTCGTATTGGCGAAGGGAACATTCTCATTGTTGAAGGGGACGAGTACAAACAGAAAATGGTGAAGCTTTGGCCGGAAGGAACTGTTATTACGAACATCGAAGCAGACCATCTTGATGTATACCGAGATCTTCAGCACATCATCGACACGTTTCAAGAGATTGCATTAAAGACGACTGGGTCTGTATTTGTGAATCGTGACGATGTGAATTCGCAAAAGATTTCGGGTACGAACTTGAAGCAATACGACGTATCTGCGATTGAAGGCGTCACACTCGGAGTTCCTGGGGCATTTAATCGTATGAATGCATCGGCAGCGGCTGTTGTTGCTCGCGAATTCGGCATCGGAGATGACATTATCGCGAAATCGCTCTCTTCTTTTGCTGGAATCTGGCGTCGATTCGAACGAGTCGGGACTTTTCATGGCGCTTTGATTATTTCTGACTACGGTCATCATCCAACAGCAATTCGTGCAACGCTTCAGGGAGCTCGTGAATTTTTTCCGAAGAATCGCATCGTTCTCTTGTTTGAACCACATCAGCACAGTCGAACGAAAGAACTTTTTAACGAGTTTGCAGAATCATTCGGCGGAGCTGACATTCTCGTACTTTCCGAAATATACGGCGTCCTTGGTAGAACCGATGAACGTGATGAATCGGTGACGAGTAAGTTGCTACTCGACGCAGCGATGGCATCGAACTATGCGCCGAAAGAAGGGCACTACGTTGCGAATCTTATTGAGGCAGAGGCTAAGCTTCGAGAGATCGTTCAAGAAGGCGACGTAGTTATCGTGATGGGTGCTGGAGATGTTGATGTTGTGGCGAGAAATTTGGTTAATTTTTCTTGAGCATTGTTCACTAATCTTGAAGTAGCCTTTGGCTATTTCGTGCTTATGAATACTATGAGCACTCCGATGAATATAATCGCACCACCAATAAATCCCAGTGCAGTGATTTGAACTT
>JBAYHK010000014.1:0-18748 GCA_041666145.1 Patescibacteria group bacterium | reverse complement strand
TTTTGCGCGCATAGCTCAGTTGGTTAGAGCGTCACATTGACATTGTGAAGGTCCGTGGTTCGAATCCACGTGCGCGCACCACAAAACACCCTGCCAGTTCGGCAGAGTGTTTTGTTTTAGGCTTGGGTTGTGAGATATCTCGCAAAGTCCAGTGCAGCTGCGCGACTTTTTAGGTGGCCAGAGAGTTGTGCGCTTCGAATTTTTTCTAAGTATGTTCGAAGATGTGCTCCGGGTGAAATGCCGAGTGCGAGAAGGTCTCTTCCGCGAAGGAGCTCATTTGGCGCAGGTTCGTTTAGCCATCGCGCGCGATCTTGTCTGAGGGCAATGAGATTTTCTCGTCCCATACTGCTGCTATTTTTTGCTGAGATATAGGCATCGGTGAGTGCGAGAAGCTCTGCTCCACGTTGGCCGCGAACAAGTCGTTCTCGTTCTGCTATTGAGCGTTCTTCAATTGGTGACTGCGCAAGTTCGATGGCATTTTTTAGCATCCATGCTGTATCGAGGTGATCGAAGAGGAGCCGGTGATCGTCAACATGATGGAGATGTAGACGAGTGACGAGGTTTCGAAGCGCCCCAAGTGCTCCGTCGTCCAGGAGTGCAAGAAGACCTGCAAGAAGGAGCGTTGCACTTTTTTTCGTGGTTCCGTAGGTTCGGGATGTTTCGTGGTGGTTGAGTGTTTCTAGAAGTTGTTGTGTTTTTTGCCATCCAGTTTGGCCGTCGTCATGCACCATTCCGCCATGTTGTAAAAGCTCTGGAGCAAGTGAGGCAAGGGCGCCGCTGTCCTTTGTTATGGTAAGAAAATATTCCGGGTTATGCGCAAGAGCGAGGAGTACATCGTGGCCAAGGCGAACTCGCGGAATAACGTAAATACTATTTCCGTCATTGTCATGATCGGTTTTGTGGATTCCTGCATGATGACGTCCAAGTGCGCGCCATAAACTATTTTCTATGCGAAGACCATATTGGCTCGCAAGGCGGAGCGAGCGAGAGACGAGTGTTGGTTCTTGAGAAAGATGGATTTCAGGATGGTGCACGCTCCGAAGCACTTTTTCTCCAATAAGATCATGAAGTCCGCCGTAGGGGTCGATAATGATGCCGTCATTAAGCGAATACGCCATGGCGTTGACTGTAAAATCGCGGCCAGCAAGGTCGTCATGGAGGGATGCGTTTGAATCTGGAGTTCGGGCAACGGTTCCTCCGCGTGTCATGCTGCGAATGTGGGGTATTGAAATGCTGATTGTTTCGTTTGTTCCACGTGGGGTAACGTGCCAGTGGCCGACAGTATGTTTTGTAACGACTCCGTTAGCATGAAGAAATTTTTGTAGCATTGGTGGCGCAATGTCCCGAACAAGAACATGGGCGCGATGTGGGAGAACTCCAAGGATTGCATCGCGAACTGTTCCGCCGGTAAGGGCAATTTTTGCACTCGGGATGTCGCGTGTTAATTTAAAAAGCAAACCGAGCGGTGCGGTGTTTGCGATATAGGCGCCAATGCGGCGATGTGCCGGCATGGCGCGGGTGGAATACCAAAGCGGATCCATGACAAAAGTATATCATGCAGCTTTTCATGATTGGAGCGCTTTTTTGAGGTGTGAAATGAGATTTTTCTCTGCGGAAACAATGTCAGATTCAGTCAAAAATAGTTGTGACATTTCTTGAGCTCCGACTGGATGAAATGGAGACCCGAGCGTGAGCGAATCATGCGGATGGTTTGCGTGAAGATATGCCGAAATATGGCCATCTGAAGTTTCGAAAATGATTGCGGCGACTTTTGCGGCTGGTGAGGTTGAAAAAAGCTCATCAATAACGTCCGGGAGCATGTCTATGCTACTTCCTGCGCTGATGAAATCCTGTCGCGTTACCAATGTCCATACCAGTCCAATCGATTCGTCGCTCTTCAATCTGGCAAGCGCCCGTCCCCAAAGCCTGAGAGTTTCAACGGAGCGCGTTCGGTAAAGATGCTCAACGATTTTTTCTCGTTCTGCTCCGGCCTCCATAAGCTTCTGCGCAACATCGAGCGTTTTTGGCGTTACATTCGGCGATCGGAAGCTTTTTGTTTTGCTCATCATTCCTGCAAAAAGCGTTGTTGCGATTGTTGCGTCTATTGCTGAAACATCAATGCGATTGAGAAGTTCAAAACATGTTTCAGAGGTGCTTGTTGCAGAAAGGTCTACGATATTTATTGCTCCGAATTGTTCGTTTTCTGGTGCGTGATCAATAACAACGATCGGCGTTCGAAGAAAGAAATCGGCGTATTTGTTGTGAATTTCTCCAAGACTTATTCGGTTTGGTGTTCCGATTGCGATAATGAGGTCGTATGCGTAGTCATTGCATGCAATCCTTGCGTCATTATTTTTCCATGCTCCTGTTTTGGGTGTAATTGTCACAACGAGATCTCTGCCATCGATTGCGTATGTTAGTCCATTTACTTTTATCCGATCCGTGTTTATTCGAATGGAAAGCGCGTTGATATTTGAAAAGTCATTTTTAACGTCGGTGTAAGTTGAGAGAAATTTTAAAGAGGCTGGTGCTGCGCCACCAACTGTTACGATTTCGCATGGTTTTTCGAGCGTATTCAAAAATGCACGAAGACAGAACGCTGCAGTAAAGTCGTCGACTGTTGGCGTTGCCTTCAGAACAATGACCGGACGTTTGGTGCGCTTGAGTATTTCAGAAAATTGTTCGTGTGGCGCCAAGGACATGCAGAGGTAGAGAAATGAGGGGTTAGCCTATCGGCTGAGCGAATTCTGGTCAAGAACAGTATGCACCCCAGTCTCCGAGGAGGATGGGGTGCAGCGTGGGGTCAGGATGGACGTTCTTGGTTCGTGATCCAGATGTTGTCTTTGAGCAGGTATACGGTTTCTGGCAGTGAGATGACGACGAGCCCATTTTCACAACCGGAAATGACTGCTTGACACCCTTGAGAATTACTATGCATCAGTTCGATGATCAGTTTTCCCGTTCGTTCTCCTTGAAAGAGCTCGAGTGCGATAATTTCTCGCTGTGCGAGCGGGGAGACGTTGCACTGAAGGAATGCTACGGCGGGCCTGCAGTTTTTCGCTGCAATATTTTCGAAGGTGATGATGACGTCGTTTTCGCCGAAGTTACTTTTGCCTGGTTTGGATTTCCATTCCGCAAAGAGCTGAACAGCCTGGAAGAATCGGAAGATCTCCAATCCGATGTCATGGTGTCGCGGAATCCAAATGACGGTTCTGTACGGGATTCTGATTGTTGCCGATTCTGCATTTTCGATCTTTCCGCAGAGCTCCGAGAGAATCTCCATCGCTCTTTTCCATGAGACGATGTATTTCTTCTCGTTATGAGTAAGTGCATTGAGCATCGCTGCTATGCGCTTTTCCGCTCCTGTACGAGCGTCATGAATTCTTTGTCTGGCCTGGTCCATTGTGTGCTCCTCGTGCGTTGAAATGTTGTCCCGCGCAATCGTAAGTCGGAGAGGCAGGCGGGTCAATGAGCGTCATCTTTCAGATTCGCTCCTTTTCCTATAAACTTGCCATCATCTATGGCAAAAGTTCGCGAAAAAAACTAGACGCCCCAGTCTTTGGGGCGTCCGAGCTGAATCTTTGTTGGGAGTATGGCTCAGCTTGAGACGACGTCCCAACGTGAGCTGGTCTTGTTGAACCGGACGTTCGATGGCGTGCGCACGACGAATGTGGCGCTGGCCCCGGTCATCGTGACGCGAGTATTGTTGATCTTTTCGACTACCCATCCTCTTATTCCAGTACATGCGTTTTGAGCCAGGATGGCTCTTCGTGCTGCCGGGGTGATAGGGATGTGCGGGAAGATGATATCGATCTCTCGTTCCTCGTACTTTCTCTGTTCGATCGCACTGAACTTGAGTTGGATTTGGGCCGTGGTGGCGACGCTGGGGTCGAGGCGCCATTCGACGAGGTCCTGCAGGGCTTCGAAGAGCTTGAATAGGTTCCAGCCGCCGTAGAAAATCCTGAGCTCGGGAGTCACGTTGGCGACTCTGAGTTCACTGGGGACGACATCGTAGGGAACTTCGGTGATGTTCCCGAGGACAATGTTGTTCGACAGGACCCACAGTGCCAGGAGAGCCCGTGCACGAATTTCGTGATCAGGGTCGGATGCGTGTCGTTCTACACGTTTTTGTGCCCGGTCGAATGCCCTGAGCATCGTTCTCTGAATTTTCGAAGGGATTTGTTTCACGGATTCCTCACGTTTCTGAATGATGGCTTTCCGGCCACTGGCGGCGTTCGGATTGGTTCCGAAGGGGAGTAGCATACTCAAAAACGCTCGTTTCGTCTACACTTCCAGCCATCTATGGCAAAAGAAATGCAAAAGGCGTACGAACCAAGGCTTGTGGAAGACGAGATTTACGATTCTTGGCTAAAGTCAGGCTATTTTACGCCTGAGAATTTGCCGAACGCGGCTGAGCGAAAAGAGGTTTTTAGTGTGGTCATGCCGCCACCGAATGTGACTGGCGTTTTGCATCTTGGTCATGCTTTGGAGCATTCGCTTATGGACGCAATGGTTCGCTACCAGCGTCTTTTGGGTAAAAAAGTACTTCTTGTTCCAGGAACAGACCATGCTGCGATTGCCACGCAAGCGAAAGTCGAAAAGAAACTCATGGCTGAAGGAATGAAGAATCCGCGACAAGAACTTGGGCGCGAGGCTTTGCTTGAGAAGATTCGAGAGTTTGCAGAGTCATCGAAAGCGACGATTTTGAATCAGGTAAAAAAAATGGGAACGAGCGCAGATTGGAGCCGTCTTGCATATACATTCGATAATGATCGCAATGCTGCTGTTAATGAGCTTTTTACTCGAATGTACAACGATGGTTTGATTTATCGTGGATTTAGAGTAGTGAATTGGTCGGTTAAGGGGCAGTCAACCTGTTCGGATGACGAAATCGTCACAATCGAACGCGAAGCGACGTTGTATACATTTACGTATGGTAAGGATTTTCCAATTTCAATTTCTACAACGCGTCCAGAAACAAAAGTCGGCGATACTGCGGTTGCGGTGCATCCAGCAGATGATCGATACAAGGAATTTGTCGGGAAGACATTTGACGTTGAATTTGCAGGATCAAAGTTGTCTATCAAGGTCATTGCAAGTGACGAAGTTGATCCTGAATTCGGTACTGGTGCTCTTGGGGTGACTCCTGCACACAGTGCGATAGATTTTGGAATGTACGAAGTGCAGAAAGCAAAGCAGGATGTGATTGAGATCAAACAAGTCATCGGTATCGATGGAAAGATGACGGTGCAAGCAGGATCGATGGTGGCTGGAATGACAGTGGAAGCTGCGCGTGAAGCAGTTGTGGCTTGGTTGAAGGAACATAATCTTTTAGAGAAAGAGGAGGTTGTCCCTCAGAATGTTGGAACTTCCGACCGTTATGGCGACGTTATTGAAGCAATCCCCATGACCCAGTGGTGGCTTGATGTGAATAAGGAAATTCCAGGTAGAGGCAAGACGCTACGAGACTTCATGCGTGAAGCGGTCACTACTGGACTTAACGGCAACATCGACCAAAAGGTAACAATTACTCCAGACCGATTTACAAAACTTTATCTTGATCGCATTGAGAATCTCCGTGACTGGTGCCTTTCCCGTCAGATCTGGTGGGGGCATCGAATCCCCGCGTGGTATCGAAACGTCATTGCGAGCGAAGCGAAGCAATCTACTTCTGGAGATGAAAACATGGAACTTTATGTTGGAACCGTAGCGCCAGAAGGAGAAGGCTGGACTCAAGACGAAGACACGCTCGACACATGGTTCAGTTCTGGTTCTTGGACCTTTTCGACGCTTGGTTGGCCAAAGAACACTGCTGATCTTGAGACGTATCATCCAACAAGCTGGATGCAGATGGGGTATGAAATTCTTTATCTTTGGTTGATGCGGATGATTTTGATGAGTACGTATGCGGTGAATCAGATTCCATTTAAGGACGCATACATTCATGGAATTCTTCGAGACAAAGACGGTAAGAAGTTTTCGAAGTCATCAGGTAACGGAATCGACCCAATCGAAGTGATCAATGAATACGGATGTGATGCGCTTCGAATCTCTGTTCTTTCTGGCATTACCCCAGGAAATGATTCTCGGTATTACACGGAGAAGGTTGAGTCTGCGCGCAACCTTGTGAACAAGCTGTGGAACATTTCGCGTTTTATTTTTACGACTTCCAGCGGTGCACGATATGTTGAATCGGTAATGCCGAAAACATTGGCAGATAAATGGATTCTTGCTCGATTTAGTGAAACAACACAGAAAGTCGGTATGCTCATGGATCGATACGACTTTTCGTTGGCGATTGAAGTGTTGCGTGACTTTACGTGGAATGACTTTGCGGATTGGTACTTAGAAATTGCGAAGATCGAAAAGGGAAAAGAAGACATTCTTCTTTATATCCTCCAGCGACTCCTTGTTCTCTGGCATCCATTTGCTCCGTTTGTGACAGAGGAAATTTATAAGAATTTCGATTCCGGAATGATTGTTGTTGCGGAGTGGCCGAAGGTTGCTCATGAACTGTCTTCGGAGGACGCGGATGCGTTTGAAAGGATTCAAGAAATTGTAATTATGATTCGAAATATGAAGTCGGAGCAGAAGCTTCCTGCAAGTGGAATTCCTGCTGTTTCTATATTTTCAGAATCACAAAACCGTGTCGATTTGCTCCTTTCCGTTAAGCCTCTTTTTGAGAGGCTTGGAAGATGTGACATTCGAGTTGAGAAAGCGTCGGCTGGTGAGATGTTGTCAGTTCCTGAAGTTGGAGTAGGAGTTGTGTCGAGACAGGTTGGTGATGTGTCTATTTATATGGCTCTTGGCGAAGTTGATTTCGATAAAGAGAAGACACGACTTTCGAAAGAAATCGTTGAGTGCGAAAAGTTTATTGCAATGCAGGAGTCAAAGTTGGCGAATGAAGATTTTGTGAAGCGTGCACCAGAAAAAGTTATTGGAGTTGAACGTCAAAAGCTATCGGACCTGCAAGAAAAGTATGGTGCGTTGAAAAAGGAACAAGAAGCACTCGTGTCATAATTTTGATATATGAAAAAACTTGTAAATATAGATCCTGAAGCAATCGAAGAGGTGTTGGCGCGAGGCGTTGACACTGTAATAGGGTTAGATCATCTTCGAGAGAGAATGTTAGCCGGTGAATGCCTTCGGATTAAGTTCGGAATAGACCCGACGTCGCCGCATATGCATTTGGGACACACGGTTCCGCTACGGAAGCTTCGTCAATTTCAGGATCTTGGGCATCAGGCCGTTTTGATTATTGGGGACGCCACGGCGATGATAGGGGATCCTACTGGTCGATCAGAGGAGCGAAAGAAGATTACTAAAGAAGAGGTAGGAGAAAATCAAAAAACGTATATTGAACAGGCGTCGAAGATTATTGATATTGATGCGACCGAGATACATCACAATGGTGAATGGTTTATTCCGATGACTGGTCAAGAGTTTCTCGGGCTTACATCTCTTGTAACTTTTCAACAGGTCATGCAGCGTGATGATTTTAAAAAGAGAATTGATGACCCAGAGCATCCGCTTTCTGTCTTGGAAATTACATATCCAATTATGCAAGGATATGATTCTGTGATGGTAAAATCAGATGTTGAAATCGGCGGAGCGGATCAGCTATTGAATCTTCATATGGGTCGTCGTCTTCAGCGTCGCTTTGATCAGCATGAGCAAGACTTGCTCACGGTTCCATTATTAGAGGGAACGGACGGCGTTCGAAAAATGTCGAAGAGTTTTGGAAATGCAATTCCGCTTGAAAGCGCACCGGAAGATATGTTTGGATTAGTAATGACAATATCCGATGACATGATTGTTCGATATTTTACATTGCTTACGGACTGTTCAATGGAGGAAGTTCAATCTGAGGAACATGCATTGCAAGAGGGGAAAAATCCAAGAGATTCTAAGGCGAATCTGGCGTGGAATTTAGTTCGTATGTATCACGGTATTGATGCAGCAAATGATGCTCGCGGGTCGTTTGATTCGAGGTTTCGTGATGGCGATATGCCAGAAATAATTTCTGAATTTAGATCAGTTTCATCATCGATGTCCATTGTTGATGTCATGGTGGCAACTCAGGCTGCGTCATCGAAGGGCGAGGCGCGAAGACTGATTGAGCAAGGTGGGGTAAAGCTTGCCGGTTCAGTCATTATCGACCCTGATGTTGTGGTTTATCCAAGAAAGGAGGAGGCTATTCTCCAGAAGGGAAAGCGATTCTTTATAAAGCTTCTTCCGTAATATGCATGCAAAAGCCTTAGCAAAAAAAGAAGTTCTTACGTCGCTTAAAAAAGCGATTGGAAAAAAGTTTCCCATAACTGTAGACATGATCGGTTCCGTACCAACGCCAGAGCTTGGCGACTTTTCTTTTCCATGCTTTGTTCTTGCAAAAGGCATGGGAAGAAAACCTGTGGAGATCGCCACAGAGCTTGCGGCAAAAATTGGTCCCTCATCGATGATTCGAAAAATTGTTGCAACAGGACCGTATGTGAACTTTTTTGTTGAGCCTGTTGCATACGGCAACGCTGTCCTTTCGGATATTTTGAAGGGCAAAAAGCGATACGGTCGCGGCTCTACGGGAAAAGGAAAGCGTGTACTTGTTGAGTTCGCGAATCTGAATACACATAAAGAGGTTCACGTTGGACATTTGCGAAATTTGTCGCTCGGTCAGGCGATAGCAAATATTTTTACAGCAAATGGATATGAATCAATTCCAATTGCGTATATTAATGATCTTGGAAATAACGTTGCACGATGTTTGTGGGCATTAAAGAAGTTTCATGAGCATGAAGAGCCGGCACCTCAAGATCGATTGAATTTTCTTGGAAAGATTTATACCGAGGCAGCTCGTGAGATTGGTGACGACGAAACAAAAAAAGCAGAAGTTTCTGCAATTCAGCGTGAACTTGAGGAGGGGAAAGGCGAATGGACTGCGCTATGGAAGAAAACACTGAAATGGTCGCTTGATGGCTTGCAGGCTGTGTATGACGAATATGGATTAGTGCTTGATACGATTTATCTCGAACATGAACTTATTGGCGAATCGCACGCCATTGTAAACAAGCTGTTAACTGATGGCATTGCTCGAATGAGCGAAGGTGCGACGATTGTCGATCTTGAAGCCCAGGGGCTTGGCATGAATTTGTTGAGAAAAACTGATGGAACGTTGCTGTATAACGCAAAAGATCTTGCACTTGCTTTACACAAAGAAAGTGACTATCGAGCGGATAGATCGTTGATTGTTTTAGACATACGACAGGCGTTAGCAATGAAGCAATTGTCGGCGACTTTGAAACTCATGAACTTTCCACGCGAAGTCATTCATCTTGGTTACGACATGGTGACGTTGCCAGAAGGTGCGATGTCGTCAAGAAAGGGAAATATCATTCGGTATAACGATTTGCGTGATGCCATGTTGACTGGACTCATGGATTCAACAAAGTTGCGTCATTCGGAGTGGAAAGAGAAGAAGATTCGTGCGAATGCAATGACATTGGTGCTTGCCGCGATGAAGTTCATGATGTTGCGGCAGGATCCTGGAAAGGTGCTTGTATTTGACATGGAAGAGGCAATGTCGATGGTGGGTTTTTCTGGCCCATACATTCTTTACACTATTGCTCGTATTCGAAGTCTTAAAGGAAAAACATCTTTGGTTTCAAGGCCAGATGCAGGTCTACTTCTTCATCCACTTGAAGCAGCGTTGCTTAGGCTTTTAGCGCAAATGCCAGAGGTGATTTTGCAGTCTGGAGCAGAGGTAAGGCCATCGGTTCTCGCTCAATATGTTTTTGATGTTGCGCAATTATTTTCGCAATATTATGCAGAGGTTCGTATTCTTGACGGCGCTGATGAAGCAACGGTTTGCGCGCGATTGGCTCTGGTGACGTCGGTAGAGCAGGTACTTTGTAACATTATGGAGATATTGAATATTACAGTTGTGAAAGAGATGTAGTTTGTGATACAGAAGATGAAAAATTAACTTTTTTGTATGGCAAAGGGAACAGGATCGGAGACGATAATTGCGCATGGAGTTCGATTGGAAGGAGATCTAGTTGCAGAAGGAGACCTGATTATTGAAGGCGAGGTGCACGGCAACGTGAAAACGCAAGGCGACCTTCGCATTGGAGAACAGGCCTTGGTTGAGGCAGACATTGAAGCGGGGAATGCTTTGGTAAGCGGAACAATTCATGGAAATATTTTGGTTCGTGGAAAGTTGGAACTTCTTCCGTCGTCGTCTTTGACTGGTGACGTAACAACCGAAGTCTTTGTTGTTGGTCCTGGGGCGTGTGTGAATGGAATGATTCGAATGGGCGCAGAGGCCGTTGTTGTGCCAAAAGGAAAGAAGCGAACTGAGTCAGTTGAAGAATAAGTGTGTATTGCTACGTTTACGACGAGGCGTTGCAGGATAGGCGTTTTGAACGCGAACTTGCGCAGATTGAAACACGCCTAACAGACCTTGGAATCGCTGGCAAAATTGCACGCTTGGCGCTTTTTCGTGATCCGAATGAGCTTATCCGAGATGAAATTAGAAGCGGCGTTACCACTGTTGTTGCCGTAGGGAACGACACCACGCTTCGTCGGGTTCTCGACGCGATTGGAGATAGAAAAACAGTTGTCGCCCTTCTTCCTATTGGTCCACAAGGGGCGATGACAGAATTGCTCGGTATGCCTGTTGGCGTTGCGGCTTGTGATGTTTTAAGTGCGCGAATCATTGAGGAACTTGATCTTGGAGAGGTTAATGGAAAGCGATTCTTACAATCGGTTCATATTGACCATGGTGATTTCGTTGTTCATCATGGCAAGGCGTACACCATGACACCGCAGAGAAAGGCGACGGTTGAAGTACGAAATTTTGCTTCGCCAGATGATGCAGGCATGCAGAGTCCCGTTGATGGTAGGCTCTCATTCATTATTCGGTTGCCGAGATTCTCTTTGTTTAATAAAAAAGTCGACATTGGCATTGTGCCGTTTTCGGAAATGGAAATTATGTATGAAACAAACGTCACCGCCCTAGTGGACGGTGAGCGATTAGACGGTAAACAATTTGTTTTTCGAGTTATTCCTCGTGCATTGCGCTTAGTAACGGGGAAGTCACGGAAGTTTTGAGTTTGTAGAGATAGACCATTGAGGCGACGAAAATTGTAGTCGAAGTGAGTGCTGAGAGCATGCAGTATTGGCAGATTGCATGAACGATAAAAAATTGTACAAAAACGAACCAGAGAGAAAACACGAAACCGAATATTGAGAGAAGAGAGACTACTTTGAGTAGTTTCTTTTGTTTGAATTCTAGTGCGGCGTAAGAAAGAAAAAGGATGCTTACGTAGAAACAGACGCCAAGAAGCGCAACGGGGATTCCGAACATCATCGAAAAAGAACTATTCGTGACCGTTTCACATCCATAAGTAATCGTGCACGGAAGGCCAATGTCGGCGTAGTGCTGTACGGTGAGATATGTTGCATCGATAAAACCGAGCGTAGAAACCGCAAGAATAAGAAACGGAAACCATCGAGACTCTGTCATAGATTAGTTTGTTGTTGAGGGTGCAGATGTGTCTACCGTGACAGTCGAAAGAAGTGCGGCATTGATCGCGTCGGTGAACGGCCCTAGGCCTTGGGGATTATCAATCTCGAAACCGTTTATGAAAAATGTTGGCGTTCCGCTAACGTTCGAGCTTTCGCCGCTTTGTAAATCTTCGGAGACTGTTTGTTTGACTATGTCGCCGGTAAGATCGCTTCGGAATTTTTCACCATCGAGTCCGATTGATGTTGCATAGGATACGAAGGTTTCTGTTGGATCTGAAAGTTCGCTCCAATTAGCCTGCTCTTCAAAGAGAAGGTCATGCATTTCAAAGAATTTTCCTTGTAATCCAGACGCTTCAGCAGCTTGTGCAGCAAGTTGCGCATTGTTATGGAGCGATGTGAGTGGGAAGTTGCGGTAGACAATTTTGACTTGGTCTCCGAAGGATTCGTGCAAACTCTTCACCATTGAATAATAGATTCCGCATGCCGGACATTGAAAGTCGCTGTACTCCACCAACGTTACTGATGCGTCAGATCCTCCTTCGAACCAGTCGCTTGCATTTACGTCGACAGAAAGTTTTTGCGGATCATTTGCATGGTCTTGAATATTTCCTATCCAAATCATGAAGGCAATGAACACGACGATTGCGGCAAGAACGGCGATCATTCGTCCGATTGGTGCAAACAGTGGATGAGAAAATATAGACATAGGTAGAAAGAGCGTAGCAAAAATTATTTATTTTGGAAAAGTGAAATGTAGCGAAGAGTAGCATGGCGAAGAGCGAAGAAAACCTCATAAAATAGTTCATGGCACGGAGCCGACGAGTACGACCCGAGCCGTACGTACTGGTACGGTGAGGGTCGCATGCAGGAGGCGACACAGCCAAGGACTATTTTATGAGGTTTTCTGTGGTGGATGCTGAGGGATTCGAACCCCCGACCCTCTCGGTGTAAACGAGATGCTCTAACCAGCTGAGCTAAGCATCCAGAATGAATATTCTGAACGACTGGCACTATACGGGAATGCTTGAATTTTTTCAACGTGTCCGATATAGTACGGCTCGTTCGTGGGGACGTTTACATTTGAGACCAGTTTCGATGAAGACCAAAGAAATTTTCTGAGGCGTACTTCATGGTACGACGAAGAAATTTCTGCAGGTCTGAGTCGAAAATGGGCCAAATGGAAACGGACCATATTCGCGCGGATGGTGAAATTGGTAGACACGCCAGCTTGAGGGGCTGGTGCCAGCAATGGCTTGGAGGTTCGAGTCCTCTTCCGCGCACCATCAAAAAGACGTCCAATCCGGACGTCTTTTTGATGGATAAAAATCGGAATGAGGTTGATGTTCTGTGCTAAAATTTCATATATGATTTTGCGAATTTTCATCGGACTTTTTATCATGATCATGGGGTGGCTCATGGTATGGAAGACGATGTGGTTCGAAGAGATGCTTGGACCTGTCTATTGGGCGGAAGAGCATCTTGGAACAACGAATTTCTTTTATAAACTTTTAGGTACTGCGATTATTATTCTTGGAATTGTTGTTACGTTGGACCTCTTCGATATGTTTTTAGGAAGTTTGGTTAGTTCATTTTTTTAATTATGTCTGGAAGCGCTTTACTCGATGCTCGCGTGATACTCGCAGCTGCTCAACTTCGTCCTGGAATGCAGGTGGCGGACTTTGGTGCTGGACGGACTGGACATCTTGTTTTGCCGATGGCTGAAATTCTTGGAGATGAAGGCGTGGTTTTTGCGGTCGATATTCATCCAGAGGCGCTTTCGATGTTACGAGGCTATCGAGCATTACGCGAGGTTCCGCACCTCAAGGTTATTCGAGGTGATATTGAGCGTTTTGGTGGAATTGACGGAATAGAACCGCAATCGCTCGATCGAATTTTCTTAGTGAATACACTTTGGATGACGGGCCAATTCGCATCAACCGTTGCAGAGGCGCGTCGGCTTTTGGCACTTGATGGGGTTATTGTGGTTGTTGATTGGGAGCCGGCGACTAGGCATGGAGCCGCTCCAGCACAGTCTCTTCGAATTACTCCTCAGAATGCCGATGCATTTTTTACCGAAGGAGGCTGTAAGAAATGTGCTGATTTTCAGCCAAGTCGGCATCACTGGGGGAGAATTTACAGCCATTAGAACTTCCGATACCATTGCGCCTATATGAATTTCTTTTCTCCGTTAGTGGATTGGCATTTTTGGCTTGACCTGACTCCTACACGTTTAGCATCGACTTTTGAGGCAATGTTTTTTGCTGTATTCGCTCTAAGTATTATTGCTGGGGCCGTTATTAGAATGATGATTCGTAATGGATCGTACGATAGATATCGTGCAGAAATGTTGAAGCGTATTGCTGGAATATGTTCAACAACTGGAGTTGTTGGTTTGATTTGGTTCTTTCTTACCTTTGAAGAGATTCAGTTTTTTGGTGCGCGATTTTGGTTTTTAGTAATTTTTGTTGGTGCTTTGATTGCAGTTCTTCGATTAATCCGATTCGTAAAACGTGAAGTTCCTGTATTGCAGCATCGTGAACAGTCGCGGGCAGATGTAAATAAGTATCTTCCACGTCGATCGCGCTAATGTATGGTTGACCCACGGAGGATTTTTGGAAACGCGGCAGAGCAAGACGCTGCTGCGTTTTTAAAATCATTAGGAATGGTTATTGTTGATCGACAGTATAGAAATAGATTTGGTGAGATCGATCTCATCGCAAAGGACGGTGAAGAGTTTGTCATGGTTGAAGTAAAAGCTCGGCATGATCATGAGTTTGGATATCCAGAAGAAGCTGTAACAAAGTCGAAGTTGAGAAAAATAGCGATGGTCGGAGAGGCGTTTATGAATGATTATCCAAATGCGCTATGGCGAATAGACGTTCTCGCCATTGAATATGATCAAGTTCCGCCGAAGATCACGCATATTATTGGCGTGTGATACCATAAAAAAGCTCCCCATGAATTATTCTTTATTCCATTTGTATGCTTAGCAAAAATGACGTTCAGCTTCTTCGTGGGATGTTTGAAGAAAATAATCAGATTTTGAAGCGAGAGATTCGTGATGAGACATATTCGATCGTGAAGGGGGAAGTAGCGGCGTTGCGTCGTGACATGTTGCAAATGCGTGACGATATCCTCGATGTGATTAATGAAGGCATTCTTCCGCAAATAGAAGAGCATCGTATCGATATTGCACGATTGAAGGTTGTGACCGGAATTGCCTGAGTTTATGTGTTGTGATAGAGTTTTTCCCATGAAGACCTGGCCACAAAGCCAGGTCTAACTGTTAAAAAAATTGAATAACAATCTTTATGCCAAGTGCGATAGAGTTAGCAATCCGACAGATTTGTGACGAAAAGGGACTTTCATATGAAAATGTTTTAGAGACTATCGAGGCGGCGATTTCCGCTGCATACCGAAAAGATTTTGGTGATAAATACCATAATCTTGAAGCGAAGTTTGATACGGAAACAGGTTTGGCGCGTATTTTTGACGTGAAAACTGTTGTTGAAGATATAACTCCAGAAGAACTTGAAGAGGTGAAAAAGCGCGAAGCAGAAGAGTCTGCTCGTCGCGAGGCAATGCGTGCACTTGGCGACTTTGTTCCTCCAACAGAGATTTCGGTTGACGAGATTGGTCCAAAGTTCAATCCAAAAACAGACATCATGATGTCTGAGGCGCAGATTTTGAAAATGGGCGCAAAGGTTGGGGATGTTATTCGTACTGAGTTGCCACAGGCCGTTGAGTTTGGTCGAATGGCGGCGATGACTGCGAAACAGGTTATTACGCAGAAGCTTCGTGAAGCAGAGCGCGAGATTATTTTCAATGACTTCAAGAGCGTTGAGGGCGACGTGATTGTTGGGACAGTTCAGCGTCGTGAGGGGAGAATCATTTTAGTGGACATTGGTCGGACTACTGGAATTGTAAAGCCGGAAGATGCAATGCCTACTGAGCGATATCGTTCCGGTGATCGATTAAAGTTTTACGTTCGGGAAGTTTCACTCGGCACGCGCGGCGCGCAAATTTTGCTTTCTCGTACTAGCGATGAATTGGTGAAGAAACTTTTCATGGTAGAGATTCCAGAAGTTTCCGAGGGCACAGTTGTTTTAAAGGCTGTTGCTCGTGAGGCTGGGGCTCGTTCAAAAGTTGCGGTAGCATCAACTGATGCTGGCATTGATCCGATTGGTGCGTGTATCGGTCAGCGGGGAAGTCGTATTCAGACAATTACTGGTGAACTTTCCGGTGAAAAAATTGACATCGTAGAATGGAGCGACAATCCACGAGAATTTATTACCCATTCTCTTTCTCCGGCAAAAGTTCTTGAAGTGAAACTTGATGATACTGAGCACACCGCCATTGTTGTCGTTCCAAGTGATCAGTTGTCCCTTGCCATTGGTCGTGGAGGGCAAAATGTACGCCTTGCTGCCAAATTGACCGGATGGAAAGTGAACATTCAAGAGCGAACTGCAGAAGGCGAACGTCCCGTTGAGATTGCGTCTCCAGAAATCGTCGCTGTAGAGTCTGAATTGTTAAAAGAAGGTGTTGAATAAATATGGGAAATATTTTCTTTGCGTTGTTATACCAACCAATTTATAACGCGCTGGTCTTTGTTTACACATTGGCGCCTTGGGGTGGATTAGGACTCGCAATTATTGTGATTACAGTTTTGGTGAAAACTGTGGTGTTGCCGTTAACGTATAAGTCGATGAAGGCGCAGAAAGAGCTACAGGAAATTCAGCCAAAAATTGCGGAAATTAAGGAGAGGTTTAAGGACGATAAGGAGGGGATGGCGAAAGAATTGATGGGCGTTTACAAAGTACATAATGTAAATCCATTTGCTTCGTGCTTGCCTACCATTGTGCAATTGGTGGTATTTATTGCTTTGTATCAGGCTCTTGCTGCAGGAATTCATACGGTTAACGGATCGATTCTCTATACATTTGTGCAAAATCCTGGAGCAATGAATCCATTTTTCCTTGGGCTTGATTTGAGCAAGATATCGATTCCGCTTGGTTTACTTTCTGGCGTTCTTCAGTATTTCCAGGCAAAGCAAATGGTTACGCGTCGACCGCCAAAAACCGCACAGGCAACAACTGCTGCACTTGATGAAGACATGACTGCGACAATGAATAAAATGATGCTCTACGCATTGCCGATTACAATGATCGTGCTTGGTACAACAACATTGCTTGGTGGTGTAACGCTGTACATTGTGGTGAGTACGGCATTCACGTATGGAATGTATGCTTTCTTCCTGAAGCCAAAAGCATAAAAGTTTTCCAAAAGACGCGAACAACGCGTCTTTTGTTGTACACTTGCACCATTATGGTATCTGGAAAAACGATCGGAGTGGCATTGAGTGCCGCTCTTGGGATTACGCTTTTATACGTACTTCTTGCTCGCGAAGGACTCGGAAATATTGTTGAACATATTCGTGCTTTTGGTTTTTGGCCGTTCGTTGGTTTTGTTGGTATCTCGATGGTGAATTTCATGCTTTACAGTATTCGCTGGACCATGATTCTTCATAGGCAAGTTTCTGAAAAGCGTTATAAACTTTCGGTTTGGCGGATGTATTGGCATAGAATGACGGGATATGCTTTTGGATACCTCACTCCATTGAACCAAGCTGGAGGAGAGCCAGTTCGTGTGGCGCTTTTGTGTGCAGACGGTGTGCCAAGTCAGAGCGCAGTTGCCTCTGCAACGCTGGATATTGCTTTCGAGCTCTGCTCTTATGTGGTGTTCATTGCGCTAGGCGTTGTTCTTGCGCTGGTTGAGCGTCAGGGTGGTACGCAGACATTGGTCATCATGGGAATCGGACTTCTCATAGCATTTGGTATTTTGATGATGTTCTTTTTCGCCCTTGCTCGAGGCAAGTCGATCGCGTATCCATTTTTTCATCGATTCAGATTGAGCAAGATAAAACGATTACAAGGTTTTGAATGTTGGTTGGAAGATACAGAAAAATTGATGCAAAAGTTCTTTGCTGGAGGCGCCTTGAGAGTTTTCATTATTTCGATTTTATCAATGGCGATGGTGGCGTTTCGTGTTGTCGAAACGTTTTATATTGCATGGGGGTTTGGTGTTTCGTTGAATTTTGCACAGGCATTCTTGATCAGCTCGCTTCCTGGGCTTGCACTTCTCCTGCCGGTTCCTGGAGGACTCGGTTTATTTGAAGGTGGTTTTGCTGCAGTGTTTGTGGCGTTGGGTGTTGGCATGAATCCACTTGCGTTTTCGATGATCATTCGTTTGCGTGATGCGGTTTTTATTATTCTTGGTGTTGGACACATGATTCGAACTGGAACAACATGGGCTATTCGTACCAAAAAGTCATGATATGCCAACGTTGCTTGAGCAGTCGATTTTCCGCATTCTTGCATATACAAAGTACACAGAGTTTTCGTTGACGACATTTGAGGTTTGGAAATGGTGTGATATTGGAGCCGTGACTATTTTTGAGATCGATTCTTGTTTAAATGAGTCTCAGTGGCTTCGAAATAATGGCGTTTCTGGTTTTTCTGGATTCTGGGCAATCGGTAATGTTGATGGGTGGCGGCATGAGCGAATCTCAAGAGTAACAGACGCATTGCGCAAATCTCGTCGAGCAAAGGCTTTTGCGACATTTGCGTCGTGGTTGCCGTGGGTGCAGATGATTGCAGTTTGTAATTCGCTCGCATTCTCTTTTACAAAAGAAACAAGTGACATTGATCTCTTTGTTGTTACTAAGCCTGGACGTATTTGGTCGACACGGTTGGTACTGACTGGAGTATTGGCATTGTTGCGACTTCGGCCTGGAGAGACGGTACGCGATCCAATGTGTTTGAGTTTTTTTGTTGACACGAATCATCTTGATCTTGCTTCGTTGAAGATTGGATCTGAGGATCCGTATCTTCAAATGTGGATTGCTTCATTGTCGCCGATAATGGACAGAGATGATGTGTTATTAAAGCTTCGTGCAGTAAATCGATGGATTCGTCCGTTATTGCCGCGATCTTATCGTGTTCAACGAGCATCGGCGTATGTAGTTGCTGGGAATCGGTCATTGCCAGACATTCGAATGCTTGAGCCTATTGCAGAGCGAATTCAGCGTGCGCGTTTTCCTGTGGCGCTTCGTCAGCTTATGAATCAAGACACTCGAGTAGTCGTAACTGATGGCATGTTGAAGTTTCATGAGAATGATCGTCGGCAGGCAGTGAGCGACGCGTGGCGTGCAGAATGTCAAAAGGCGGGA
>JBAYHK010000013.1:0-22409 GCA_041666145.1 Patescibacteria group bacterium | reverse complement strand
CAACAAAATGGTAGTGGATTTGATAAACGTTATGTTCCGATATCTTGACCGCTCGCATACGCTCCAAGCGTACTGGTTAGCGGTACCGCGCAGCAAGCTGGCGCGGTAAAGCGGGTTAATATAGTGCTCTTAGCGTTCCACTTTCTGAAGTCGGGAAAATGCTCGGCAAATGGACAGCATCTTTAAAAGAACATTCCTGACGATTATTCTCGCCAGGAATGAATATAAACTCGTTGCGGGAGGGAGAGAAAAGAGTAGTTCGCATTCCAGTCGTTCGCGACGTTCTCGAGGTTCGCGTTGCGCTTGCCGTCGTTCTCGTTCAGCACGACCACGTACTCGTTACCATCGGGATCCACCCAGACCCCCAACCATGTGTACAGCAATCTTCTGAACCACCACCCGTTGTCAGACCTTCGGGTTGAATATATTTCGGAGCCCATACCCTCGCTAATTGCTGTACCAAAGTAGTTCATATTTTGAGAAGTTCGTGACGGCACACAACACTTCGTAATACAAAGATATCTTCTGGCGCATTCCACTCCTTCTAGATTTCGATCGCTCAAAGCCGTAGCCGCAAGCCTTCGCATCTACTTTCCAAAAATAATCATATCAAAACTAAAATCGCGCCCGTCATCAGACAAGGCGCGACCGTGAGAACCAAGGGTCCAAGTTTCCAAGCTCCAGAAACAAGGACCTAAGGTTCCGAGTGCCGAACTACTACAGCGGGAGGGAGAGAAAAGAGCAGCGCGCACCCCAGCCGCCCGCGACGCCCTCGAGGTCCGCGTTGCGCAGGCCGACGCCCCCGCTCAGCACGACCACGCACCCGCCACCAACGGGACCCACCCAGACCTGTCCGAGGGCGACGATCCAGTAATCCCGAAGCTCAGGATGGGCACGAACGTAGGCCAAAGTTTCGGCAGCGGTCGCTGCGCGACGCTTGCGTTTGGCAAGATCGTCACGGACGAACTGGGATGAGACATCCCTGCCGTAATCCTCGAGCTCGGCGCCCTCGAGAGAAGGTTCAACAGTAGTCGGGAAGTTCTGGTCCGTGATGTTGGGGTTGATGTAGTCGAATCCGTGGAGGGGATCCGAAGACCTCTTCGTCAACAACTTGGCAATGATACCGATCACCTGAGGCGTCTCTAGAAGAAGCTTCTCCAGTCGACCGCGCTGGGCGACGGCGAAAACAGTCTGGTCGGCAAAGAGAGCAGTGAGGAGAGAAATGGCTCGAGAAAGATCCATCATGAACTCCAGAGGTTCGAACGTTGACGTTGTGAGGAATTGAAGTTACGAAGGCTATTTTAACAAAAAAATGCCAAAAAGTCAAGTTTATTGGCTAATATTGGCATAAAAGTTGCATTGGAATATTCAGAACGCCAAAAACCCAATCCACCGCTGAGATTTGCTAAATTATTCGCGTTCAGGTAGCATTCGGACATTCGAAATTCTTTCTTTGTATGTCTAAGATCTGCGTTATTACTGGCAAAACACCGCTCACCGCACGCAACGTTAGCCACAGCAACGTCAAAACCAAGCGTCGCCAAATGCCAAACTTGCAAAAGAAGACGTTGGTCAACCCAGCAACTGGCAAGCCAATCAGCCTCGTCGTTTCTGGCCGCGGCCTTCGCACACTCCGAAAGTGGGCAGCAGAAGGCATTCAGGTCGACCTCCGAAACTTTGTTGCATAAATAAAATCGAGCCTCGTAAAGAGGCTCTTTTTGTTGGAAAACAGAAGCGCACCCGGAGAACGGCGGCCGGATGGGCTCTGCCGTTCGCGCGGGTGCGCAGAACGTGAGGTTGAGGAGAGCTACTCCTCGTTGAGAGTGTCGGCCGTGATGGGGTAGAGTCTCTGCAGGATGGCCCATGCCTGGGTATAGAACGGGACCAGGCTCTCCTCAAACGGAAAGTCGGGCCACGAACCATGGAGCTGTCCCGGAATATGCTGGGCCGTAATCGGCGATCCTGGACAAATAGCTTCCCCATGCTCGATGACCGGCAGGAGATGTCTGCATACCCCAATCGACATGCGCATAGAAACATCGAGCTGCTCCCTGAGCCGAGCATCATCCTCCAGCATATCGGGATCGTTCTCGAGAGCATCCCGAACGATGCCCAGAAGATGAACAAACATCTTCGCATTCTGTGCGGGAACAATCGAACGCCCGCACCTATCACAACAGAATTTCTGAGTCACGGCCTTTGCTCCTTGTCGCTTTGCGACTTTTGCATGAAGTGGAAAGTTCCGAGCGCCTTCGAATCCAAGGCCTTCGGAACCTTCCACTTTTTGAACTTGTAACAAGAAATCATAGCAAAAAAATGACGTTTCGTCAATGAAAGTCCATCATTTTCTGTGGAATATTAGCCATTTTCCCACACCCACCCCGCCGTTCACGAACAGCGGGGTGGTTTCTTTGTTTTCTGAAAAGTCACTGAGGACCCTCCCCCATTTATGGGGGAGACGGGGGGCTACTCACTGGATCCCCGCCTTCGCGGAGATGACAGTCTCCAACCTCTTGACCCCTCAACCTCATAACCCGTCCCCCTACACCCCACAGCCCCTCCTCCTATACCCTCGAGCTCTTATAACTTTCCCCCTTTCACTCCCCCACAAGCTTCTCTAGCAACACCCGTCCCTTCTGTTCCCACACAAGCATTCCTTGAGTCTGCTTTTCTAAAATGTAATCAGCGACATATTGAATTGCTGCGTCATGATCTGAAGAGCTCAGCGATCGAACGTGATATTCAATGAATCGATATTCCAAAGACTCGCGAGTTCCTGTCTCTTCAACCTGTAACCAAAGTTTCTCATCAAAAATTGTCGCAAAATCGTCTCCTGTTTTTAACGAATTTTCAAGATACTTTACGAGTTCTGCTTGGATTTCTTCGACTGTCTTATTCGAGAGATCAAATCGAGACAATCTCCCCTGAAGCTTTGCAACAAGGGCATCAATCTGAGCAGTTGCTTGAGTAGGATCAAAATGGATTTCTCGAACATCGTAATGCGGTTTCATTGTTAACGTAACGTCGTCTGGACGGTCTGCGATTCCATTCAAGCGGAATCCGTCATACAACGTCTTCGCCGTTGCATAGTCCATGTCTGTATCAACAAACGAATACAGCATACGGAGAAGGACGTCGGGAATTCCGCCGCCTTGAAACATTCGAAGCCCTACATCCTTCATGAACACTGCTTGATTTTGACTTCGCTGTGGGTCACCGATCGAGTAACTCTGCCGATGACGAAGCCATTGCAAACTTTCTGTTGTTGGTAGTTCAAGCGCACGAAGAATTCCAAGTGCCTGTGAGAAACCAACACTCACAACATAATCTGCCCGTACCCCAACCACTCGCTCAATCTGCTCAATGCCATAATCAAGCCCCGCAAATGCGCAGGCATTCGCAAGATAATATTCATTTTCTGCGTACGTTCCCGGAGGAATGTATGCATACGTTCCTCGCGGCACACTCGTCACTTTCATCGTCCAATCCTGAACGTTCATGGACACCATATGAATAGCGTCACAATGTTTTTCGTTCCCCTCTTTTCGAGAATCTATTCCTAACACTAAAACATTGATTGTTTTTATATCGCCAAACGGCACATCGGAAATTGAAGCAATGTCTGCTTTACGTGCAGCAATAACAGCATCTACCGCGCTGTTCATGCGAGGAGCGATTGCTGCTGCAGAAAGTGGAGGCTGACGAAACCAAAAACATGCAGTCATCGAAGCACTTATGCTCAAGAATGCAACTAAAAAAGTAATACGCCATTTTTCCTTTCTCCAAATTTGCACAAAGGACATACACTACAAAAAATAGAACAACGAATTTTATACTTGCTTCATACATCGAAAAAGATTTTGTGCGCAATGTGGACAAGTATAAAAAATGCCTGTGAATAAACCGCTTTCGTGATTCATTGCATATTGCTACGATTTGCCCGTAATTCATTATTTTTCGTGCTCATCAGCAGGAAGAGCACAAACCATTCTTATGGCAGCAAAGCGATTGACCAAGTCACAGATCATGGCAGAGCTCTCGGAACGTTGGGGAGTTTCCAAGAAGCAGGCTGGAGAAATGTATGATGGATTTGTTGAGTTGGTATACGGAGAAATCAAGCGCGCTGGTGAAGTTGCATTCCCAGGTCTTGGAAAGATGGTAAAGAAGGCACGCGCGGCACGCATGGGCCGAAACCCAGCAACTGGAGAAACAATCAAGATTCCAGCACGAACTGTTCTGAAGTTTGGTGTGAGCAAGGCAGCGAAAGAAGCGTTGCTGTAAGAGAATAAAAAAGCTCCCGCGATTATCGCAGGAGCTTTTTTATTACTTTACTTTAAGGTTTTCCGCATTTGGTCTATTTTCGACTCGCTGCGTCGCGAATTAGCTCAACGTACCATGAAGTACGTCTCGCCAAATTCGCTCCTAGCTCATCGAAACTAGCCTCAAATGCGAAAACCTCTTGTCTTGTCTTGTCGCTTATGGCTGCAATGATTCTGAAGCAGACATTCCTTCTGTTTTGATAATGACAGAAGTGATGGTTGGAAATTGCTTTAATGTTGACTCAATCTGCGCACGGATTGATGTGACACGACAAGATCCTCCAGATTCGATTACATTTGAAAACTCAACTGTTGCAACACCATCATTAATCGAAATACTCTTCAGCGTCGTAAATTGCGGAATACTCGTTCCAAATCCGTTCGAGACATCAGTGGTATTTGGTCCAGAAAGCAACTGTGAAATCGCAGCATGCGCCGTAGCAACCGACTTCGGAACACGATGCTCCGATGCCACAACAAGAGAACAATCAGCACCAGAATCCGCGGTTGTCCAATATGTTTTTACTGTCATTGTTTCTATTGAAGAGAAAACAACGGGCACACTCGCAAGATCTATTACGCTTCCATCTTTTGCGCTGTAATCGAATACTTCAACAGTCCCAGAAGTGCCGCTCGGCTCGTCAAAAGATGTAGTAACTGCAAAATCGCCAAACAGCCCAATATCTTCAGCGCTTGCCATGGCATACCCTTCTACGAGCACGGTGCCGTCTGCATCAAGAACACGATAGTTGAACGTATTTTCAAAAACTCGAGCATTACCACGAATAGTTAAAGGTGTTCCGATGATCTCATTCAACATCGGGCTAGTAACAACAATATTCCCAGAATCTGAAGTCACCGATGTTATTTGAGTGTCTACTTCATCTCCATCGTTTACATTGTCGACTACTCCAGAACCATCATCATCTGGAACAACCCAATCTGACGGGATACTCGCTGAACGCATCTGCATAAAAACAATGGTAGCGATCACAACTCCCAAAACTGCAATAACCCCAAACATCGCAATTGAAAGGTGTTTCATATGCATTGAGAGTGCGCTACTTCTCTGCTTCTGTCGACCATTCTTCAAGGGTTACAGAAACAACACCTTCTTTCCCATCATGAATGATCGTCAGCATCACCGTATCTCCGACTGCGCTCTTTCGAAGCACCACATCAAGCGGATGCTCTTCATCAAGAACAATGTTATCAATCTTGGTTACGATGTCATTCTCTTCGATCCCAGCCTTGTCTGCCGGAGAACCTGGAACGACTGCAAGATCGGCTACATTGGCTCCACGACGAATAAGCGCTCCGTCAGTTACAGAAAGATTGTTCGCGTTTGCCATCGATTCAGACAACATAACGAATCGAACGCCAAGATATGCGCGAACAACATGGCCGGTTGTACGAATCGAATCTACAGCAGACTTCACTGCGTTACTCGGCAATGAAAATGAAACGTTCTCTCCTCCAGAACTTGTTGCGACATTTACACCAATAACGTTTCCTGCAAGGTCTAGCAAAGGGCCGCCAGAATTTCCAGGGTTGATCGCTGCGTCAGTTTGCAAAACATCAGACAAAACTTCTGATGATCCTCCCCCACTTGCAACAATAGATCGAGATAGTCCAGAAATCACACCCACAGAAACTGTATTTCTGAACTCCCCAAGCGCGTTACCAATCGCAACAACGCTCTGACCGACTTTTACTGCGTCTGAATCTCCAAACTCTAAATACGAAAGATTTGATGCATCGATTTTTAAAACTGCAATATCAAGCGCACTGTCTGCAGAAACAACTGTCGCAGAATATTCAGACTCGTCGTTAAGATAGACCGTGTACTCCGCATCTTTTTCAGAAACAACGTGCGCATTCGTAACAATATATCCATCGTCCGACACAAGAAAGCCACTTCCTCCACCAATCTCCTTCTTTTCCGTACCGTTCTGTCTATACTGCGGCATGCTAAATCCAAAGAATCCAAAAGGATTGTTCGACCCATCTCCAATGATCTGCTCAAGCTTTGGAACATCCTTTGTGATGACAATAGAAACAACTGCTGGACTCGCTGAATCAACAACGTTCACAACGTCAGAATGATTTCCAGCTGAATCAGTAAGATTCTTTTCAGAAACGAAATAATCAACGATTGCCCGAAACCGATTTTCAATCTCATTATGCAGAGGAGAAAATAAAACTACCGCAAAACTCATCCCAGCAAAAACAAAAAGGCAAACAAAGGCGCCAAGAGCTCCTGCAATGAATGCAGGAAGATGTGACTTGAATGACACTATATCCATACAAAAAGAAAGGTTAATTTTCTTACTTTTTATCATACACATTACCGCCATCATTCGTCACAAAAAAGAAAAAGTCCGCTATACTTCGCAATATATGAACACCGTTGGAATATTAGGATACGGGGAAATTGGTAAAGCAATCCATACAGTTTTGTTGCAAAATTCCACGCTCACCATACATTGCTGGGACAAGAATATCGACATCCTGCCAAATCAAAAACCGCTAAAAGAAATTATTCCAACTTGCGACGTCCTGTTTGTTTGCATCCCAACATGGCTACTCAGATCAGCACTTCGAGAAATAGAACGGCTGCTGAATCCAGAAACAATTCTTGTTAGCCTTTCAAAAGGATTTGAAAAAGAGACGTGCACACGCATCGATGCGCTCTTCCAAAATGTTGCAAAGATCAATAATCCTCTCGTTTTCTTAGGCGGACCAATGATTGCAGAAGAAATCATTGCTGGCACTCGAACCATAGCCGTCGCTGCAAGCAACAACGAATCTGCACGAAATACTGTAGGAGCGCTGTTTTCTGGAACAACAGTTTCTGTAGAAACTAGCGATGATTTTGAAGGAGTTATTACGGCAGCATCATTAAAAAATATTTACGCGCTTGGTCTTGGCATCTCCGATGCATTTAACCTTGGAGCAAATGCTCACGGCATTCTTATTACACAAGCATTGCGTGAAATGATGCACGTCGTTGTTTCACACGGAGGCCGTGCAGAATCCGCGCTTGGTGTTGCGGGGCTTGCCGATCTTATTGCAACCGCGCAAAGTCCAAACTCTACAAACTACACTACCGGAATTCGATTTGCGCGAGGACTCGCCCCGCTTAGAGGAAGTGAGGCTTTGAACACATTGCCATGCATTACGAAAACCATGGGTTCTGTTATTGCAGATCTTCCATTTTTATCCGCAATCGAGGCTATTGTTCTTCACAAAGCAGATCCGGAAAAAACCATAAAAACATTAATCAGTCACGCGTAATTTTCTCACGTGATTTTCGCGTCAAGAAGAACATGAACGTCACTATCTGCTTCTAACGCCATGTCTAAAGACCAATGCGCAACGTCGGGATCTTCTGGTGGCAATGACAAGCCAAAATCCTCAGCAACATTCGCACAGGCTTCCCAAAGTTCTTCTATATCTTCATCTGGTGGACGCCTATCAAGAGCGGCAACATGGTCATCAACCGTCATTGCCATAAGAATAGATCGCATAAGCTCGATGTATTGCCTTGTGGTCAATGAAAGCATTGGCATAGACCCTTAGTGTACACAAGCACTTGCGCCAACACGAGACTTCCACAACAATACAAATACTTAATCATTTCTATGCCATATTTTCTTCTGTTTGGGGCATTCGTGTTGTTTCTTGTTACCCTTCGACAGGTCAACCAATTTGAGCGCGGCGTAAAGTTCACCATGGGTCGATACACCCACATGGTCGAACCAGGATGGCGTATTGTTATTCCGATTTTTCAATCAATGACAAAGATCGACCTTCGTACCAAGGCAATAGACGTTCCAGCGCAAGACGCCATCACCAAAGATAACGTCTCAGCAAAAATCAACGCTGTCATCTATTACAAGATTAGCGATCCAGCAAAAGCAGTGTTGGAAGTTGAGCATGTGCACTGGGCTGTTGTGCAGCTTGCACAAACCACCATGCGTAACGTTGTTGGCGAAGTCACGCTTGACGAACTTCTCTCAAGCAGGCAGCAGATTTCGCAACGCATTGAAGAGCTTGTTGAAAAAGCGACGGCCGGTTGGGGCGTTGCAGTCTCGGCAGTAGAGCTGAAAGATATTAATCTTCCAGACAGCATGGTTCGCACCATTGCGAAGCAAGCTGAAGCAGAACGTGAACGCCGAGCAGTCATCATTAACTCCGAAGGTGAAGTCAGCGCCGCAGAAAATCTTGCCCGCGCTGCACAAATCCTTTCCGCATCAAACGGAGCCCTTCACTTGCGCACACTCAACTCCATCAACGACATTTCATCAGATCAATCAAACACCGTTGTCTTCACCCTTCCTCTGGAAGTCTTAAGCGCAATGAGCGGGTACAAGAAAAACTAGTTCGATCAAATAAATGACAAACCGAGCTTCATAGCTCGGTTTGTCATTTGAATTGAACTACAAATTCGAATTCCTATTTCAAAAATACTTAAACGAAAATCGCGCCCCGTCATTAAACAGAGCGCGACCGTAAAGCCCGAAGTTCCAAGTACCAAGCTACTCTATCGGGAAGGAAAGGAAGAGGAAGTCCTGTTCCCGCGTATTCACTACCTCAAGTTTCGCATAACGAAGACCTTGGTCCTTGCCCAGTATAACCACCTGTTTGGTTCCAGCCCCATCCTCCAAGTACTGACCGAGGGCTACAATCCAGCGATTCGACAGATCCCGAAGATGCGTCACATAGTAGAGAAGGGCTTCAGCGACAGTCGCCGCACGACGACTACGCGTAGCGAAGTCATCGCAAACGAAATCGAAGGAGACCCAATTCCCGTAGCATTTAAGCTCGGCACCTTCAAGAAATGGCTCACAAACGCTCGGAAAGTTCACGTCCGTGACGTCCTTGTTGATAATATCGAATCCGGAAGGATTAGATTCAGACCTTTTCGTCAGCAGTCGCGCGATGATGTGCATGGACTGAGGCTTCTCCAAAAGAAGCCTCTCCAGCTGCTCTCGCTTGGCGCGAGCAAAGTCGGTCTGCCCTAAGTAGAGGGCATCGATAAGAGCATGGACTAGAGAAAGATCCATGAGAAACTCCGAATTTCCTTTTCGAATGTTGGATGGAGTGAAGTCACGAAGCTCTTCATAGCAGAAAAATGAAGAAAAATCAAGCTAAGCCTTGCTTCTCTATAATTTCCGCTAAAACTTTCGCCGGAGGTTCCCATGTTTTCTCCTTTCTTTCTCGTCCTTTTCTCCTTCACCCAACCCACAGAAGCAGCAACACCGGCACAGGTAAGGCAGCTCGTTGCCACGGTTGAGCAAGTCGGTATCGAGATGATCAACACCATCATCGGCAACCCAAACCTGACGGTCCTGCTCAAAACCTCGATCTTCACAGTCGGGGCACCAGCCTGCGGCACGAAGACCTTCATCACAGTAAGCAGCCTCGAGCATCTAAGCCTCGAAGCCGGCCGAGGAATTCCTATTTGGAGCCTGCACATCATGACCGAGGTCTACCCCGGCGAAACCATTAGCATAATGGACTTCAACGCCGATGGCGTCGTGGACAGTGTCGCTCCGGATCAGAAGCCTCTGCCGGCAGATACGCAGGCCACCTTCGACAAGATTGTCACCTGCGTGCTAACACCGTAGTAGTCCTCAACAAGAACTTTTTCGCACTCATCAATCAAAACGCACGACCCGGGCTCAAGGCCCGGGTCTTCTTGTTTATTCACCGACAACACCCATCACCACATCAATCGTTCCTGCTGGAATTTTCGATCGAACGCTTTCAATATTCTTTTTCGCGATGGCTTCTCGGATCACTTCCCCGTCGATTCCGGGCACTGGAACAATTTTCTTTGTTGCAATGCCGCGCTCCTCAAACATTGCACGAATCTCTTCATTTCCGCTCCACACTAATGGATCGCGGGGATGTCCTGCTGCATCCAAAACTGAGTCGACCCACTCTCTATGCGTCGGCCTATCTACAGCATCAACAATAGTCGCGTCTGTAATGTTCGCAGAAAGCAATGCGGCACCGATCATTTCATGACGCTGTGCGAGTGTGAACGGATGTTCTATGCAACGTTCTGTTTTGTCGTCACAAATCACAATCGTTGCATTACCGTGTACCTTCATCATTCCTTGGACTACAAGAAGATGACCTTCATGAAATGGTTGAAAACGACCTGGGAAGATACACGTTGGCATATGGGAAAAGAGAATAAATCTTTCTAAAATCTCATCTGTCATTGCGAGGAGAATGTAATCATTCGACGAAGCAATCTAGGCATGTTCGCGCCAAGATTGCTTCGTCCGACTGAAACTTCGGCCTCGCAATGACGGAAGTGAAGATGAAATAAAATTACAGAACAATATATGAAGAAATAATTACCGAGAAATCATACCAAGCGGAACGTCAATCTTCGAGAGCGTGCAAACGCCAAGCCCTTGCTGCGCTAACATTCGCAAATATCCCACGTCTTCTGGAATGACTCCATTCATGTGAATACACACCGCATCAGCAGCAACCGCATCAAAACTCGCAAGTGCGATACCAGAGGTTGCTGCGCCGTCGATGATTGAAAGCGTTATCGGCCTCTGCGCATACAAGTCAGCTAAAATCACGTCACGAAGATCGCCCTCAAGCCACGGATCGTGCGCATGGAGAAAATGAGAAGGTGATCGTTCTAGCACGAGCCAAGTTTTAAAGAGATATTGCTCAATGGAAAGCTCAGTGCGCCGCCGCAAATCAGGAATCATGGATGCGAGAACAATCACGACATCGGCATCAACAACAGGCTTTGGACGACGAATCGGCATGCGCACCCCATCTCCTCGTGGAATTGAAGCTTCAATAGTCTCAGCCTGGGCTCGAGGATCTAAAAGAAACAACGGGGTTCGACAATGAAAACGAATGGCATCGATAAGTTCTTGAGTTGCCAAGGTAGATCCAGAAGAAACAATGGCGATATTTTTGGCATTCTTCACCAAATCAACAAAATCAAGCCCAAGAGCCTCTAAACTAGCCGAAACAGTTTTTTCAACAATCACGCGGGACATACCTCATTATCCTACCGTACTTCACAAACGAAAAAAAGGAGATTTTCTCTCCTTTTTCATTGACAAAACCCGAATTTCCAGCTATGATGCTTGGTCACAATAACAAAAAACATGCTTATTTTGCTTGCCCTACATATCTTCAAAGAAGGCATTGAGAGCAAGCGGAATGCGGATGAATAATCCCATAAAGCTAGCGTTGCACTTTCAACACACCACGCAACGCCCGGGGCACCGGTCAAATACCTCAAGGAGGTACCATGCAATCTTCCCCATGTCCCGTAATCCTCGGTCTAGAGAACCTCAAAGCTCTCGTGGCCGCCAAGACAGACACCTGCATCGGACCAGAGTATCTGACCGATGCCTTGATCCACATCAACAAGCCTGACAACGGCAATCGCATCAGTTTCGTCGAGGGAATCGAGACGATCGAAGCAACCGAGGAGCTCCTCGTTTCCCTCGAATGGGAAGAGGCAAGCAAAAGCCGACTTCCAGACGGATTGGGAGACGACCCGAGTTTGCGATATTTTCTGGGAATCCTGCCCGTCGAGCTTGTCGGTCGAACCGACATAGTGAAATTCGACAGCCTGACCGAAGAGCAGCGCGAAAAAGGGATAGGGCTGAGCGAGGGATACAAATTCGGCCCCCAGATGTTTGTTTCCTGGGACGGACCGCTCCCAGAAACACGGGAGGTCTGGGCCATCATCGGAGAACGGGATGGCACCATGGTCTTCTATACATGGCATCTCGGACCGCTCGTTCCAAGATACAACAGAGAAGTTGCGAGTTGGGTGATGGGCATGATTCACGAAGAGGATCTCGATACGCAAGTCAAAAGGGCTATTAATGCCCTCGGAGTTAAGCTCAACCGGAGCTGATCCAGATCCGCAAACTCACCCCGCGACTCCATACCTCCCCGCGCGCACAGGGTTCGCGGGATCAAGAGACGTTCACCCTGACGAGTCCTGGCATTGCAACGCGCGATGCCAGGATTTTCGATTTCTCAAGATATTCATCGTTTTGCTCAAGAACGTGATTTGGCACTCGGCTGTGAAACAAAAACCTTAGACATAGATGAAAAAAGTATTTCACATCCCCCTCTAAACGCACAACGAGCCAGGAGACAAAGTCTTCCTGGCCCGCAAGTCGTGACGTTTTTAGCTAGCGCCCTTTGCGCTTTGCCTTTTCTGCCCTCTCTGCCTCCGTCTTCATCACCGCCTCGACCCGGCCAACATAGTCGGCGACTAGATCGAAAAGCAAATTTCTTCGGTGATAAGCGATAGCACTGGTCAACTGTTCCACAGTCTCCCAACGCGATCCCCTACTCGATTCGTAAACTCGGAGCACGGCAGCAGGATCGAGCCTCTGAATACGCCATTGAAGGCGTTTTTCGATGGAAGCGTCCGAATCAGGCTCTTCCATTGTAGGACGTGGAATCGATCCACCAGATGCAACCAATCCCCTTGCCAAACGCGGCTGAATTCCGAGCTGCCGATTCACCTCTTCTTTTGGGAGAGGCTTGATCGAAGGAATCGGCCGCGCCGCACGGAGAAGAAGTTCCTCGAGGGGAACGCCGCCGCTTCTGATTCTCTTTCGCTTCGATACCACGGAAGGCTTGGTGTTCGTCTCGCTCCACCTGGGAAGCTCACGATCGATGTGCTGCAGTCCACAGGGGATCACAGTCTGTCTGCCATGCCGTGAACGAGCTCTTTCGTTTTGACGATCTTGTTTTTCTCGTTCAGCTTCTTCCCGATTTTCTTCAGTCCAACAAGCAATCACGCAAGGGTGAAATTCATCTGCCATCTTCTGAAGCTGAGCTTCGCAAACCTTGAGCAGATTAAGGAGCCGCCGAAGCTGCTCGACCCTTTCGTCCCTTTCCCGCCGCGCAAGTTCCAGGTCAATGACCTGATTCACGACGATGGGAGGAACAGCTTCGGGAGCAGCTTCGGGAACGACCTTGGCAACGATCGACTTCGACTGGATCGATCTCGGAGTCCTGCAAACAGGAACCGGAACCTCAGCCCTGCCGACCTCGACCCACTCGCCACCACGCCAGACCGTGATAATGCGACGGGGCGGATTCGAAGGCTCAATCGCAGTCCTTTTCAGGCCACGAGTACCGATAAGACGATCGCACTTTTCAGCTTCATTCTCTTGAATCTGATTCGCACGATAAGCGGGAGAAGCGCGCATGAAACACCCCGATGTAAATATGTTGTTTTGTCGTTCAAAACAGGCGCGAAAACGCAGGTTTCAAACAGAAGACTATAGCAAAAAAACAGGCTTTTGTCAAAGAAAAGCCTGTTTTTGAATAAAAGCCCCCTAGTCCAAACAGATCACCGCATCGCAATTCTTTATAAGCTCATCACGGTTATCTGCAATCAAGATCGTATTATTCTTGTCGATAATCTTTTGAAAAACTCGAACTAATACGGGTAAATCGCTCAGGTGCAAGCCTCGAGATGGAGTGTCCAGAATATAAATACAACGATCACCCAGCTTTTTTGAAAGAATCCTTGCAAGCTTTACGCGTTGTGCCTCTCCCCCGCTTAACGTTCCAGAACGCTGCCCAATCGGCAAATAACCCAAACCGACTTCTTGAAGAAAGCCCAGCTTACGATGAACAACAGGAACGTCGGCAAACAACAAGGCCGCGTCGTCAATCGTCATCAAAAGCAAATCTTGAATGGAAACTCCTTTGTACTGAATGTTCTCTAAAACATCTGCCCTTGCCTTTCCCTCCTTCGTGTTCAAACTAAAATGCGACTTTTTCAACTTTGCCTTTTTACTTGCTGGCAATGCCGCATATAGCCCGCGAATCGCATCCCAAACGCCGATGTATGTTGACGGCGTACTCGTCGACACTTCACTCAACGGTTTCTGGTCAACAAGAAATGAGCGACGAACATTGGACTTGCCAACAATGTCTTTGAAATCTGTCTTCAATTTCCAAGCATCTTTTCCCTTAAAAAGCGCGCCGTAAACAATGCCAAGAATTGTGGACTTTCCAGATCCTGATCGACCGGAAATACAAACTAGGCTACTCAATGGAAATGTTATGGAAAAATTCTTTAATGAATTCTTTGTAATTCCCTTAATGGTTAGCTCCTTCTTTTTCATCGACTTCGCCTTTTCATTCGGCGCCCTACAATAGTCGATTGTTTCTGCAAGCTGCGAAAACACGAAAAGCGCCGTTGGAGTTTTTGCTTTTTTGAATTGCTCAATCGATCCCGCAAAGATGACTTCGCCGCCTTTAGAACCTGACTCTGGACCAAACTCAATAACATGGTCTGAGTTCGCGATGATGTCCTTATTGTGTTCAACAACAATCACTGAAACTCCTCGACGGACCAAGTTTCGAAGTATCTGCAAAACTTCAATTCGTTCTGCGTGCGTCAAGCCAGCACAAGGCTCGTCAACAATAAGAAGCTCGTCGCGTTGAACAACTTTTACCGCCTGTTCCAAAAGCAATCGATGTGTTTCGCCAAGGCTTTTCTTTGGTAATGCAATGACTTTCTGTCCAACGACGTACGTCTTTGGCATTCCAGAAACATCTGCATCGACGTTCCTTCCCTCTGACGCCCGATACAGAACGTCATACACCAGCGAAGACTTTCCGCTTCCACTTTTTCCCACCACCGCCACCAACTTTTGCAACGGAATCTTTACTGAAACATTCTTCAGATTATTCACCTTTGCACGCTCTACAACAATCGATCTTGGCATATAGGAACATGTTACCTTCTTTTTTCGCCGTCTACGATCGTCATGCTATTTATATGAAATCAGTGGATTCATTTAAATGGGAAAACATTGACTTTTCAAAAATTTTCAGCTAAAACAACGGCACTTGTTTCTGTGGGATATGCCATGGACCAAGCGAAAAACCTGTTTGGAGGTCCTTCAAAAATGAAACGCATTCTTTTCGTCTTGTTGGCGCTCGGCGCCAGCCAGACTCCTGTATTCGCCACGCCTGCTCAGGCAAGCGAGGCAGATCTCGTTCTACCCGACCTTGCCACCGTGACATTTCTCGGCGGCATCACCGGGCACACGCTCCTACTGATCGGCATGAGCATCTGTCTTCTGGGCATGCTCTTCGGCTTCGTGTTCTACGTTCGCCTCAAGAACATGCCAGTACACGAGTCCATGGCCGACGTCTCGCACCTCATCTACGAAACGTGCAAGACCTACCTCATCACCCAGGGCAAGTTCCTGGCCATCCTGTGGGCCTTCATCGCGGTCATCATGGTGGTGTACTTCAAGTTCCTGATGGATTTCTCGGTGTTCCGCGTCACCATCATCATACTGTTCTCCATCGTCGGCATCCTGGGCAGCTACGGCGTGGCGTGGTTCGGCATCCGCATCAACACGTTCGCGAACTCCCGGTCTGCGTTCGCAAGTCTGGCAGGGAAACCGTTCCCGGTCTACGCCATTCCGACCTCGTCGGGCATGTCCATTGGCATGCTGCTCATCTCGGTCGAGCTGATCATCATGCTCGCCATCCTGCTCTTCGTCCCGGGTGAGTACGCGGGCCAGTGCTTCATCGGGTTCGCCATCGGCGAGTCCCTTGGCGCTGCCGCTCTCCGCATTGCCGGTGGCATCTTCACCAAAATCGCCGACATCGGCTCCGACCTCATGAAGATCGTCTTCAAGATCAAGGAGGACGACGTTCGTAATCCAGGCGTCATCGCAGACTGCACGGGTGACAATGCTGGTGACTCCGTTGGCCCCACAGCCGACGGCTTCGAGACCTACGGCGTCACTGGCGTCGCGCTCATCACCTTCATTCTGCTCGCCGTCCACGACCCCACGGTACAAATCCAACTCCTGGTATGGATCTTCGTCATGCGGGTCATGATGATCGTCACCTCGGCGGCGTCCTACTTCATCAACGACGCCTGGGCCAAAGCCAAGTACAGCCAGGCTGACAAGATGGACTTCGAAGTCCCCCTCACCACCCTGGTGTGGCTCACCTCGATCCTGTCCGTCATTGTCACCTTCGTCACCTCCTACCTGCTCATCCCCGACATCGGCGGTAGCACTATGATGTGGTGGGTACTTAGTATCATCATCACTTGTGGCACAATCGCCGGCGCGCTCATCCCTGAACTCGTGAAGGTGTTCACTTCCACGTCTTCAGCGCACGTCCGCGAGATTATCACCGCCTCCCGTGAAGGCGGCCCAAGCCTGAACATTCTGTCCGGCTTCGTGGCAGGCAACTTCTCAGCCTACTGGATGGGGCTCACCATCGTCCTACTCATGGGCATCGCACACTACGTCAGTGGATACGGCCTCCAGGAATTCATGATGGCCCCCTCCGTGTTCGCCTTCGGCCTAGTAGCCTTCGGCTTCCTCGGCATGGGTCCGGTCACGATCGCCGTCGATTCCTACGGCCCAGTCAGCGACAATGCACAGTCAGTCTACGAACTCTCAACCATCGAGAGCCTCCACAACATCGCCCACGAAATCAATCGGGTCTTCGGATTCATGCCCGACTTCACCAAAGCAAAGAACTACCTCGAGGAGGCCGACGGTGCTGGAAACACCTTCAAGGCCACTGCCAAACCTGTACTCATCGGAACGGCCGTCGTCGGCGCAACCACGCTGGTGTTCTCCACCATCATGATCCTCACCAAGGGTCTCTCCGAAAACATCGAGAAACTCTCGGTGCTCAACCCGCTGTTCCTGCTCGGTCTCATCACCGGCGGCGCAGTCATCTACTGGTTCACCGGCGCGGCCACCCAGGCCGTGAGCACCGGCGCCTACCAGGCGGTGGAGTTCATCAAGAAGAACATCAAGCTCGAAGGCGGCGGCGAACGTGCCTCCGTGGCCGACTCCAAGAAGGTCGTCGAGATCTGCACCCAGTACGCCCAGAAGGGGATGTTTAACATCTTCCTCACGGTGTTCTTCAGCACTCTCGCCTTCGCCTGCTTCGACTCGTTCTTCTTCATTGGCTACCTCATCTCCATCGCGCTCTTCGGGCTCTTCCAGGCCATCTTCATGGCAGACGCTGGCGGGGCATGGGACAACGCAAAGAAGATCGTGGAAACCGAGCTGAAAGCCAAAGGCTCACCGCTGCACGAGGCGACCGTCGTTGGCGACACAGTAGGTGATCCGTTCAAGGACACCTCCTCAGTCGCCATGAACCCCGTCATCAAGTTCACCACCCTCTTCGGTCTCCTGGCCGTCGAGCTCGCTGAAGGTCTCCCGAACACCATCCGGACCTACCTTGCTGTGGTGTTCTTCCTTGCTTCGGTGATCTTCGTATGGCGGAGCTTCTACCGGATGCGGATCGAATCCGTTAGGGACTAACTTCGGAAATCCCATCCTCACCACTCACCCGGCCTCTCCACGAGGGGCCGGGGTTTTGTTTTCCTGTGATACCCTTTCAAAAAGAAATATAATTTATGTCTATGAGCAATCTTCAACTTGAAAATCTGAAAGAAGAAGACATTCAAAGTCTTCACGACCAACTTGAACAGACCACGGAACTACTCAAGGCATTCTTAGCCGCATACGGCATCGATTCTCAATCTTAATCATATGAAAGAACCAGCCGAAATTGTTCAAATACCACAAAAAGAAACTGAAGTGAGCGAATCAAAAAAACCTACTACGGAAATCGCACTTCCCGAACTACGACAACGGCTACTCCGCATGAACACATCAGAAAGAATCGAGCTTGGGCTCAATCCATCAGAACATGAATCCGCAAGAGAAAAACTAGACAGAATTGCAGCGCTCACAGAAAAGCTTTCACATCTCACCGCAAGAGTCAGTATTGAAACTTATCGTAGAAACCAAGATGAATTCGCAGAACTTCTTCTGCAAGTACAAGAAATCATGAGCAGTCTCGAAATCGAACTCATCACTTTCGAAGCAGCTGTTGAAACGCAATATCCGAAAACAACACTCATGCAAAAATTCGTCGTTGCACTCGTTGCTGTCGTTCGCGGAGTTCGAGAGAGCACGCTCATGGATACGCTTGGAAATAATGAAAGGATGAGAGCGACGCTTCTTGATGCGGGAGCTAAACTCAAAGAAGTTGTCCATAGTCAGGAAAGAGCGCTGCGAGAAACATCAACAACTATGGCAGTTGATAAGCTCAAAATCACACAAAAAAGATATAAAAAGTTACTCTTAGAAAATGAGCGTTATAAGAATCTGATGGAAGAGAATAGAATAGCGAGCTCAGATCTTTACATCTGCGAAGGATTCGAGGGACCTTCGGCAGTTGATGAATTAAATCCTAGAGGTACTATCATATTTCAATATTTCCAAAAATACGAAGTATCAATAGAAGATACAGCGATGAGGAAAAGTGCATTCGAAAAAGTAAAAGAAGATCTACTTTTCGCTATTAGAGCAAAAATCCATATTTTAACATCAGAAATATCTGATATCGAGAAAAAAACTTTGAAGATAGCAGAAGAAGAAACACAATCGTGACGCATAAAAATATCAGCCAAATCGGCTGGTATTTTTATGGTTCTGCGGCCCGGTATCGCGCAATGTCAATGGACTATTATTGGCGGACGCTTTACCGTGAGGGCATTATGAAAACAAAACAATGGGTCGTTGGATTCCTATTCAGAGATGAACGGGATGTGGTGTTATTAATGAAGACGCATCCGGAATGGCAGGCGGGAAAGCTGAACGGGATCGGAGGAAAAGTAGAGGAATCGGAATCAACGTTCGACGCCATGCGTCGCGAATTCTTGGAGGAAACAGGAGCGGAAGTTGAGAACTGGCGGGAATTTGCAATCCTGAACGTCCCAGCGGCCGGCGCCATCCATTTTTTCGTCGCGCACGGCTCGCATGAAGTGCGTTCCATGACCGAGGAAGTCGTGCAATGGTATCCCATCGCCAACCTAAAACACCTCCCCGTTATCGGTAATCTCCATTGGCTCATTCCACTCGCTCTTGACCCCAAAAGCCAGCTCGCAACAACAGAATATCGACGATAGATGTCTTCAGGCCTCTTCTCGTTCGAATCAAAATCTCGTGGAACAATGAAAGATTCCCCGGATCGATATTCGCGGCATAACCAATGTAATAATTTCGGTCACCACAGAGAAACACATATGTACAAATTCCAGCAAAGGGCCTGTCACGAAGCGCGCATCATCAAACTCGTTTGATTTCTTTTTCATCGGGACGTGGATGGCGGCTCGCGCTTTTTGCAAGTGAACGTAAATGTCACTTGCAGCGTTCGCCGCGATCCACGTCCCCAAACCTTTGTTATAAAATCATCAAAGGTTTGACCGACTGTTGTCGGTGGAACCAAGAAAAAACAACCGGTTGGCGGTTGTTTTTTCTTGGTTCCGGGACGTGGATTCGAACCACGATACTGGGCTTCAAAGGCCCATGTCCTGCCTTTAGACGATCCCGGAAGGGTCAGTGGGAACGCGAGCAGTATGCCCGACCAAGACGGATTTCGCAAACGAAGAGACGCCAAGCTAGACACGGAGATATCTGCGCATTGCTACGGCGGTAGTGCAAAGTCCAATGAATGAAAGGCCTATAAATTCGCCACCAAAAATAAGAAGAGCATTTTTTGTAAAGTAGCCAATAAGGTCAACATCTACACCCTCAAAGAAAAACGAAATATATGGGTTGGCAGCAGACAAAGCTAGGAACACGGTGCCAGCCATGATTCCAGTAGCAATGAATGCGTAAGAAACCGTTTCAAATAAAAATGGTCCGCGAACAAACCAGTCATTCGCTCCAACCAATTTCATGATGCCGATCTCTTCTCGATGAACGTAAATGGCTACACGAATCGTGTTGAAAACAATAAGCGTCGCAATAAAACCGAAGAATGCTGCAAGGAGCAAAAATCCGAATCGAACCTTTGCAGAAAAGTCGCTTAATGCCTGAAGTGCCACGGTATAGTCGTTGTAATCTTTTTCCTTAACGAACGGTGTGTATTCTGGCGTATTCAGCGCTTCGATAATGAATGGAAAATCGGCCGCACTGTATGAACGGATTTTAATCGCCTGTCCAAAAGGATTTCCGCCAACTTCATCTAAAGATGCAAGAATCACCGGATCTGATGCATACCGAGCTTTAAAAGATTCAAGCGCCTCTTCCGCGGTAACATACGAGACCTCTTTCACTTGTGATAAGCCAAGAAGATAACCCTGAACACTCTTTACCATGTCTTCTGAAGCATCTGATGTGAAATACACCGTTACCTGAACTTGCTCTTCAATACTTTTCACCGACGACTGAGCAAGCACATTCAAAACAATAACGGAGTTCACGGTAAGCAACGTTAAACAAAAAACGGAAATCGTTACAAATGACAACCAAAAATTTCGTAACATGCTTTGAAAAGCGAATCGAACAATTCGAAAAAAAGATCGCATATTACCTTATCAAATATTTTCCGTGCTCAGCATCAGAGGCGACTCTGCCGTCTCGTAATGTAATCACTCGTTTGTGCAGTGTGTTCACAATATCTCGATCATGAGTCACCAAAACAATCGTTGTTCCGAATTCATTGATTCGAGAAAACAAGCTGATAATCTCTCGCGCAGTCACTGCATCTAGATTTCCCGTTGGTTCATCTGCAATGATGATCTTTGGACGATGAACAAGGGCGCGAGCAATAGAAACGCGTTGTTGCTCACCACCAGAAAGCTGTTTCGGGTATCGTTCACCTTTTTCTCCAAGACCAACAATCTTCAGAACATGCGGCACAACTTCTCGAATGCGTTTTCCAGACTCCCCCGCCACTTCTAATGCAAACGCAACATTCTCAAAAACAGTTTTCTTTGGAAGCAATTTGAAATCTTGAAAAACTACCCCAATCTGGCGACGGAGCACGGGAATTTCTGAATGTGAAATGTGCGAAATGTCCCAATCTCCAATAAGAATCTGCCCGCTCGTCGGACGCTCTTCCGCAAAAATAAGTTTTGCAGCAGTCGACTTTCCAGAACCACTTTGCCCGGTAATTGAAACGAATTCTCCTGGCTCAATACGAAAACTCACACCATGTAATGCCTTGGTGTGTGGTGGATATTCTTTTGTCACGTTTTTGAACGTGATCATGCAATGAGTATAGCATGCAAGAACATTGATTCTCACTCGCGAACAAGATCAAAATCGAATGTAATTTCACCATCGACTGCACGAATGTGTATGACGTTTTCTTGAAGCTCTACTGAAGAAAATATCTTCTCAAAGATCACCGCGTCTTGGCTCTCTTCACTTGCGCCATATATTCCACGACGGGTTATAGAAACAAAATACGTCTTGTCTTCTCCAGGAGGAACGACTTCTGGATCTTGATAGAGCGCATAAATCTTTTCCTCTTTCGCATCCGCGCCGCATCCGTCAAACAAAGTCACCGAACCAGATTCATAATCAGTACTCACCGAAAAACCGTGGCCATTCTCTTCGTCAAACTTTTCCGAATCAATGAGGTTCCAGTCACCACTGTCACGAAGATACACATCAAAGACTGCAACGTCCGCTTCTGAGTCTATCGAACTCGAAGAAACGCTAAACGGAATCGCGCGACCATCAAGCGCATCACTATTTACCGTAACTGGCGCAAGATTCTTCTGCCATCCTTTGTAAAACGCAAATCCATTGATTCCAATCTGATCCTCTCGCATCCTATTCGCCCAAAGTGTTACCGGGATACATGAAGCAGATGTTTCCAAGCTTGAAACGAAAATGACTCCAGGCTGCTCATCACTTGTTAACGAAACATGATCACAGTCTCCAGAACAAACGGCATTCTGCACACTGCGCGAATCTGCCAGAACAAAATCATCACTAGCAATGTTGGACTGATTGCGATCGAACAGAATCCATGCGGCAGTAATAACGAGAACTCCTACAATAAAAATCAAACAAGCACGCAAAAAAATCTTCTGAATCATATGGATGACTATAACAAAACGCCCCCGACGAATCGAGGGCGTTTTGGAGCCACTTCTGGGAATCGAACCCAGGACCTCTGCTTTACGAAAGCATTGCTCTACCAGCTGAGCTAAAGCGGCAAAAGGTATCCAAGTTTGGTCAGCTTCGTCGT
>JBAYHK010000012.1:0-23561 GCA_041666145.1 Patescibacteria group bacterium | reverse complement strand
CGGCTTCGTCGAATTCAACACCCCAGACGAGCAGGGCAACGCTGTGAAGATGTTCGACCAAACCGATTTCGGTGGTCGCACAATCAGCGTTTCCGAGGCACGCCCACGCGAGTAATCGCTGGGTTACCGCAAAACTCCCACGTCCGAAAGGATGTGGGAGTTTTGTTATACTCACGATATATTTTCTATGTCTAAAGCCTTTGATCACGCAGATCTTGCTCGTTGGTTCTTTCTCATTTTGCTCATTGGAGTGTCTGCACTTTTTTGGAAAGTGATTGAGCCATTTGCAATGGTGTTACTTACTGCTGGGATTGTTGCAATCATTGTGACGCCAGTTGAACGACATGTTCGTTCTTGGATTGGGCATCCAAAGATTTCTGCAATCATTATGTTGGCTTTGGTTCTTGCTGCAATGGTGATTCCATTAATAACAGCGGCATTGCTTATTGCAGGTCAGGCAATGCAGATTATTCAAGATACTGTCGCGAATCCTTCCTGGGTGCAGTCATTTGATATATATGCGTTTCCGTTGGTAAAAGTTTTGCCAGACATTCTCGTTACTCAGATTGCCGCGATAAATGTTTCGGAGCTTTTGCGTGGCGTTGCCACGTGGATCGTTCAAAATGTTGGAACAATATTCGCAAGTTCTGCAGACATTATTTTCAAAACCTTTATTTTCTTTGTTTCTTTGTATTTCTTTTTGGTTGATCGAGAAAAGATTCATGCAGAATTCATTGCACTGAGTCCGCTAAGGAATACGATCGATGAAAATATTGTAAATCGACTTGTGACCACAGTTCGGGGTGTGGTGTTTGGCTCGCTTATCATTGCCATTATTCAGGGAATTCTTGCGGCAATCGGTCTTACAATCTTCGGCGTTCCTGGCGCGTTAATTTGGGCGGCTCTCGTTGTTGTTGCCGCTCAAATTCCAATGCTCGGCACGTCCGTTATTATGATTCCAGCAGTCGCTTATCTTGCTCTTTCTGGCCACGTTCCTCAAGCAATCGGATTATTAGTATGGTCGATGGTTGCCGTCGGCCTCGTAGATAACATGCTGCAACCGTTTATTGTTGGAAGTCGAACACGAATGCACGCGCTTCTTATTCTCCTTTCTATGCTCGGAGGATTGAATGCTTTTGGTCCGATTGGTTTCATTTTTGGACCGACAATCTTGGCAGCATTCTTGGTGATGATTGAGCTGTATCGATCGGGAATTTTAGAAAAAACGAAGGCTTGATATGGCTTCGGAAAGCCTTGTTATTGGTGATTTATTTTCGAAGAGGTAATCTGGCACGGTTTACAGAAAGTTGTTTACATGCGATACTTTTTCGTCACGGACGATTCCGTTCGTGTCATTCAGAGGAGGTGTTTACATGGGAAGAGCTGTGCTAGAAATCTTCATCGGCCCAGATAGATACAGTCTCGGGGAAGCACTACTTTCCTATAGGGGGTCAATGACACCACGTGTGGCATTGTTCCTGAAGCTGACTTCTGGCTCTTTGCCAGATTCGCTTACTCCTAAGCTCTTGGATAACGTCCCTGCGATGATCAAGAGTATAAAACGCTGTGACGGGTCTGGTGAGACATTTGATCTTGAAGGGTATTTGATATTTAAAGATCATGGCGAATATCGTTTCTCGGCTAGAGACTACAGCCCAACGCTTGGGACGGGAGTAGTGATCATCGAATATTAAGGATAGCCCTGGACTCTTGTCGTTTGCGTGATACGGTTGGCTCTTTGCGCTGGAAGTTCCGTGGCCGCGCCGCTCATACTCGAGCAGTGCGGCCTTTTGCTTGTTTTATGGTGCATCATTTTCAACGATGGAAAATATTGAATCGCCAAAACTGCGCTGATTTTAGAAACAAAAACGGCTCACCTTGTGGGTGAGTCGCATTTGGTGACTCCACGGGGAGTCGAACCCCGGTTACAGGCTTGAAAAGCCCGTGTCCTAACCATTAGACGATGGAGCCGTAAGACGGCGAAGTTTTTGCGTCGATGAAACTGGACAGGGATTCGACTTGATCGAACCCTTATTTCAGCGGGAATAGTGTACCAAAAAAATGAATTTCGTCAAAAATGTGGGGCAGGGGAATGATTTGGTACTATTGAAAAAAGATTGAGAAACTTGCAGAAAATGACGTATGGCAATTTTGGGGAACCTTGAAGGACTTCTAAAAGCGGCTTGTATACCGTCTTCTCAGGCAAGGGTGTACTTAGCGGGGCTTGAGCTTGGAAATGCGTCGCTTGGTGATATTTCAAAACGTTCAGGACTTTCTAAAACCACAACGTTTGAAGCATTGAATTGTTTACACGAACGAAAATTTGTTCGAATTACTCGTCGAGTAAAGGCGGTGCGATATTGCATGGTGGATGCGGAACATGTGGTCGCTCTGCTTCGGAATGCTGTTGCAGAACAGTCTGCAATGATCGACGACGTTGCTCGAGCCTTGCCATTGTTTGCGGCATTGCAGGGTGGCGACAGACCGTCAACCATGATTTATGAAGGCGCAGAGGCAGTCGATGCATATTTTATGCATTTAGAGTCCGTAAAGCCGCGAGTTGTTGATGAGATTGTGCATGCGGATGATATTTATAGTTGGATTGATGAAAAGACGTTAATTGCCGCACGAAAAAAATATCATTGGCAACCAAAATCTGGCAGAGTTTTATCTTCGGGAAAGCGCAGAAATCCGAATCCGATTTTTGTGCAGCGTCGATTAAGTCCTTCCTGGGGAATCTTTCGTGGAAATTTGGCGCTTTATGGAAACTTTGTTTCTGTGGTGACGTTCACCACGCGCTTAACAACAATCATCATTGAAAGCAAGCCGCTTGCAGACTCGATGCGAATGCTTTTCGAGATTGCGTGGCGATCAAGTAATGACGCGGAATGAAAAAAGAGACACGATGAGGTGTCTCTTTTTTTAGCTATTTCATGAATCGATTTTCTACTGTGGCCCAATGTATATTCGCTAATACTGCGTCGATGTAGTCAGTTCGTTGTGCTGGAATGTAATCAATGAGATAGGCATGTTCCCAAACATCGAGCGCGAAGAGAACGTCGCATCCGGCTAAATGTCCGACTTCGTGGTCGGAAATCCAGATGTTTTTGAGTGTGTTTGTTGATTGATCAAGAACAAGGAGCGCCCAACCAGTGCCGCGCATCATCGCAATCGCCTTGATCTCTTTCTTCCATGCCTCGATTGAACTGAATTGTTTCGTGATGAGATTAGCGAGTTCTCCTTCGATCGCTTCATCTTTACCCCCAAGATTTGAGAAATAGAGCTCGTGGAGTCGCATGCCGTTCCATTCAAAGGCATATCGGCGGGTGAGTTCGGAAATTGCTATGAGATTTTTTCCAGTATCTTCACGGAGCTCATCTATTTTTGTGCTAATATCATTTACATTTTTTACATATCCGGCATAAAGCTTTAAATGAATTTCCATTTGTTTTTCAGAGATGCCGTTTATTGATTGAAGGTTGAATGACTGTTCAATGTAAGGCATACTTCGAGATGATTTATTGGGGCTTATGTGCGCCCTTTCCGTTCCATTTTATGCGCGTATTAGCAATTGAAACAAGTTGTGACGAAACGGCGATTGCTATTCTTGTTGGTGAAGGAGATCGTGTGACAGTCGAAACGTCTCTTGTTCGTTCGCAAATTGATATTCATCAGGCATATGGGGGAGTCGTGCCAGAGGTTGCCGCTCGGGAGCATTTGGAAATGATTATGCCAATGCTTCTGCGAACTGTTCGGCATGATGGAGAGGGAATCGACGCGATTGCTGTGACGTATGGCCCTGGATTAGCTCCAGCATTACGGGTTGGTGTAGAAACTGCGAAGACTTTAGCGTGGGCTTGGAACAAACCGTTGATTCCAGTATGTCATCTCGAGGGTCATATTTATGCGAATTGGATTGATCGAGAAATGCTCCCGACGTTCCCCGTGCTCGCTCTTATTGTTTCTGGAGGGCACACAGAGCTTATTTTGATGCATGATCACGGCAAGTTCGAACGACTTGGTGAGACACTCGACGATGCCGCAGGGGAGGCGTTCGACAAGGTCGCGAAAATGCTTGGGCTGCCATATCCTGGTGGGCCAGAAATTGCGGCATTTGCGCAATCTGGAGATCCGAAATCTTTCACGTTTCCTCGTGCGTTGCTTGATCGTGATGATTTTATGTTTAGTTTTTCTGGGGTAAAAACATCGGTGTTGTATGAGCTTCGTCGGCAAGAGGCACGAATGGGAGACGACGCGTTTCGATCTGATATTGCAGCGTCATTCCAAGAGGCGGTGGTTGATGTGCTCGTACAGAAAACCATGCGTGCCGCAGGGAAGTACGCACCAGCTTCGATTGTGCTTGCTGGTGGAGTTGCGGCAAATGTCGCATTGCGTGAGCGATTACAGGGTGCTGCAGAAAGTATCGGCATGCCTTTGTATCTTCCAGATTTCAAATATTCGCTCGACAATGCCGCGATGATTGGCGCTGCAGGATATTTTCGTGCGAAGCAAGAGAGATTTATGAATCCGTTAGAGCTTGTTGCTGATCCAAATCTCGACATTGTATGACGTACACCACAACATCTGCTGCAGAAACTCAGGTTATTGCAGCGAATCTGGCAAAGCAGCTTTACGGCGGTGAATTCATTTCGCTTATTGGTGACCTTGGAGCAGGAAAGACCACGTTTGCTCAGGGCCTTGTTGCGGCACTTGGTTCGTTGGCGCGAGTGAAGTCGCCAACATTTACCGTCATGCACGAATATCCTGTAACTGGTCATGCATCGATTCGACGAGTGGTCCATTGTGACCTTTATCGTTTTACAAAGGCCGAAGAGATTCGCGCTTTAGAGCTTGAAGAGTATCGCAGTTTAGACACGGTCATTCTTGCAGAATGGACAGACATGCTTCCTGACGTTGACTGGACTCCGGATATTATCGTTTCTATTTTGCACGCAGGAAATGACGCTCGAACCATTGAAATTTGCGAAAAGTAGAGAAGTTGCCCAGTGTTATACTCCGTGGTATATCGTCGTCTATATGCGTACTGCACGGTTTTTTGTCTCGCCAGAATGGATCGCGCTCGGAGCGCAGGCTTTCTCTATTCCTGCAGGTCCGATGTATCGGCAGATTGTGACTGTTCTTAGAATGAAGGTCGGCGACGTGTTGAGCTTGTGTCCAAATGACGGAAGCGAACTTGATTGTAGAATTACAGAAATGACGAAGGCGGCAATTCTCGGCTCTATTAACGGTGTAAAAACAGGAAAGCCTCTACGCCCACAAGTAACGGTGTGCGTTGCGGTAACAAAGCGAGACACTTTTGAATGGGTGCTTCAAAAATGCACAGAACTTGGAGCGTCTGCATTTATTCCCATGATTACAGATAGAGTGATTAAAAAAATTAAAGACGTTCCTGCTCGGTGGCGAGACATTGTCCGAGAGGCGAGCGAGCAGTCTGGACGGATGACCCTGCCAACAGTTAGTGAGCCGATGTCATTTTTAGAAGCGTTTGAACACATGAAAGCGTACGACAGAATCGTGCTTCATGAATCTGTTGGAGAGTCTACTGACATGCCGAAAGTTCGTGAAATGGATCATATTGCATTGTTTATTGGTCCAGAAGGTGGATTTACAGATTCGGAGATTGAGAAAACAAAGGGCGCAAACACAAAAGTTGTTCAACTTGGTTCACTGGTCCTTCGCGCCGAAACTGCCGCGGTGGTGGCCACAGCATTTGTACGATTAGGTAGGGTATAGCATTGACCGTTTTTCCAGTTTCCGTTACGGTTCTTGGTCGATGTTTTTCAAGAATGCCTCTTGGAACGCATCGTCGAATATGGGCCGGAGGAACGGCAATGGGGTCTGTGTGACTAAAAAACATTTTCATTGCAACGACGCGTCTTCTAAAAACTGGCGCGTCTTTCCTTTTTATATTGACTTTTCCCTTATTTTCATGTATTTTACTGCCGTGACTGAACGCAACAACTGACTTTGAGCGAAGAGCTCAATGGAGACGAAATGTCTGGAATCGAAACGAAACATGGCCTTAAGTACGACTGGAAGAGTGATGAATCGGCGGAGAACAAGCGGACCGTCATCGAGGAACTCTTCAGGGGAGTTCATCCATCTAGCCTCTGCTTCGACCTTCGTGGGCTAGATTCAGCATTCACGGATGAAGATGTCTTAGCTGAAGCCTACCGTGTCTTTGATTACAAGGGGTCTGAAAGCGCGAAATGCACAATTCTTCCCCATGAATCGATCGGGGGAGGCAGGACTCTTCAAGTAGTTTATCCCCAAAGAAATAATGGATTGCTGAAGCTGATGTTGCGGGGACAAGACTGCCACCTCTTCTACGTGGAGAGAGCGTGCGCCTCACAGACCGTTTCCTTCTCTTTCGTAGATCAGTGGGAGAAGGCAAGGTTCCTGCCAGGAACAAGAGTTCGCGTTCGAGATCGTTGGCGCTCATTGGTGGTTAGAACGCAAGATGATGCCGAAGATTCTCTTGTTTTCCACTGGGGAGAATCTGCAACTTTGACGATTAAACAGACGCTCTTTACGTTTTCACGAAACCGAGCCTCCTTGGTTGCCGGGTTCCTGCTCGGCCATCCAGAGCTTGCAGATCTTGTGTTGTCTCTTATCGCCAATGAAAGTAAAGTGGTTGGCGTTAGTGCCGAGGATCTTGAGGTGGTAGATGTCTGCGTTTCCGATAGTCATGGTCTGCACAGCGTTCGGATCTGCGCTTACATGCTCGAGGAGATTCCGTAAAAAAACGTCCGCCTGCAGAACCGAAACGGTGTTCTGCAGGCGGATTTGTTTTTGGTGAGGTTAGATTCCGAGAGTACGTTTTACTTCTTCGATTGAAGTCATTCCGTCGATTGCTTTCAGAAGACCGTCTTGAGTCATGGTTACCATGCCTTGTTGAACGGCAAGAGCACGCATGTCATATTCGGAGACGGTTCCTTTTTCAATGATTGTTTTTTCCAATTCCGGTGTTTTGATAAGAATTTCGTATGCACCAATTCGGCCTTTGTAACCAGTGTTGTTACATTTTTCGCATCCTTTTGGTCCGTAGAAAGTAAGTTGCGATGTGTCGACTTTTGCCTCTCCAGAACTTTCTGGAATGCTTTCGAGCTGTTTCTTTACGTCGGCCATGAGTTCTTCTGGCGGAACGGTCGGTTGTTTGCATGAGCAAAGTCGACGGAGAAGACGTTGACCCATGATGGCGTTGAGCGCTGGGGCGAGAAGGTGCGGTGCAAGACCCATCGACAAGAAGCGGGGGATTGCTCCTGCGGCGTCGTTGGTGTGGATGGTGGAAAGGAGAAGGTGACCAGTGAGCGAAGCTTGAACTGCAATTTCTGCAGTATCGAGATCACGGATTTCTCCCACCATCACAATGTCTGGATCTTGGCGGAGAATTGAACGAAGCCCTTTGGCAAATGTGTAGTCTTTGCTGTAGTCAATTTGGCTTTGGTTGATGCCTTGAACTTTGTATTCCACCGGGTCTTCGAGCGTGATGATTTTGACGTCAGATGTGTTGAGCTTGCGTAAGATTGCGTACAGAGTGGTGGTTTTACCACTTCCAGTTGGACCAGTGGTAATGATCATGCCGTTTGGCTTGTCTATTTCTTTTTGAAGTTTTTTTAATGATGCTGGACGGAAACCGAGCTGTTCAAAGTCGACAGCAATCGATTCTGGATTTAACAAACGCATCACGATTGATTCGCCGAATGACGTTGGGATTGTTGAGGTTCGAACGTCGATTTCTTTATTTTTTTGATAGATGGTAAAGCGTCCGTCTTGCGCTTGGTCGTTAATGTTCATCTTTAAACTCGCAATGAGTTTGATGCGATTGATGATTTTTTTCCATTGTTCTGGGGCAAGTTTTGCAACGTCTTGCAGAATGCCGTCAACGCGAAAACGAACGGCGATTCCTCGCTCTTCTGCTTCAATATGAATGTCAGAAGAACCGAGCTTGAGCGATGCGGCAATAACGACTGCAATAACATCGGTAACATTCGCATGTTCTAAAACGCCAGCGATTGAGGAAAAATCAGTCATTTGTGCCTGATACTTTTCTATCTCTTCTTCGGTAATCTGGACGCCTTTAATAATCGGCTTGATCTTTGGCAGTGCGTCGTACATTTTTATGCCTTGTGAAAAACTCTCTGCGCTCATGAGATAGATTTCGGCATTTGTTTTATGTCTTTCTCCAAGTTCGAAGACGAGTTCTTTGACGCGAGCGTCATTTGGCTGGGTTGTTGCGACGCGTAATTCTGGACCAGTAAATAAAAAACAGATTGCTTTGAGTTGTTTTGCTTGTTCTTCTGGAATGAGCGTGAGCGCGTCTGGGCTAATCGGGAATCCTTTGAGATTGATATAAGGAATTTTTAGCGTTTGTGCATTGCGCTCAACTTCCGTTTCTCTTTCTCGAAGCCCAATGGTTTGAATTTTTTCTGAAAGCTTTGCGCTGACTTCTTTATCTGCAAGAACGATTGTTGATGTTGCGGGTGGTGGTGTTGGCGTTGGTGGTGTCGGCGCTATTGTTGATGCTACTGGCTCAGGCGCTTCTGAAGAAGGTTTTTGTGGTGTGGTAATAACCGCCGGCGTACTGCTGGTGGTTTTTTGTTTCAGAAGATCGCTAATGGAAGGAAGATTCTGAGACATGACTAGCGTGTAAGACGTCGCTGAATATGGTGATGAAATCGTGACGTAAATGGTGCGCGATCGAGCTGTTCAGCGAGAAGTGTCCAAATACTGTAAGTGAATGTTGTTATGAATCCCGCGCTGATTATAGTAAAAATAGCTGCGGAAAGAACGCCGAGGAATGAAATAAGAATCATTGGAAAGAGTGCGGATTGGTTTATTGCTTCTGCAAAGAGAAGTCCAATAGGTATGCTTAAGATACAAAGACCAAAAAGATAGAGAACAGAAAGACAGAGATTTGTTGCGAAAACAAGAAGTGCAGTTTCGCATGCCACGAGAGGATGACGAAGAAAACGATCAACGCCTTCAAGGACTCCATTAATGATATTTACGCGCTCTTCCCCGACCGCGATTAATGTAAGCATCGTGAGGATGTTTAAAACAAAAGCAATGAAGAGTGTTCCTGCTGCGAGAATGACTGTAATTATGCCGGCTGCAGGAAGGTCTAACGGCAGATTTCGCATGAGCGTTGCTCCGCCGCCAAGAACGAGGAAGATGAGAACGTGAAAAAGAAGGTCAACGCCTAATATGCGAAGGAAGTGGTGATGATGTAGAGAGTGAAGCAATTCTCTGCTTGTGAGCCTTATTTTTTTGTGAACTGCTTTATGAAGTGCAACGAGTAAGAGCTGTTGGCAGAGAATAACAAGAAAAGTTCCGCCGAAAAGAATGATGAGCGCACCAAGTGTGGTGTAAATAATGTTATTCGTGCCTGACGATATGATGAGTTTTGCGTATTGTTGCACAAATGTTCCGATGCTTCCGCCGAACATTGTGATGAGATTATCTTTTGGATTTAATGCGATTTGCGCCTGTTGCAAGAGGTCATTCACAATAACTCCGCTACCCGCAAGGCCAGCAAAAAGTGCGAATGGCCACAATTCTTTATTTTGCCATGCAGTTTTAAGTGCACGCCAAAGCATTGGGCGATAAATTGGTGCAGGTATTCCTCGTTTCATATTCCTCCTTGAATATGAAAAGTATACCATTGAAGTAAAGGATGGCTGCGCTGATTTTAAGATTTTTTTGTAGAGAAATCCGTTCAAAAAGGATCGCGCAGAGGCGATCCTTTTTTCTAGAGGTTGACTGGAAGTGCTTTTGAAACTTCTGCCTTAATCGCTGGGCCGACGAGTGCAATAAATTCTTCTTTTTCGATGGTTTCTTTTTCAAGAAGATGTTTTACGATTGCATCTATTCGAGGTCGTTCTTTGCGAATGATCGCTCGTGCTGTTTCTTTTGCATTATTCAGCAGAATGTTGATCTCTTCGTCAATTCTTTCCGCAGTCTTTTCTGAATAGTTTCGATTTTCGTGAATTTGTTTGCCGAGGAAGATCATCTCCTCGTGTTCTCCATATGTTCGAGGACCAAGAGCGTCACTCATGCCGTATTGGGTGACGAGTTCAATGGCGAGTTGTGTTGCTCGTTGAAGGTCGTTGCTTGCGCCAGTTGTAAGGTCGCCGAAGATTTCGGTTTCTGCAACATAGCCACCAAGGATCATTGCGAGTTCGTCGACGAACTCCTTGCGTGAATGCATCTTTTTCTCTTCATCCGGAATGCTCATGGTGTATCCAGCGGCACGACCACGAGAGATGATTGATACTTTGTGAACGTCATCACAATAGGGAAGCATGTGGCCAATTATTGCGTGACCGGACTCGTGATACGCAGTCACTGCGCGTTCTGCTTCTGAAAGAATGTGACTTTTTCGTTCCGGTCCAATGAGAACTTTTTCAATAGAATCAAGAAGATCTTTTTGAGCGATGGTTTTTTGATCACGTCGTGCTGCAAAGATTGCGGCTTCATTCATGACGTTCATGAGGTCTGCGCCAGAAAGTCCGGTGGTTCGTTCAGCAATGCGGTGAAGGTCTACGTCTGGAGCGAGTGGTTTGTTTTCAGAATGGATTTTAAGAATGGCTTCGCGGTCTTTCAAGTCTGGGCGATCGAGAATAACCCGACGGTCAAAGCGACCTGGACGAAGCAGTGCAGAGTCTAAAACGTCTGGACGATTTGTTGCGGCGATAACAATGACGCCAAGATTTGGATCGAAGCCGTCCATTTCGACAAGAATTTGGTTGAGTGTTTGTTCGCGTTCGTCATGTCCGCCACCAAGTCCTGCTCCTCGTTGTCGGCCCACAGCATCAATTTCGTCAATGAAGACAATGCATGGTGCGGCCTTCTTTGCCTTTGCAAAAAGATCACGAACGCGACTTGCACCAACACCAACAAACATTTCAACAAATTCAGAGCCAGAAATATGAAAGAATGGAACGTTTGCTTCGCCAGCAACCGCGCGGGCCATGAGTGTTTTTCCTGTTCCTGGCGGGCCCATTAAAAGAACGCCTTTTGGAATTTTTGCACCAAGATCTGAAAACTTTTTTGGTGTTTTTAAGAATTCAACAACTTCAGCAAGCTCTTCTTTTGCTTCTGGATTTCCAGCAACGTCCGCAAATGCAACGCGATTCTTTTTGTTTGTGACTTCGCGTGCATTGCTTTGGCCAAACGTCATTGCTCGATTATTCGCTCCTTGCATTTGCTTTAAAAAGAACCAAAGAATCACAGACAGAATGACTACTACAATTGCGGTTGGGAGAATATTCCGAATGAATTCCGTGGTTTGACTTGGCTGGGAAACTGTTACGCTTATATCCTTTACTGTTTCTGCGGTAACGCCAGATCCTTCAAGGACTTCAGTGAATGTCTGTCCAGCTTCTTTGCTTGTGACGAAGATTTTTCCGTCAGTTCCCGTTGCGGTGATTTTGTCTTCTAAAATGTCGATGGATGTAATTTCGTGATTTTGGATTTTTTGTATAAGGGAAGACAGCGCTACAGATTCTGTAGTCGATGGACGGATTGCACTATTTGAGAAAAGCACGCCGAGAAGAAGCACGCCGAGAAGGAAGAAAATGACGCTTTTTGACAGGGGTTTCATAAAAGATTTTTGCAAGAAGTTCTGCGCCAGCATGGCAGAAAAAAGCCCATGAAGCAAGCGAGCCGCCCTACACGTTGTAGAGCGGCTCTGTTGTCGACCTCGCCTCTGTTTTAGAGGTTTGGCGCGTTGGGCTTGTGGCGATACGTGCCGTTTCCGTTGCTCCGGATTAGACCAGATCGTTCGAGAATCGGCAGCACTTCTCTGACGACATGTGTAGGGAAACTTGCTCCGCAGGAATGTCTCTCTCGTTCGACCGCGGCAGAGAGTTCGGCTTCTGTGAGCGACATCGTTGGACTTCGAGCCAGGATCTCGAGCGCCGCTTGAACGTTACCGGCTTGTCCTTTCAGTTTTCCTGGAAGCACTTTTTTCACCCCCGCCTTCGGATCTTGTCGCTTTTCGACCACGATCTTTGGAGCTTCGATAGGAGTCGCTCCTGACGTAACCCTAGGAATCGACGCTCGCGCAATCCTTTCCATGACATGTCTGATCTTCTTGGTTCCTGATCCTCGCCACTCTTTGACGACTTCTTTCCAGTCTGGACGATCGAAGTAGTCCATGATCAGGTCTGGATTGTTCATCTCGTAAAGCGAGAATGCCTGCTTGAGAATGAGCTCAACGCCGATTTGCTTTTCCTCTTCCGATCGTGCATTGAGCATTTCGCAGAGCGCGAGTGCTTCCGCTTGAAGAATGCCGATATTGAAGAGGGTTTGAGTCACGTCTTTCATGTTCGATTCCGGCCGGATGCGGATGATCCACTCAAGGATCTGGTCGAGGATTCTTAGTCTAGCTTTGCAAATGGCACTGATATTGGCGACGAGGTTTTCCGTTGCGATTGAGTCGAAGACGGCATCATATTCTGCCTCTTCTGCTTCTGTTCGAGGCGGTGAAAGCGGTTTACTTTGGTGTGCAGTCACTGTTTTTCCTTTTGCTGGAATTGGCGAGGAGTATGGCACCATTATTTTTTCATTTTGTCAATCAAAAAAACCGCCAATGCTGGCGGTTTTTTTGGAAGTGATTACTCTTTTTCTTCTGGTGCGATTTCTTTGGCAGCTTCTGTTGCTGCTTCTGGAGCCTCTTCGCTCTCTTCCTTGAGTGAAAGGCCGAGGCGATGTTCGTTTGGTTCAACGGAGACAATCCGGAACTTTTTGATTTCGCCTGGTTTTGCCAATGTGGTTGGATCTTCTACCGGCTTGTCTGAAAGTTCTGAAACGTGAGCAAGGCCTTGAATGTCAGAATCAAGTTCAACGAAGAACCCAAATGGATTGACTTTGATGATCTTTCCTTCCACCCAAGTTCCTACCTTGTATCGCTTGCTTACGGACTTCCAAGGATCTTCGGTAAGCTTTTTCATGGAAAGGAAAATTTTGCTTCCTTCGATTCCAATGATTTCTGCACGAACGTTGTCGTTAATCTTGAGAACGTCGCGTGGATGGTCAATACGCTGCCATGCAATTTCGGAGATGTGAACTAATCCTTCGAGTGGGGTAGCACTGCCAGTTGGGTAGAACTTCACGAATGCGCCAAAGTCCGCGACTGCAGAAACGTCACCGGCGATGATGTCGCCAATATGACATTGTGCAATAACATTCTTCTGTTCTTCTTCCCACACCGCCTTTTCAGAAACAATGAGCTTTCCGTCATCTTCATGAACGTCCAGCACGCGAACGCGCATGGATTCGCCAACAAAGCTCCGGAGTTTCTCGAAAATCTTTTGCTTATCGCCTCCGGCAACACGTGGATAGTGCTCTGGAGCAAGCTGTGAAACTGGCAAGAAGCCTTGAACGTGGTTTACACGAACAATAAGCCCGCCCTTATTCGCGTCCAATACCTTTACAGAGATTGGGTCGCCAGACGTTGAGAGTTCGTTCAAATCCTTCCAAGCACGCTGTTGACCAGCGTAACGGAATGAAAGTTCGACTTCGCCGTTCTCGTTTTCAATATCGACAACCGTTGCTTCGACCTCGTCACCATCTTTGAGGTTCTTGTAGGCTTCTGCCTCTGCATAAAGCTCGCGACCGCGCACAACACCAGTGGTAAGACCCATGATGTCGATGCGGATTTCGCGCCCTTTTGTAGAAAGCACACGGCCTTTAATGGTGTCTCCTACCTTCGGCACCACGAACAAATCCTCATCTTTCAGCAATTCATCTAACGCTTTTGCACTATCGCTCATAAAAAATTTCCGGACGATGGCATGCGCTATTTCAGCACATACGTCTTCCGGGACTAAGAGTTATGAAGCGGTGGGACTGTAGTTCAATCCACGAAAAGAATCAAGAAAAAGTCCCTAAGATTGGCTAATATAAGCGGAAAAGTTTGACTTTTTGGGCTTTTTGATGAAAGTCCGCGTCATACACGTATGAACTCTTTTTGTTTAGGGCTTTATTCATCGATTTTTATCAGATCGATACAAAAATAATTCTGTGATATACATCATTCATAAGCCAACATAAGCCAATAATCTCGACCCTTATGATTATTCGCGAGCTCATGAAAGGAACCACAGCGACGGTAGGGCCGGACACGTCGTGGAAGGAGGCAGCACAACTTTTTTTCGATCATCGGGTTTCTGCAGCGCCAGTGGTTGATGACTTAGGACATTTGGTCGGGATTCTTTCAGAAAAAGATCTTTTCAGAGGATTGTTTCCGAGTTTTCGAGACTGGGTTCAGGCACCGGAGTCGTATTTAGATTTTTCAGAAATGGAGCAGGGTGCTGCTGCGGCAGGTTCGAAGACGGTTCGAGAGGTAATGTCGACTCGAGTTCTTACCGCCGGTCCAGACACGCCAATCTTAAAGGTCGGAGCGCTCATGGTTTCTTCCGGCATTCATCACATTCCAGTTGTCGATAAGGATGTTTTAGTCGGAATGGTTGGCAGAGGCGACATTTATCGGGCGATTTTGAAGGCGTATTTTGGAATGGAAAAGGTGTGAGTTTTTTGGTAGTGTAAAAATATTCCTTTGTGACAGTGATTTATTCTCGCGACACGTTTTAAAGGGATAACGGAGGTTCGCGTAGCATATTTATTTATATGCTTACTGCAGAAGATGTGAGTGTGTTGGAAGGAATGTTTGAACGTCAGGAGAAGCGATTTGAGCATAGTTTCATGGAGCTTCGTGGAGGCATTGTTCGGTTAGAGCAAAAGGTACTCGTGATTGATCAAAGGATAGTCGTCATTGAAGAGAGGATGACTGGGCTCGAAGAAAGGATGACTATTTTCGAGCACAGGATTTTAGGAGAAATACATGCCATTCGTGATGACATCATTGATTTGATAAATACGGGAATACTTCCACAACTAGATCGTTTCGATGCTCGGATTACTCGGTTGGAACGGCGTGTGGCAATGATTCCGTGATTGAGAATTCAAAAGACGAAACAAAATGTTTCGTCTTTTTTGTTACACTACGGCCATATGGCACATCAACAAGAAGAGATATTTCAGGAATTTCGAAATGCAATTGAGCGACTTGTTCCGTTGACGCCAAAAGAGGTCATTGACGAGGCGAAGAAATTAGCGGAAGGCCTAGAATCAAATGAGGCATCAACACCAGAACAGATTCGACAAGCGCTTGTCTATATCGGTAGAAAGGAATTTCCATACAGAAAAGCGTATTTAGAGCTTTGTGCTGGAGATGAGGAGGCTCGATTGCAAGAGATTGTTTTGCATAAACTTGATGACGCCACAAAGGCGCTTCTTGAGCCAGTCACAAAGTATGGAGTCCATATTTTGGACTTTGTGAAAAGTTCTCAGTTTGAGGAGTTTTCTGATGATGCAAAGGTTGCGATTGATAATGCTATTCGTGTTGCGCATGACTTAGTGAATCGGCAGTGTGATGAGCGCGCGGCAAGCCGAGCAGAGTCATATAAGACACTCGTTGCTCATTGGGCCTTAGAAGCGGAAAATGTTCAAAAGCTTATAGACGTTTTGAAAGATATGGCTGAGAGAGATCCGCAGTGGCGCGACGAGATTCTTTCTCGCGCTCGTCAATTTGAGAATGGATTTTCTATGATAGAAGAGGACCCAACAAGAGAGGCAGTTGAAAAGGAGATTTCCTATTGGGCTGGGGTTTTGGGAGACTCAGAATCGGCTGGGGAAACCGTTGAATAGAGCCTCGCAGATTTTGCTTTGCTGTGTTACTGTTCCCCCGAATTTGAAACGTCTTATGAACATTACATGGAATGGACTTGGAAGCGTGGTGGTGACTGCAAAGATTGGTCAAGACGATGTTTCTTTGGTAACAAATCCTTTTACAGTTGCTGGGAGTTTAAAGTTTCCAAAACAAATTGCCGCATCGATACTTGTGAAGAGTCATAAGGGTGAAGACACAGAAAATAGTGACGCTGTGGTTCCGGAACATGAGGGTGGGAAGCCTCCATTTGTTATTGACCATGCCGGTGAGTATGAAGTGCGTGGATTGTTTGTTACTGGTATTAACGCGCCAAAAAAAGATGGAAGCGACCATACGATTTATCGATTTGACGCTGAAGGGATGCACGTTGGTTTTCTTGGTGCAATTGATCGTCCATTAACAACGAAGGAGCAGGATTCCCTTGGCGCTGTAGACATATTGATGATTCCTGCCGGTGGAGAGTATGTGTTGAGCGCTTCTGCCGCTGCACAAGTTGCGGCGCAGATTGAGCCACGCATTTTGATTCCAATGTATGTTTCTGCAGGAGACGACGACGGTGTCGGAGATGTTGCCGCATTCGTGCGAGAGGTTTCTGTTCCGCAGGAAACTGTTGCAAAATTCAAAATAACACGCGCATTACTTCCGGAAGAGGAGATGCGCGTGGTGATCTTAACTCGAGGGTAATATGACTCCTCAGAGCATCGTCGTCGTAAAACGACGGTTCTTCGTTGGAAAAACAACTTGGATTTTTGCCACATGTGTTCTTCTGCTGTGTATTGGTGTAGTCATTCAGCTTCGGATGACTTGGTCTCGTGAACATATATGGGGGATTACGAGTGACGCTCATGATGCTGTTGCTGCCGTAGAGACTGGTGCAAAAGTCATGAAACCTGATAAGAACCCATTCGAACCACTCCTTCAATTGTTTCAAGAATTTTCTGAAACTACTCCTCAATAAAGTATGGCAAAAGTACAATCAACTCCAGAAGGCATAGAACCAGTCGCAGATTTGATGCCAATTGGGAATATTATCAATCAGAGTATTACGGATGAAATGCGTCGGGCGTATTTGGACTACGCCATGTCCGTTATTGTTTCTCGTGCGCTTCCAGACGTTCGGGACGGCATGAAGCCGGTACACCGTCGTATTTTGTATGCCATGTGGAATACGGGGCTTCGTGCGAATACCAAATTTCGTAAGTCAGCAACAATTGTTGGTGAAGTTCTTGGGAAATATCATCCGCATGGTGACAGTTCAGTTTACGAATCCATGGTTCGTATGGCGCAGGATTTTTCATTTCGTTATCCGCTTGTTGCTGGCCAGGGAAACTTCGGTTCTATGGACGGTGACAGCGCCGCTGCTTACCGATATACCGAAGCAAAGCTGTCTCCAATTGCAGAGGAGATGTTGATTGATATTGAAAAGAACACGGTTAATTTTGTTCCGAATTATGACGGGAGCCATGAGGAGCCTTCGGTTTTACCAGCAAAACTTCCAAATTTATTACTGAACGGCATGATTGGAATTGCGGTCGGTATGGCAACGAACATTCCTCCGCACAATGTGAAGGAAATGTCTGAGGCGATTTTGAAGCTTATCGACAATCCAGAAACGTCGATTGACGACATTATTGATTCAATGCCAGGGCCAGACTTTCCAACCGGTGGAATTGTGTACGGCGCGAATGATTTGCGAACGGCGTATTCAACAGGAAGGGGTGGCGTTGTTGTGCGGGCAAAGACGGAAATTGTAGAAGGGAAAAAGGATACTTCAACAATTATTGTTACTGAGGTTCCGTATTTGGTGAATAAAAGTACGTTAATCGAGAAGATGGCAGATTTAGTACGTGAAAAAAAGCTTGAGGGAATTCGCGATTTACGTGATGAGTCGAATAAAGACGGTGTTCGCATTGTTATTGAGTTAAAGAAGGACGCATATCCGCGAAAGGTCTTGAATCGTTTGTTCCAGTTAACGCAGTTACAGACCATGTTTCATTACAACATGATCGCACTGATCGACGGAATTCAGCCGCGTGTTTTGAATGTGAAGCAGATTTTAGAAGAGCATATAAAGCACCGAAAGGAAGTCGTGCGACGTCGTACTGAATACGATTTAGCAAAAATTGATGAACGACTGCACATTTTGGATGGGCTTCGGATTGCTCTTGCGAATATTGACGAGGTCATTGCAACGATCAAGAAGTCAAAGGATAAGGATGAAGCGCGAGAGAATCTCATGAAGCGTTTTAAGATGAGCGAGCGTCAGGCTGTTGCAATTCTTGAAATGCGTCTTCAATCGCTTGCGAACCTTGAACGAATGAAGATTGAGCAAGAGTTTGAGGAAAAGATGAAGATCAAGGAAACGCTGGAGGCAATTTTAAAGAGCGAGAAAAAGCTGTTAGCTGTATTGCGCGAAGAGCTCGTTGTTCTTGCAGAGCGGTTTGGTGACGCGCGCCGAACAAAAATCGTAAAAGCTGGAGTAAAAGAGTTTTCAATGGAAGACATTATCGCCGATGTTCCAGCGGTGATCATGATGACGAAGGACGGATATATTAAGCGACTTGCTCCAGACACGTTTACGCAACAGGGTCGCGGAGGAAAAGGCGTCATTGGACTGACCACAAAAGAAGAAGATTCTGTTGAGGCAATCTATTCTGCAACAACGCATGAAGACATGATGTTCTTTACTTCGCGAGGCAGGGTATTTCGATTGAAGGCGTATGAAATTCCAGAAGCATCACGTACTGCGAAGGGTCAAGCGATTGTTAATTTTCTCGAGCTTGGTCCGGGAGAGCGTGTAACTTCTGTGCTCGTTGGAAATCTCAAGAAGCAGCTTGGCGCAAAATACATCATGATGGTGACAAATCGTGGAACAATTAAGAAAACAAAACTTGAAGATTTTGAAAACGTTCGAAAGTCTGGGCTGATTGCAATCAAATTGAACGACGGAGACAATCTTCAGTGGGTGCGAACGTCAACAGGAAAAGATCACGTCATGTTAGCCTCTTCGAATGGAATGTCGATACGTTTTAGTGAAGAGGACGTGCGGCCAATGGGACGTGTTGCTGCTGGAGTTCGTGGGATGAAATTGAAGGGAAGTGATGAAGTTGTCGGTATGGAAGTTATTACACCTGAAGCGCAAAAAGAAGGACGGCAGTTATTGACCATAATGGGAAATGGATACGGAAAGCGTACAGATATTGACGAGTACGGCGTTCAGGGTCGTGGAGGTTCGGGGATAAAAACTGCGCAGATCACCACAAAAACAGGAAAGCTTGTGTGTGCTTATGTGACGGAAATGAAGGACTCGCGAGATTTGCTCATTATGTCTCAAGGCGGACAGATTATCCGTACGTCAGTTACCACAGTTTCGGTGATTGGACGCGCAACGCAAGGGGTTCGAGTCATGCGATTCAAACAAGCTGGTGACACTGTCGCAACGGCGACAGTAGTCGCGAGCGCGATAGCTGAAAAAGAATAAGAAAAGAAAAAAAATCGTTGCAGAATATCTGCGGCGATTTTTTTGTTCGTGATAAAATGTGACCATATGTCATTGAGTTTTGATCGTTTTGAAAGGGCACAAGATGAGACTCGATTAGAGTCCGAATCGAGAACATGGAAGCAGAAAGGAGAAGAGATTGCTTCGCGTCAAATAGCTTCTGCCGAAGAAGCTCACCCTTCTTTTGCAGACATTTTTTGGCATGAAAAGAAAGGCCGCCTGGCAGAACGCATTGCTATTTTAAGAGCTCGGATAGAGGGAGCAGGCTTGCAAGAAAGCGAAGCTGCTCAATTGCGAGCAGCAGAAATTTTCGTGGAACACATCAAAAGAGAAACGGAAAAATATCAGAACAGAGATCAAATGATCGATGAGGCTCTTCTTGAATTCGGTAGACTTTTCCCTTCATTCCCTGCTGAAGATCACGCTGCTTGCACAGAGCTTATTTATCTCTTGAAACGATTTTTGATAGAGAGGCATCGGTCTTTGCAGGATATCGGTTCAGCCCTTGAGAATAAAATCAATTCTTGGCTTTTGTCGAGAGAATCACGTGAAGCCGTTGTGATGAATATTCATCGTTTTTTTGGAGAAGAAGATGTTGAATTTAGCAGGCCAATACCATCAGTAGTTCGAGCTTCGCCTTCTCCAGCCTCTTTTGTTTTAGCGGATTCAGGTCATTCTGCTTTGGAAGCTGGAAGTCAGTTTAGACAGCTGGAAGATCCAGTGGAGAGTATTCCATCTGATACGGAAGAAGAATCTCCCTCGCTCGAGAATGCGGCACCGATGGATCGTTCAAGGATTGAGGCAATTTTCGTGCTAGCAAATATTGCAGCAAACAGTTTTATTGAGAGGCCTGGATTAAATCTTCAGGAGTCATTGGAAGATGCAAAGATGACAATTGAGAATGAGAAAGCTTCCATGAGCCAAGGAATTGAAGAAGGTCTTATTGGCGCAAGGCTTGCGAATAATTTTTTTGAATCATATCTTTTTGCTTTTGAGCATACTGGTAATGATCCCTCTGCATTTAACAATTCTGTACGAATAATTATTGATTCACGTTGTAGGATTTTGGCACTTGAAAAAGCGATCGCAGAAGCACCGAACCGCGTGCGAGATGCTCTTGGAGTTTCAGCAGTGGAAGAAGCAGAAGTTTTACATACAGAAAGACTTGTAGATGATTTAGGCGCAGAAAGTCATCAAGAAGAGACCATGGATTTGCGCCGTGTGCGAAAGCCGGTTGCTCCGGTTGTATCTGAGGTTGATGCACACGAAGAAAATCGATTGAAGATCCATCTCGATGTTCTTGGGGTTTCGCATGGCGCAACAGCGGATGAAATAGAGAAAGCGTATATAGAAAAACTTAAGGATTTAGATGCAGAAAGTCATCGAGAAGATCTTCGGCGCTTGAACCATGCACGATTGGCACTGTTTCATGAAATTAGTTTGAGAGAAAGGAAGCGCCAAGCTGAAGCTGAGAAAGAAAGGAATATTGCTCTGGCTGAATTAGATGCGAAAGCTGAAGCTGAAAAAGAAGGTGTTTTTTCTAGGATGCTTCGGTCTCCAGGAAGATTAGTGCGTGCTGCTGTGGGCTCTTTGGCGCTGCTTATTGCAGGAGGAGCTCCAACAAGTGAATTCAGCCATGCAGAATCAGAACAGACAAGCGCAATGAGAGAGGTTGGTCCGCAGGAAGAGGAAGGATCTGCAGGTGCTAAGCCAGTGCAACAAGAAGTCGAAAAGGAGATTCATCCGCTTGAGGCTGGTGATTCAGTGTGGAAAGTGGTTGTAGGAATGTTGCGTGATCGTGGACTTTCAACGTCTGCCACTAATGTTCAATATTTTACACACCAGGCACTTGTCGATAATGGTCTTGATGCGTTGAGCGCAACAAACCTCAAGGTTGATTTTCCGCTTGATCTTACAGATATTAAACATGAAATGGATTCGCGTTCCGGTCGAGTAGTTTTGGCTGATGCAGTCCCAATGGTTTCGGAGAAGGAGAGCGTGGAAAAGGTAGTAGCGCCGTCAACAAAAGCTTCAGTAGAGGGAATTTATGCCCCTCATCTTGCATCTGGTAGTCCATATGCCGAGCTTCCGACCATGGCAAGTTCTGAGCACGTCATGCAAAAGGGAGAACATATCTACAAAATGGTTCACAACATGCTTCGAAGTCGAGGACTGAACTGGACCACTGAGCGAATAAACTTTTTAACACAGGTTGTTGTTGACCAGAATGTCGATCGTTTTCGAGCTTTGGTTGCAGAAGGGAAGATGAAGAAAATGGACGAGACTCAAGTTCCATTTGGAGCCAAGCTCGATTTTTCGAATGCGATCAAGATTCTGGATGACATGGAGCAGGCGAGAAAAGAGGGGAAGAAGGCAAAGACGGTAAGGCAATTGGCAGGAGAACAGGGATACCCGTATCCATTCATGATGAAGTTTCCAAAAAAGTAGGAATCGCTAATTCTCATTATTTAAAAAAATCACGGCCCGACCTCTACGTAGGAGGCGGGCCGTTTGGTGTTCGTATTACTTCTCGAAGAGACCGTCGAACGCATCTTCGGCGATTCGGAGAGCTTTCGGAATGTCTCGGAGGGCGATGTTGTACTGGCTCATGTTCGAGAAGCGACTCACTTTGCTCGCTTGCTCAGTTCCGATGACAGATGCGACGTAGATGTATAGGTCGTTCAAGAGATCCAGATATTGCTGTTCCTCTTCTTCTTGAACCGCCACGTCGAGTTGCGTATCCATCACGGCGCGAGAGAGCTTTTCGCGTGCCAGAATTACTTGCATGGCGTCCGTGGCCTTTCTCGTATTCTCAAGGACGTTTTCACCTCGCATCGCGTAGAAGAGCGCACTGTCTGCAATCATCGCCCAGGCAGTGAACGGATTTGCTGTGATCGCGTGAAGCTCTCGACAATACTGTTCGAGCCTTGATCGAAAATTCTCCCGTCTTCTTGTAGCAACGTACGGCTTCAGATTTCCGCTCTTTCCCTCGATCCACCACGGCTGTTCGTCGCTCAGTTCCGTGATGATTCTGGCAGCGAGTTCTGTGACTGCGCCGATGTATCTCGATATATCGAGGCCCGTCTTGGTGATGGCTTGGAGTGTTGTTTCTTTCTGGTCTTTCAGAGCTTTCGCTCGGCGCTGGATCGCCCTCACAATGAGCACCATACGGTACACATTGTGACGATTGATCTTGTCCTTTGCGCTGCTCATCTTTTCAAGGAAGGTTCGGATCTCGTCTGCGAGCTCGCCTTTGGAATCGATGAGCGCTTTGAGCTCTCTTATATTCTCATTGTGCTGGCGAACGCTCACGTCAGACTTGAGGTTCGTCCCGATCGCGTGGTCGAGAGCTTCGTCTGACAAGAGAATGAGCGAGCGAAACGCTTCCATGCCAGAGAGAATTCTTTCGGTTCCATGAAATTTTCCGCGCCTTGCGCCAGGGACGCCATGCTTGAACCCGGTGACTACGAGCTGTGCTTTGCTGAGCGCATCTCTGTCGATCTCGCTGCCGTCGTCATCTCTGAAATCGATGTCCTCAGGATTTTCGAATCTGGAAAGATCCAGCCCTTTCTGATACGCCTGGACGACTTCGCCGTTTTTAAGTGCCCAGAGGGTCCCTTCGCTCAGTTCCGTTGCGGGACCTTGGATGAGTCTCCCTATTTTCCCTTCGATTACTTGCGGATTTCCGTCATGATCTACGTAGGCGAGAATCGCGAAGAGTGGGGTGACGCGAAGCGTAGAAGGATGGAACGGTGTCGATTCGGGTGGAGAGATCATTGTAGTTCCTGCTGTGTTGATGCGATTTTCATGATCCGACCTTGGTGATCGGCACAGAACTCTAGCTGATTTTTTGTCTTGACGTCAACAAGCAATTTCGCTACCATTCGCGCATTCCTAACATTTCGTTATGCCTTTGCCGTCATTTCGTAACTCTCGTTCAAAGGTTCGTCGTCGTCGCTCACACCATGCTTTGAAGGCGATTTCTGTTGTTCTTTGCCCAAAATGTGAAGCGGTTTTATTGCCACATCGTGCATGTAAGCAGTGCGGCGCCTACGGCGACCGATCTGTAGCAAAAGGCATGACTGAGGTAAAAAAAGCTATTAAAAAGACGGTTGCGAAGAAGAAGGTTTCTTCAAAGCCTGGTCACGAGGGACATAATCACGAGTAAGTTTCACAAAGGCCCCGCGTTGGCGGGGCTTTTGATTTTCGGTATACTCCGCCCATAATTACAATGTTCTTTATGTCGAACAGACATCTGGCCAGAACAATGGCAATGCAAGTGTTATACGAGTGGGATTTTCGAGG
>JBAYHK010000011.1:0-24565 GCA_041666145.1 Patescibacteria group bacterium | reverse complement strand
CTCCTTATTTGTCTACAACAAAACCGCCTAATTAGGCGGTTTTGTTTGGGGGACAGATCCCTATGGGTCGCCCCGCGCGGCATGAGGCCGACGGGTCGCTCCGATAAGAAGTTGTCCTGGCGGGACGGACGGGACTCGAACCCGCAACTTCTGCCGTGACAGGGCAGTGCTCTAACCAATTGAACTACCGTCCCGAGATGAACGTCCCCATTTGGTCTATTTTCGACTCACTGCGTCGGAAATTCGTTCAACGTACCGTTAAGTACGTTTCACGAACTTTCCTCCTAGTTCATCGAAACTAGCCTCAAATGGGAACGTTCATCGTCTTTGATCTTGTCTACGGATAGGCAATATCAAGCGCAAGTAGAGTATCAATCTTGAAAAGTTTTGACAAGAAATGGCGGGGGACGTGGGATTAGCTAAAGATTTCGGCGTAGAAGAGAAAGAGAGCGGCGATTGTTACGATGATGAGAGCGAGCAGGACGCCAAGATTCGAAAAGATTCCGTTCTTATGTTCGCCAAGAATGTCGGCATTATTCCCAACGCGGAGAATCATGAAGAGGAGAGGAATTGCTGCAACCCCATTGAAAACTGCGGTGAAAACAAGCGCCTTTATTGGATCGATGCCAAGAAAATTCATTCCGAGTCCTATGAGGGTTGCGATGATGATAACGCTATAAAACTTGATTGCTTTTCCGAATTTTCTGTGAAGCCCTTCCTTCCAGTCCATAGTTTCACTGATTGCGTATGAGGCAGATCCTGCGAGTGTAGGAATCGCGAGAAGACCAAGGCCGACAATGCCGCTTGAGAAGATAATTTTCGAAATGAGTCCGGCATTTGGAAAGTTTTGAACAAGCGGCTCGAGTGCTCGTGCTGCGTCTGCGGCAGTGTCGATTTCCGTTACTCCGTTCGCAAAGAGCACAGAAGCGCAAACAATAACAATAAACCATGCTGTTACGCTCGCAAGCGTCATACCAACGAAGTTGTCGATACGTAAACTTCGAAGGAACTGTTTCGTAATGGTCGGTGGCCGCTTTGTGGTTAGTCGACCTTTGGAGATTTCTTCTTCAACGACTTGTGACGTATCCCAGAAAAAGAGATACGGCGAAACAGTTGTCCCAATCATACCGACGAGAATGTATGCGGAGTCGAAAGTAATTTTTGGTGACAGCGTAAACGTTGCAGCAAATATGGAACTCCAGTCTTGGCCGACGACGAATGCGGTGACGGGATATGCAAAGAGCGCAATGGCAAGCCATTTTAAAACGTGCGCATACACTTTGTAGGGAATGAGGATTTCGAGAGCGATGATTCCAACAGCGAATCCTATTGCGAGAATGACGAAAGGAATTGGAAGTAAAAGCTCTGTTGCCGCAGCCATTGCGCCAAGATCTGACCCGATGTTTACGGTGTTCGCAAGAACAACCAGACTAACGCAAATGAGAAGCGTTGTTTTGCTGTAATGCGCTTTTAGATTTGCTGCCAGTCCTTTTCCGGTGACTGCTCCAATACGTGAACATGTTTCTTGTACGGCAAGAAGAAGCGGAAACATCACTGGAAATGCCCAAAGTAATCCAGTTCCATAATTTGCACCTGCTTGCGAATATGTTGCAATTCCAGAAGGGTCGTCATCTGCGGCGCCGGTTACAAGCCCTGGGCCAAGAATATGTAAAAATCTCGTCGCTTTGTGTTTTGCGCGAACAAAAAAATTCTGATGAATATTTGTTGACTCCTTTTGTGCATTTAAGCCGTTCATGCCTTACATTTTAGCATGCAGCTTTTTGAAAAGCATAAAGCCCCGTCTTCCGTCCATGCTCAGCGTGAGCATTTCAGGAAGCAGGGCTTTAGTGGCGAAGTGTAGGATCTCTAGTTCTACTTCTTCGCGGTTTTTTCGTCGGTCGGGTGGGGGTCGATCACGGGGTCGGCGGGGGTGGTGTCGGTGGGAGGTTTGACCTTCTTGACCGTTTTTTTGACGGCCTTTTTTCCGTCGTCGACCTTCATCGTCGTTCCCTTGGGAACGACGAAGGTGATGGTCTCGGTGGCGGCCTCTTCCGCCACCTTGTCACATCCGGTGCCATCGCCGGTCAGGTCCTTGCAGGCGGCGGTGAAATAGGTCCCGGGGACTTTCACTTCTTTCTTCGAGATGAGGCCGGCGAGGCTCTCGACAGTGAGGACGTTCCCACGGTTGTCCACGAGGAGCCCCTTCTGGTTGTTGTCCTTGCTTCCGGCCTTGAGACCGGAGACGAGCCAGGCCCTGTCACCGTTCGGGCTGGTGGGGTCACAGGCTTTGACCAACATGGAGCCATCGAGGATGGCGTCATCGGTCGCTTCGATGCGGCCGGCGTCGTCGGTGGCGGTGGCGCCCTTGAGGTCGTCGCAGGAGGCGATGGCGGGGGTGGCGTCGGCGTGTTCTTTGATGGAATCGGCGAAGTCGTCGGCTTTTTCGCAGCCCACGAGGGCCATGAGGGCGACGGCGATCAGGAATGAAAAAGAAAGGGGAATTTTCACGAGTATCTCCAGGATGAGGTTGGCGCGGCCGAAATGGTCAGCGCCGATGCCCCGGAACAATGGTTCCGGATTTTTGCAGCGAATGAAGGTTTCGTTTCAAAAATCCGTCTCCATTTGTTCCAATCGTGAACCGAACAGAATAGCAAAAATGAGGAGAAATGTCAATGAACTTCCCTAGGGAAAGCTTTGGAAAAACAGAAAACAGCCCATTTGGGCTGTTTTCTTGGAAAGATGCTTATTTTGCAGCGTCTACGACTTTTGCAAAGATGACAGGATGCTTTTCTGCTAATTGCGCAAGAATCTTACGATCTATGGCAATGTTTGCAACCTTGAGCATATTGATGAACCGCGAGTAGGAGAGGCCAAGTTCATGCACTGCTGCATTAATCTTAACGGTCCACAAATTGCGGAATGTGCGCTTTTTTGCTCGGCGGTCGCGGAAGGCGTACACACCAGCTTTGAGCATTGCGGTGCGAGCAAGACGAATCTTGCTCTTACGTCCCCATTTATATCCTTTTACGCGAGCAAGAAGATTTGTTCGACGTTTGACGTGCTGTGTTCCTCGTTTGACGCGTGGCATATTAGGTCAAGTTATACGGAAGCATTGCTTTCAATGCGCGGCGAATGGTGGTGCCGAAGGCGACGTCTGTACGCTTATTGCGTGTAGTGTTGCCAGATTCACGGGAATTAAAGTGGTCTTGTCCTGCTTTGCGCTTCATTACCTTGCCGGTTCGTGTAATACGAACGCGTTTGCTCAAGGCTTTATGTGTTTTCATTGCCATAGGTTGGGTAGTGTCCTTTCTCATTTGGCCCATTTTCGATTCATATCATCGAAACTGGTCTCAAATGAAAAAGTCCATCTGAATATTCGCTGAGAATGGGCAAAGGTTAGAGGAAATAGCCGTTTCGGTCAAGTGCCAGTGGGGACGTTCTAACTCTGACGAGCAAGAATCATGTGGAGTCGTCCATTCATGGATTTCAGTGGTTGCTCTACGCGGATGGGATAGTGGGTTCCAAGCTTTACCACGAATTCGTCAAAAACTGCCTGGGCAACATCTCCATGCGCCCGTTCGCGCCCACGAAGAATCATTTCTACTTTTACTTTGTCGCCTTGTTCGAAGAATTTCTTTGCTTGGTCTACACGAATCTGCAAGTCGCCAGAGCCAATACGCATGGTAAGGCGGATTCCTTTGATTTCAACCTCTTTGGATTGCGCGCGCTGCTTGCGCATTTCCTTTTCTTTTTGATATTTGAAATGGCTATAGTTTGCGAATTTACAAACTGGAGGTTCTGCTTTTGGTGAAACTTCAACAAGATCGAGCCCTCGTTCTTGGGCGAGATTGATTGCTTTGACGGTTTCTAAAACTCCAAGTGCAACGCCAGCTTCGTCAATGACTCTGACTTCTGGAGCAACAATGTGGTGATTTGCTCTGAACTCTTGAGCCTCAAATTTTGGTTTCTGAAACTTTCTGTGACGATGAATGCGCATGGCCTTGTGGTTAATTTGCCCGAATGATAGCCGTAAATTGGTGAGAAGGGAAGGGCGGCACAAGATACTGCTGCCTTCGCTGTGCGCCATGACCGCTACGCCGCCACGGCAAATAGAATTTGCCTGCGGCTGTGCAGCAGGGCGCTCGCTTCTGCAGCAGTATCTTGTGCCGCTCCTTCGCAGAGAGAAATGATATGAGAAGAATATAAAACATCATAATTTTGGACTTATTTCGGTGCACGGGACGTCGACGCCGGAAACGTACTTCCCGGTACGTTGACCAGTCGACAGGGGCCCGTAAGCTGAAAGAAGACAAAATTATGATGTTTTTACGGTGTTTTTCTGTCCCACTTCGCTCCTGCGGAGCTACGTTGGGACAGCCTTCGACAAATCTTCTTTCTGGCAAGCTGGCTTGCCAGCCGAAGCTTTAGCGAAGGCTGGTGGACCTGGAGGGAGTTGAACCCTCGTCTACCCCACGTCCCCTCACCAATGATTCCAAGCGCAGTCACGTTGTATACGCCATAACGGTCAAAACGTGACCAAATCCGTTATGTCGGTTTCGCTGCAATTCTGAGCATTTCTGAAGCGAACGCAGAAATGCCGGGTCTCATAATATTGCACCCGGATTGCGCTATGAGGCATTGCGCAACGGATGGGTAGCGGCCCTTAGGCGGTTACCATGGAGAATGAAGGAACGCTAAATGCCGAAGCAAATATGTTCTTCATTTTTGAGATTGTGTTTGCAAGTATCTCGTTGTGCAGTGGATTGCAGAGTACTGCACGACTCTGGCTTGATTGAGTGAGAGTAAGAAGAGCATCGATGCCCGTCAGGCCCATATGAATGACGCTCCTGTTTTGCCCATTTTCTGTTTGCTCCTTGACGTGGCCGACGGCGTACGTTGAGTACGCCTTGACGTCCGCGTCATCGTCGCGCACAGAAACTGGTCGAAAACAGGAGCGTCATTCGCACGGAGACTAGCACTTTTTTGGGGTTTCGTAAATGGCTATTCGATGTTTTGGCGGATTGCGCGGTCGAGGTCGCGTTTTTTGATGGAAGCGCGTTTTTCGTATGTTCGTTTTCCTCGTGCTAGTGCAATTTCGAGTTTAACGCGATTGTGAGAGAGAAAGACGCTCAGCGGAATGATTGTTAAGCGATCTGCTTCACGTTTTGTGCGAAGATGATCGATTTGTTTTTTGTGAAGGAGAAGCTTTCGTGTTCGGGTTGGATTTATGGAGTCTTTGTCTTCTGCTTTTGCGTATGCACTGATGTGCATATTCGTAACGTACGCTTCATTATTTCGAATCGTCACAAATGCACCTTTCAAATTTACAGATCCAGCTTTTACAGACTTTGTTTCTGTTCCGGTCAATACTAAGCCAGCCTCGAATTTTTCTAGGACTTCAAAGTCGTGAAATGCTTTGCGATTTGTGGCAATACTCATAGGGGTCGCATGATACAATACTCACAGTATGTCTGTGCGTAAAGCGCTGTCACATGGGACAACAATTGCTATCTCAAGCGGGACGATTTTTCGTGTTTTGATCATTGCTGCAGTCGTCACTTTCCTTTACGTCATTCGTGACATCGTTGCCATGACATTGGTCGCACTGTTTCTTGCCGCGCTCATTGATCCATTCGCGGAGATGGTGGCGCGATGGCGGATCCCGCGAGCAATTGCGGTATTGGTCGTATACGTTTTCGGCCTCTTCTTTTTCTCTTGCGTTGCGTTTCTTGTTATTCCTCCATTTATTGAGGAGATTAGTGAGCTTTTTTCTCTTCTTTCTCCATTTTTTGTTAACGCGACAGGGTTATGGCAGATGGATTCTTGGGTTGCAGGTTCTTGGAGTACGAACCTTGTTGATATTGTTTCGACGGTGCGGAACAGTGGGTTGCCAGAGGCGCTTCCAAAGGTTGCGGCATTAGGAACGACTGCAATCGATATTGTTTTTCGCATTGTTGTCGTGTTGATTCTTGCGTTTTACTTTGTTGTAGAAAAAAATGCGATGGTGAAAGGTATCCGCGTGGTTACTCCTCCGGAATATCAGCCTTTTGTTTTGCGGTTAGCACTGAAGACGCGTGAACAAATGGGCGTTTGGTTGCGTGGTGAGCTTGCGCTCATGGGCTCGATATTTATTCTTATTTACGGTGCGCTGTCATTGATTGGAATTCCGTATGCTCTTGTTCTTGCACTTTGTGCAGCGCTCTTGGAAGTCATTCCATTTGTTGGACCAACGATTTCCGCAATACCGGCGATTATTCTTGCGCTCACGGTTTCTCCACTTCATGCATTGATTACTGCCGGAGCATATCTTGTTATTCAACAGGTAGAGGGAAACATACTTGTGCCAAAGATTATGCAGAAGGTTGCCGGAGTGAATCCTGTTGTTAGTGTGGTGGCTGTCTTGATTGGTGCACGAGTCGGCGGTATTGTCGGCGCAATTCTTTCAATTCCCGTCGCGATGGTGATTGCCGTTTTTCTTCACGAGATTTTTTATCGTGAATCACTTGAATAATATTTTATGTTGAATATGCAAGGATCACAGAGAAACTGGTTCCCGGTTATCGTTGCTGGGTTGACTGTACTTCTTGCGTGCATTTTTTATGGAACACATAGACAATTTGATTTTTCAACACTTCCAGAACTCTTTGCTCCAAAGGCTGAAGCTCCAGTTGCGGATGCAGTAACGGAAGCTGAGTACCAAAATGCAGTGCAAACGATTCTTTCGACGTACACCGCAGAGAAGAGTGCGCAGGCCGCTTATGATGCTTGCATTCAGCTTCGTGTTCCAACAGGCATGCAGACATTTCATATTGATTTGATTATTGCGCTCGGAAAGCTTGTTTCTGGTGACGTTGCTGATGGACAATCGCGTCTTGACGCACTTCAGGCGCAGAATTCTTGGTTTACCATGTGATTCTTCTTCATCGCATTACTCCTTTCGCGATTGGTGCTACGAGCATGGTCAGTTTTGCTTTGCTTATATTGTTGCCGTGGTTTGGATTGAAGGCACTTTTGCCGTGCGGATTACTCTTAGTCCTTCTTCACGCGCGATTGCTTTTGTGGGAATTCCGTCGCCCTGCTTTTTGGGTTTTCCTTTGCACGCCGATGGCTTTATGGCTTTCTTCCATGGTGTTTTTTTTCTTTTTAGAAGACATGCCGAGTAAGTGGATCGTTGCAGTTGCAGTAAGTGCATTGATTGGACTGTATACAGAGAATTGTTTTGCATTTTATCATTTACCAAGCGCATATCAGGCATATGCTTTGGAAAATTTATCTTTGGTTATTTACGTATTGAGCGCATTTTTCTTTACGAGTGGTGCATTCGGATCTCAACTTTTCTTGTTGCTTCCAACATGGATACCAATGGTTCTTGTGTTTATTTCTGTTTTGTTTGCGACTACTGCGGTGTTCTGGGTGAGTAAGATCGGTTTTGAGACAGGACGACCATATGCAATGATTGGTGCAATACTTTTTGCAGAACTTTACGCAACATTGGCAATGCTTCCTACAAGTTTCGTTACAAATGCGGCAGTGTTTGCAGTTTTTCTGTATTCCTTTCTCATGATTTCTCGTGCAAATGTCCTTGAACGAATGACGCGAGGAATGATGTTGCGCACGATGGGATTTGTTGGAGTGATGTTGCTCATTATTCTTTTAAGCGCACGATGGTTTTAATATGAAGTCTTCTAAAGAACATTCATTTTCATGGTGGCCATTTTTTCGAGCAGTGCTCTTGGGAGTTACTGCTGGTGCCGGCGCTGGAGTTATTGGATCGGTATGGACCTCTCGAGCATTGAGTGATTACGCAGATCAACTTCTTTTGGCTCAAGATATTCCGCAGGTTTCTCTTACGCAGCCGACGCCAATTCCGGGAACATATGAAGAGGCGCTTTCTCGTGTGCGTGAACGCGCAAAGACCGGTTCTGCACTTTTCGTTTTACATTCTAACGACACAACGTCTCCAGATGATTGGTTTTCGACGAATGATGTTATTGCGTATGGAGCCGTGGTAAGCGACGATGGATGGATTGCTATTGATTCAAGTGCGCTAAAAGGTATTACGCGGCCTATTGATACGGTTGATGTGTGGATTTCGCAGTCTCGTTATGCAATATCAAACATTGTTTTTGATGAAGGAACGAGCTTAATGATGGTTCATGTTGATGCAAAAAATCTTGTTTCCGCTAGTTTCGCTTCAACGAGTGATGTTCAGTCTGGAACAATGATGTTTGTTGCTGGAGATACTGTGGTGATTCCTACGTCAGTTATTGAAACTGATTTGAGAGTCGCTCATGGTGTTTTGCCGGTAGAAACATTTACAACAGTTTGGAAACTTTCTGAAGAAGCATCTATGAGCATGCCAATTTTGAATGCTGCCGGGAACTTGGCGGGCTTTACACAGAGTGGGAGCGCGATCGCGTTGCCAATACATCACGCTCTTGGCGCAATTCGAGATGTTGTGAAGAGCGGAGAGATTTCTTCTCCGATGTTTGGTGCATATTCGGTTGATCTTTCAAGTACATTCGCAGTGATGCCTTCCATTCGACAGGATTTGCGTGCAGGTGCATTGATTGTTGCGCCGAATGCAAATGAACGTGCGGTTCTTGTTGATGGTCCTGCAGCAAATGCTGGGGTTGCGCTTGGAGATGTCATTCTTGCAGTGGACGGTGAAGCGGTAACAGAATCAACGACTCTTGCGGAGATGCTTGCGGCGTATGATGTTGGTGACGCTGCTCGATTGTCGCTTTATAGAGGCGGGGAGACCATAACTGTCTCTGTAACTCTCGGTGATTCATCATTGGTAACCTACTAAATTTTTGTATGGCTTATCGCTACGCACAATTAAGTCCGCTTGTGAATGGATGGCTAACAATTCTTCTTTGCGGCGTTGTTGGTATGGCCCTCGCAGTGCTTCTCTCATTCCTTCGGCCGCTCGAATATAGCTCGACGACGCGTATTCTCATTACGCAGGAACTTGGCGCAGTTGATGCATATACGGCAAGTCGTTCTGCGGAACGTATTGCGGATGACTTAGCGAACATTGTGTATACGTCAACATTTTTCGACAAGGTTATGTCTTCTGGTTACAACATTGACTCGACATATTTTTCTAGCGACAAGATCAAGCAACGCGATCAGTGGGAGAAGGCAATGAGCGCATCTGTTTCTCGAAGCAGCGGACTTCTTTCTATTACGGCGTATCACACAGATGTTGCGCAAGCGGAAGAGTTGGCGACTGCAGTCGCATATGTGTTAACGACTCAAGGCTGGACTTACACATCTGGTGGAAATATCACGGTTCAAGTTGTTGACGAGCCATTGAATTCGCGATATCCCGTCCGACCAAATTTATTAGTGAATGGATTTTCTGGTTTTGCACTCGGGTTGCTTGGGGGAGCTGGGTACATTGTGATTGGGGCGGAGCGTTTACGCCGTCGGCATCAGTTCATGCATGAAGATGCTTAGAAACTGTTTTATTTTGTCTAGTTTCGACTCACTGCGTCGGAAATTCGTTCAACGTACCATGAAGTACGTCTGCCCCTCCGCTAAAAGCTTCGGGGGCATCCCACGAAACTTTAGTGAAGTGGGATCACGAACTTTCCTCCTTGTTCATCGAAACTAGCCTAAAATAAAACAGTTTCTTCCGGTCGCCTCGATTCATTACTGAAAACTTTTACTTTTCTTGACCATTTCGCGGGTTCCGCGATACCGTCCAGGCACTCCAATTTCCCCTATGGGGACCCGATGGAGCGGTTGTGACGCCTCCTCCTCGTTGCAACCCGCCACTGTCGGGTCTCCAGAGGGGGAATTTTATTTTGGCCATTTTCGGCTTGCGTCATCGCAAATTCGTTCAACGTACCGTTAAGTACGTCTCACGAAATTTGCTCGATGCGCACCGAAACTGACCTAAAATAAAATTCTCCCTCACTCGTCTCGTCTTTTATTCATCGAAACTAGCCCAAAATAAAATATTTCTCTATCCCGAACGAAAGTGAGGGATCCGAAACTGATACATGCTGGTAATTCCGTAGTCTATGAGTTGGGATGTGAAGAGAGGTGATCTTTGAAGAGGTAGGGGGAGTGAAAAAGAAGGAGGGAGAGTGGGGAGTGTTGTTTTGAAAACAGGGTTTTCGCTAATGCAACCATGTTGCAATAAGGAGCTCGCATCAGATCTGTTCATAGCAGACGTGCGACTGTAGTCACTGCTGATAAAGCCGAAAGGACATTATTCATTCGGAATCCGTCTTTATATAGATTTTCCAATCTCCGATGATTCTATTGCCCTGTTTTCAAACCCCAAAAAACCACTACCCCTGCAAAAAAAGACTTACCCCACTCCTCACCCCCACTTTTTTCAAAGACTCACAATCACCTTTCATGATAGGGCTACGGATCCCTCACGTACGTTCGGGATGGGGGATTCGAGATCTACTCTTCAGCTAGAATCTATCGAAAGATTCTTATCAAGAACGTCTTTATTGGCTTTGACCACCCAGTTTATTTGTGGTTTACTTTCGTCATCAAGGTGTGTTCGCAAGAATACTCTCCAAGATGACCAAGAAATGCTTCGCAAATGCGGAGCGTTTTTTGTTCGTACTTTGTTCGTGTTATTATAATCTTGCTGGATTGCTCGGGCCGATGGTGTCAATTGGTCAACATACCTTGATTGTCATCTTGGAGCTACGGGTTCAAATCCCGTTCGGTCCACATGGCCCAGATTCAGCAAGAAAGTCGTCCAAAAGGGCGACTTTCTTTTCAGACAGACTATTGACTATTTTCTCCAAAAATGCTACTGTAATCCGTTCCTTCACAAAGGAATTCATTGCAAAAGAGCCTTTTGGCTCGCGTATTCCGTTGGTTTGGTGTTCTGATATTCCTCCAATATCAGCTTACGCCGAGCCTACGGAGTGCGCGACTAAAGCGACTCTCGCGACATTCCGTCGCGCGCTAAGGAAAACCCGTTTTGGCGCCTAGGTGCCAGGAGTTTCTCATGATGTTTTTCCTCCTTTTCATCTTGGCCCTTCTGGGCCTCAACCCGGCCAACGCCGGAACCGACGAGCAGACCACAGCTCTGACCACCCAGCAGACGGCCACTTGGCTGGCTCGGCTCGACTCCGAGCTGAAGGACCTCAAGGCCCGTCGCAGCACCTCGTCCGACCCCCGGATCGCCAGCCTCGAAGCGGAGATCAAGGCCCTCAAGGCCCAGATCGCCGCCCTTCCGGCCGGTGACTACGCCAGTCTCGTCGTCACCATCAACGCTCTCGCGGTCCGGATCGCGGCCATTGAGGAACAACCGACGAGTCAGTACGACGACTCGTATGTCCTTCAGGCGATTGCCGATCTCCAGTCCGCGCCTCCGGTCACTTACGTCACCATGCCCTTGGTTGCCGTTAACGGCTTCCACCGAATGCTCTACGTCGGTGGCGGCATGGTGTTCGCGGCCCCGATCCCCAACGTTTCGACCGGCCCTGTGGCTGGCCGTTTCCTGGGCGGTGCCAGGTTGTCGTGGGACACCAAGGCCGACAAGACCACCGGGCTCACCCTGGAAGGTTCCTACGAGCTTGGCGGGTGGGGCACCAGGCTGATCCTGTCGACTCTGTCCTATGGACCAGGTGGAAGCGAATGGGGCCTCGGCCTCGGCGTCGCCTACGCCTGCAACGAGCTCGTCGACGGAGGCTGCATGGCGCAGCACGTCGGTCCCGATCTCCGTGGCTCGTGGGCGGTTGGCTCACGTCTTGGGCTCATGGTCACGGTCGATCTCGAGGGAAACTATCTTGAGATCCCCGATGACGATGGAATCGAGGTCCGCGGAGTACTTGGCGCCGCGATCCGGATCGGCAACCCCCACCCGTATCGGGTCGGGACGATGCCTGTAGCCCCGACGGCCGGCCCGGACGAGCTCCTCCCGGGGCTTGAGTCCATCGACTAGATGCAATGAGTTCGTCACACACGGTGCGGCTGGAAGTTTGAAAGGGTACGCCCCAATCGACTTCCAGCCGCATACCAGTCCTCCATGTGCTCATTTCTGAAAAGAAGTGGGCAAATGAGGGAAGGGAAAAGACAGCTAAAAATGTAGCGCACGATTGACAAAAGTCGATAAAAATGCTACGCTACTCCGTTCACAATTTCCACATTCATCACGTCCTGCAAGCAGTGAAAGTCATTTCACTTCTGTCAGGGCCTGAGTGAAAACTCTGGCGTCAAACAGGCGCCCGGAGTCTCCCGGGCCGAAATTCCTCAACAACATCTGGAGTTCATCATGCGGAACACTACCGCTTTCGTTCTTTCGTTCATTTCTTTCCTCGTCGCCGCTTGCGGCGTCGCGCCGGTCGATTCGGAAACGACGGCTCTCGCGGAAGAGCAGGTTTCCTCCGGCCTCCTCATCAGCATCGGTCCGGGCAACCCCATCATTCTCCTCGAAGGAGGGATGATGTACCTCGAGGTCTCCCTCGCGGATGACGGAGTCTCCACTGACGCCTTGAGCTTCTATGGGGATTGCCAGGGCCTCCCGTGCCAGTGGGACCCCACCGTGGACGACGGCCGTGGATTCGAGCTCTACTACGATCCAAACACCGGCGAGCCTCTCGCGTTCTACACCAAGTTCTCCTACCCCAGCTCCGGCCGCGGAAACGCCGCCGAACCTGGGTCCGAGGGCATGGCTTGGGACGGCGACGATACGGACGCCGAGTCCGAAGGTGTGGCGGACGGCTGGTATCACCTTCCGGCCGATGACACCGTTCCCTACATCACCATGGTGACCGACTGCGGCCGTACCCACCCGAACATCTACTTCGCGTTTGACGCGGATGGGAAAGTGGCGACGGACGAAGTCGAGAGCCCCGCGGCCCTCGGGTCCGACTACTGCGACAGCGTCTCCGAAGAGGAGTAGACGTAGTCGCCACGACACCCCGGACATCATTCAACCTACGCGGTTGGAATCGATTGTCTGGGGTGTTTCGCTTTTTAAGCAATTTACGAATGCGTTCAAGAATTCAATGCACCACTTTGAATGAGAATTCACGGTTTCCACGTTGACAAAATGCAACATTTTTGCTACACTAACCCGTTCGAAATTGAAGAAGTTTATAGAAGTTTTCGTAAGATCGTGCAAGAAGTGAAAGAAATTTCACTTCTGTCACGGCCTAGGCGAAAGCTCTGGTGTCAGAAGGCGCCGGGAGTTTCCCGGGCCGAGTTTCAGAAAATGTTCAACACAAGTCAGGGGTAATCTCATGCGCAAAGCGTTTCTCGTTTCTCTTCTCGCGGCCTTCGGCTGCAACTCTCTCGGATCTTCTGAGGAAGAGCGTGTCGTTGGCACCACCACCGAGTCCGCCTCCGGTTCCTACGGGAACCTGCCGGGCGACGATGGCGACGATCACCACAACACCACCGAAGACACCGCCACCGAAACCGAAGACGACACCGCCTCCGACGGCGACTGCACCGAGACCACCTGGTACATTGACGTCGATGGTGACGGCTACGGCGACGCGAATCACGGCCAGATGGCTTGTGACCAGCCCGCCGGTTACGTCGCGGACAACGGCGATCTCAATGACGACGACCCCGATGTCGGCAACGTCACGCAGATCTGCGCGGTCGATTCCAACGGCTACGGGTTCTCCGTGGCCGTCGAGAACCTCACCACCGGTGATCGGACCCACTGGTTCGATACCAATGGCACGGTGCCGTTTCCGTTGTATGTCGTCTTCGGTGACGACATCACCGACCCGGTGTGTGCCGAGTACCCGGAAGCAGGGGTCGGGAACGTCATCCAGTTGAGCGGTCTCGGGACCACCACCTACGGCTACGGCGATTACATCGTTTACGCCTGCGGAGGGTTTGATGGTGACGCCGTCTTCTACGATGACGACACCACGTGTTCCGTCGTCGAGTTTACGGTGAACGGCTATGCCGTCACCGAAACCGCCGCCAACACCTACGACTTCGCCTTCACGATCTGACAACCTCCTTCCCCCGTCGCAACGAAAGCGGCGGGGCTCGCACCTCACTTGGACTTCGCGGTCTGAGTGAGGTGTTTGCTTTACTTTCCCCTTTTTTTCCGCTATTCTTCCTTGTCCCTTTCAATAGGGCGGGGCATGATCGCCTTGAGGCAACGTGCCTCTACTCCTTCATAACTGAACTTACTTCGCCGATCCTTTTCGGTGACCTTGGAGACCTAATGAACCGTTCCACTCTTCTCGTTCTCGTACTCGGATTCTCTGTTCTTTCTGCGTGCACTCCGAAAGGAAAATGCACGAAAGAGGACGCCGACGGAAATCTTGTAAACATCTGCCATGCCGAGGCCAATGACACCGGTCTCATCGTCGATTCCGAACATTCGGATTCGGCAGAAGATTCGGATGCAGATGCCGACACTGACGCCGATTCGGATTCAGATTCGGACACCGACACCGACACTGACACGGATTCGGACAGTGATTCGGACTCGGATTCGGATGCAGATAGTGACGCCGACTCTGACGCAGACGCCGATACCGCAGATACCGAAGTCGACACGGATGACACCGGTGACTCGGGTGCGGATTCCGGCGAAACAGGTGACACGGATTCTGATTCGGCCGATTCGGACACTTCCGATCCTGGCAGCGACACGGGCGATCCTCATTCTGAAGAGACTGGTCTTGTACCGATCGATTCAGACGATGATGGATATGCCAACGATGTCGATTGTGACGATGGAAATTCGGCTGTCTATCCAGGCGCCATCGAGACCTGCAACGGCATCGATGACGACTGTGACGCTCGTGTCGATGAGAGCGGTGCCGAGGGCGAAGCTCTTTGGTACGAAGATCTCGACGGTGATGGCTATGGAAATTCGGCGCTTTCGATGCGGTCGTGTGATCAGCCTCCGGGTTATGTTGCCAATAGTACCGACTGCAACGATGATGACATCAACTACCATCCCGGAGCGGTCGAGGACTGCACGGAAGAGATCGATCTGAATTGCGACGGTGAGGCAGGATCGGGAGACCTTGATGGCGATGGATACGCTGCGTGTGAAGACTGCGACGACACCAATGCGGAAATGTATGCCGGAAATGCAGAAGTCTGCGACGGCCTGGACAATAACTGCGACAGCAATGTCGATGAGTACGCAGCGGATGCGATGACGTGGTACCTCGACGCCGATCTCGATGGCTATGGCGACATTGTCAGTCCCTTCGAAGGGTGTGAAATACCAGAGGGGTACGTCATCGATGGTACGGACTGCGATGACTCGACGGCGAGCGTCAATCCGGAAGCGATCGAGGCTTGTGACAGTGCGGACGTCGACGAGAACTGCAACGGACTGTCTGACGACCATGACTCCACCACGAACACTGGTTCGATGGAAACGTGGTTCGATGACGGTGACCGGGACGGTTTCGGCGACTCTGCAAGTGCCATGACGCAGTGCGAAGCTCCAGACGCGTATGCCGTGCACATTGGTACGGACTGCGACGACTCGGTTGCGAGCGTCTATCCTGGCGCCATCGAGACCTGCAACAGCATCGATGATGACTGCGACGGCAGCATCGACGATGATCTCGGTGCAAGGTACTACCCAGATGGAGATGGTGACGGGTACGGTGACTTCATGGCATTCCCGAGTGGATGCTTTGAAGAAGCTCCAAGTGGGTACTCCGAGAACAACACGGACTGCGACGACGGAAATTTTGGAATCAACCCTGGAATGACCGAGTTGACGTACACCGTGTGGGATGACGATTGCGATGACTCGGCCTTCGTCGGCATGGCCATTGCGGGCGGGGTGACTGCGACGACAGAGAACTACATCACAGATGAACTCGATGCCACGTTCGCGGACTACACCACTGGAAGCTGGGAGATCATCTCCCTGTATCTCGGAATGTCTATCGACGATGTGACTGTCGGAGATGGTTCATTCTCGAGCACGCTCGGAGGGGCGTATCCCGGCATGTTGTTCTTCGGAACAGACGGCGCTGCTTCCATCGAAGACGAGTGCTTCGTTTACCCGAACCTCGGTGTCGAGAGCGGCATTCGAATCGCGGTCGGTTTCCTCGTGGACAATAACGAGGAGTACGACGACGGATATCGGGTGTATGTCGGTGACTCTGCTGATGACTCAACCTGGGTCGACTTCGGCAACACCAGTTTCACCGCGCGGGCAGACGCACAACACGTTCGTATGGGAACAACTGGGATGACCGATCCAGACCTCATCATTTGTGCTGGGGGAGTCGTCGGTGATGGCATGGTTTTCGTCACGCATGTGTTCGTGGTCGGGTACTGACGCACGCCGGACCTCCTGTAGCTGCAGAGCTATCGGGGGTCCTTTTGTTTTTTTGTGATGCGATATACTTTTTGCATGAATCCAAACTTTCGTTCGCTTTATACAACATCGGAAGAACAAGCCAGACTTGCATTCATTGCGTTTACCGCGCTTTTGATTTTTGGATTTCTTGGCACAGTTTTCTTCTCGTCGTCTTTGGTGATTGCGGTTGTTGTCGCTATTGCCGGTATTGCTTTTGCATTTATAAAACCGCAATGGATGTTAGCTGCGTTTGCAATATATTTGCCATTTGAGCCGTTCTTGTTGAAATGGATTTCTGACGATGTGTATGTTTTTGCACGATATGGCTCTGAAATGGTGGTCTATCTGTTGGTGACTGTTGTGCTTTGGCGAATTGCAACTGGAAAAATTCAATTTCGTCGAACGCCGATTGATGTTGCTTTTGCGGTGGTTGTTTTTCTTGCAGTCGTTTCCGTTGTCGTGAATACGGTTTCTCCTTTGATTGCGATTCTTGGACTTCGACAAATTTTCCGTTTTGTTCTTTTGTTCTTTGTAACGATGTACTTGGCGCCATCAAAGGCGCTTGTTCGAACTTTGATTTCGATCATGCTCATTGTGGTCGCGATTCAATCTGGTATTGGAATTGCACAATCAGTTTTTGGTGAACCGGTGGATACGTTCCTGCTTCCATCGGTGCAGCGAACTCTTGGTGACTTGCAGCTCACTTCTGGAACTACGCAATTCTGGGATCCTGGTCAACGTGTTTTTGGAACTCTTGGCAGATATGATCAGTTAGGAACATTCATGGCGTTCTTTCTCATTATCCTCGTTGCCGCCTTATACGAACGTACTGTCAAAAAAGAGCAGGAGATTCCGTCTTGGGCTATCGCGCTTGTCGGCACCGTCGTTCTTGGTTTGACGTATTCAAGATCTGCTTGGTTCGGATTTCTTTTCGCATTCTTGTTCATCGCAATTGTCATTAAGCGTGACAAGCGCGTCTTGATGGTGTCGATTATCGTGCCAATTGCGCTTCTTGGATATTTGTCATTTTCAGGACTTGTGGTGAACCGACTTATCGACACTGCAGATCAGTCATTCACTCAGCGATTTTTTGAAGCATTTTCTTACGCAAGATTTTCTGGTGAATATTATGGTCTTGGCAGAGTGTATTGGATTGTGCAAACCGTATTGACTGTGGTTCCGCATGCTCCAATTTTCGGATTTGGTCCTGGAACCTATGGAGGTGGAGCAGTTGCTGCGCTAGGAAACACTGAAGTCTACGACACACTCGGTTTGCCGTTTGGTGTGTATGGCACAGAAGGCTACATCGACAATAATTGGATGAGCATGTGGGGTGAGCTTGGAACGCTTGGACTTGGTGCGTACTTGGTGATGTACATCACGCTCTTTGGCATTTGTATTCGAATCTACAAAGAGTCAAAAGATCCAGATGTTCGAACCTTGGCCCTTGGCATGGCCGGTTGCATGATTGCTGTCTCGATAAACGCCTTTTTAGCAACGTATCTTGAAGCACGAACCTTAGCACCATACCTGTGGATTTTCAGTGGTGCGTTAGTTGCATTTGGAAAAGAGGAGAAGATTGTATAGTGACTTCATTTTTCGTCATTGCGAGCGTAGCGAAGCAATCCAGGCCTAGATTGCTTCGTCGGATGATTACATCCTCCTCGCAATGACGGAGTATATGAAAGGTTTTCGGAGTTTAGAGTTTTAGCTAAGATTATGCGCATTATCCACGTTCACAAATACTTTCACTCCAGAGACGGCGCAAGTCGATATGAACAAGGATTGATGCGATTACAGGAGGAAGCCGGGCATGCAGTTGCGCCGTTTGCTATGCACGAGGAACGGAATGAGCCAACTCCGTGGAGTGAATATTTTGTGTCGAATTTTGATACGCGTCATGTTTCATTCGGATTAGGAGCTTTTTCACAAGCGGCGCGCGCATTCTGGAATGTTGAGGCAAAGAAGAAGTTTGGCGCAATGCTTGATGTTTTTCATCCAGACGTTGTTCATGCGCACAACATTTATACGCAGCTGTCACCGAGCGTTCTTGCTGCTGTAAAAGAGCGGGGAATTCCGGTGGTGATGACGGTTCATGACTATGCCTTGGTGAGTGCGAATTATGCGTTGTGGAATAAAGATCACAACATGGATCTCAAGCATTTAGGCATATGGTCGACGGCAAAGACGAAGTACATTAAAGGATCATTTCTTGCGACATTGATGCTTGAAGGAATCTTGAAGGCGCACCACGCATTGAATATGTATGACGGTGCAATCTCGCACTACATAACGTATTCAACCTTTGTTCGTGACATTCTTGTTCATGCAGGATTTACCTCAGAAAAGATCTCTGTCCTTCATAGCTTTGCGGAGCCTCTCATGTCTGACTGTGACCCCTCCCCCTTAACAAGGGGGAGTCGGAGGGGGTCGATTCAAAGTCCCTTCATATTATTCGCCGGCCGCCTCGAAACGTACAAAGGCGTTCGTGTTCTTCTTGAGTCGTTAAAGCATCTCCCAAAAGACGTGCGAGTCATGATTGCTGGCGTTGGTCCAGATGAAGAAAAGCTTCGTGCAATGGTGGCGCACGACCCTCGAGTGACGTTCCTTGGTTTTGTGCCTGGTGACAAGCTTTCGCGCTTAATGGGGGAGGCGACTGCGGTGGTGGTACCGTCGATTTGGTATGAGCCGTATGGGCTTGTTGCGCTAGAGGCAATGTGCCAAGGAACACCGATCATTGTTGCGAAAAGTGGAGGGCTTCCGGAGATTGTTGGAGAGAGTGAGGCGGGGATTATTGTGCCGCCTGGAGACTCGAAGGCATTGGCGCGAGCGATTCATCGAATCATCGAGAATAAAGATTTGGCTGGTCGTATGGGTAAGGCCGCATTCGATAGGGCGAAAGAGATAGGAAATCCGCAAGAACATCTTGCGAAAATCATGGAGATCTACTCTAAATGTGGATAAGAAATAGAAAGTATGAAAAATGGCTGAAATAAGCCATTTTTTGTTTCTTATCTGCATTGTTAAAAGGTTGCCATTTCTTGGGATTTCTGATAAGATACTCGGTTATGAAAATTACCATGATTGGTCAAAAAGGCCTTCCGGCGCAGTTCGGAGGCGTGGAAACCCACGTCCTTGAATTGTCGACTCGGCTTACTCGTTTCGGACATTCCGTGACAGTTTATGGCCGCTCTTGGTACGTCCCACGCGGCACAACCCGTGTGAATGGCATTGACGTTGTTCGCTTGCCAAGCGTGCACACCAAGCAGCTCGACACCATTACGAACACATTTCTCGCCATAATTCATGCGCTTCTTGTGGTTCGCCCAGACATCTATCACTTCCATGGCGTTGGCCCAGCATTGCTTTCGTGGATTCCTCGAGTTTTTGCTCCTCGCGCAACAGTTATAACTACTTTTCACTCTATAGATCGTACTCACGAAAAATGGGGTTGGTTTGCGCGTCTTTCGCTGAAATTAGGCGAACGAGCAGCATTCGCGTTTGCGAATGAGACGTTGACTGTGAGCAAAACGTTGACGCGTTATGCAGAAAAAGAATTCGGTCGTCGCGCAGTTTACATTCCAAACGGCATTACACCAGTTCGTACCTCGGTTGATCCGCTTCTTTTGTCGCCATTCGGATTGCAACCATACGGCTACATTGCCATGGTTTCTCGTCTTGTTCCGCACAAGGGTGCTCATACGCTCATTGCGGCTTGGCAAAAGGCTCGCGAGTTGCAGCCTGAACTTTTGAAAGACATGAAGTTGGCTATTATTGGTGGCAGTGCGTTTACGGACGACTACGTTCGCAAGCTTCACATGATGATCACGCATGACGATTCTGTGGTGATGACCGGTTATCAGCGCGGTGAGGCGCTCAACGCATTGTTTGCCGGAGCGTCATTCATGGTGCATCCATCAACCAGCGAAGGATTGCCAATCGCGGTGCTTGAAGAAATGAGTTATGGCAAAGCAGTCATTGCTGCAGACATTCCAGAAACTATGGAAGTCGTTGCCGAGTACGGCGTGCCGTTTCCCGCGGGCAACATTGACGCTCTTGCAGAAGCCATCATCGATCTTGTAACTAATCCAATGGACGCTGCCGCCATCGGTCATGCGGCCCGAACATTCGTTGAAGATGAATACCACTGGGACGACATTGCCCAAGACATCGTCGATGTGTACCGTCGTCATAGTATGGTGCGCCAAGGAGTTTTCGCGGTGAGATAATTGAATAAGAAAAGAAAAACACGAGTTTTAATTGACTCGTGTTTTTTGTTCCGCGCGTAAAACTTTTTTCACAATTTGCGCCCCAATCATCTCCGGAATCCTTCCCGTGATTCCCAAAGTTTGAAGTACAGGGATGTGTTGGATGCTGATGTGGCCGGCAAAGAGAGTTGGAAGAATGTTTTCTTTTCCGTATGTATTGAATGCTTCTCGAATTTTGATGAGGCCGGAACGGTAGATGTGGTCGCGGCGATAGCCGAAGCCTGGATTTTTTGGGGAGTGAATTCCGCGGTAAGCGCGAATGAGCAGTCGCCATGCTGTGTTTCGTGCCTCTTTTTCTGGGTTTTCTCGACCTAAAGCTATGTTTAGATTTTGGCGAGCGGTGTAAATTATTTCGAATGTTTCTTCGAATCCGTAATCGATGGTGAGCGCCGCTGTCCATGCATCCCAGAATCCAGGATCGGTAGATGCTTCAGATCGAAGCGTTTGTTGTAGAGCAATGGCGAGTCCTTCTTCTGTAGTTATCGAATTCGCAAGTCCGCGGCCAAGAAGGAGAAGTGGTGACGTTCTGCCATTGTGTGATCGGAGGGCGTGGACTTCGATTTCGTGTGTGAGAACGCGAGCTACTCGAGCTTTGGAGGCAATGAAGTTTTTTGGAATTTTGATGGTTGGCATTCGTGTGGCGTTGCCGTGCACAATCGAAATGCTTGGTCTGGTGGTTTCGCGAACGGTCCAGTTTTTGATTCCGTAGTGTTCGAGTGTGGCGTGAACCATCTTTGAGAAAAGTTTGGCATTGATTCTGTCTTCATGGGCATGAAGCTCTTCCGAGCGAGAAACTAAGTCTGTGTATTCTGCTTCGAGTTTGGAGGCGGTTTGCTTTGGTGTGCCGAAAAGTTCATCGGCGATGTGTGAGACTGCAATATCGTCACGGCGTTGAATGGCTTGGATGAGCGTGCAACGTGTTTTGAGTTCATTGATCTTTTCTTTGTAGAGTAGGTGGACTGTGTTGAGAGCTTTCAGAGATTCGATGGTGGACGCAACAGTGTCGAGGCTTCGAAGATATTGTGCACAGTCGAAGTTATTGGCGACTGAGTAGGAGAGCTGTGGCAAAGTTCGATTTTCGAAAAAAGCAGCTTTTGCTGCTTGGGCACTTTTTCTATCTGGTCGAACGAGCCGAGCGAATGGAAATGATGGAAGGGTGTTGAGCGTCTGAAAGAGTAGGGCATCAAGATGTTCCATACATTATCGATCGGTAGGGATTTTCCATTTGTCGACAAACTGTCCAAAGCCGTCCTTTTCAAGTTTGTTTCTTACTGTGGTTGTTTTGCTCGCCCAGTTCAGAAGGGAAGCAAGGTCGATCTTATATCGATTTTGTACCAAAATATAGTCGACCGCTTTCTCTGTAATCGCACGGCGGATGGTTCTTGGGCTAACGCCGAAGAACTTTGAGGCTTCTGAGACAGAGAGGCGAATGTCTGTGTTTTCCATACAAGAATGAAGGTGTAATGAAGTTCAAAAATTTACGTCTTCTGCGAACATTAGCCAAATATTGTGCATTCCTTGAAGGGCGGTATTTTTGGACGGGTAATTTCTCTTCCTATTATATACATTCAGTAAAAATAGTGCTAAGGTTACGCGTAATTTTGGCACTGTAATTCCTGTTGTTCTCTTGCGTCTAAATACATGTCAACCCTTCGTGAAAAATTTCTTTCCTTCCGCGTTTATCGGTTTAGTGACCGCGAAGCGTACGGAGAAATCTACGATCTTTTTGCAGACCGCATTCGTCGTTTCCTCGTGTTTAAACTTCCGAGATCTGAAGACGCGGACGAGCTTGCAAGTGAAGTCTTTCTTCGAGGATGGGAATATATGTCTAGCAGTGCGGTGAATAATCTGAACGCGTTTTTCTTCCGTATTGCCAGAAACTTAATTGCTGACTTCTATCGTCGATATAAGCCAACAGACGGAATCGAACTTGCGGAGCAGATGGACGATGGCACTTCGGTAGAAGAAGGGGTCGCAACAAAGATTGCTGGAGATGAGCTCATGGAAATGTTACGGACATTAAAGGATGAATATCGTGAAGTTCTCGTGATGCGGTACTTAAGTGAAATGGAAGTGGGTGAGATTGCGTCTGCTTTAGAGAAGACACCAAATAGCGTTCGAGTGCTCTTGCATCGCGCAAAAAAGGCGTTGCAGGAAAAAGTCGATCGAACGTAAGAAAAATATTACGAAGATATGAATAAAATCGCCGCACAATTGAGATCGATGAAGGATCACAAGACCGCTGGCGGTTTTTCTGTTGAAGAGAAGCTTGTTGCGAAGCGTGCACTCATTACTGCAATTGGCGGTAGTCTTGAAGAAGCTCAGGAGTCGTCAATTCGAACAAACTACTTGCTTTGGATTTCTCGCATGTTCATTTCTCGCCCAGTTGCTATTGGTGTAGCCGGTTTTGTTTTGGCAGGAAGTGGATTGATGACCACGGTGAACGCGGCGCAAGAAAGCTTGCCAGGTGACATGTTGTATTCAGTGAAGCGAATCAATGAGCGTGCGCAGATTCAGCTCGCATCGCTCGATCGTCGAGCGGTTTTGCATACCGAATTTGCAGAGCGTCGTTTGCGCGAGGTGGAGAGGTTACAGGAAAATTCGGTTACTCGAAATTCTTCATTGGTGACTGACGCAATGAATTCGTACACGCAAGAGGTTGCTTCGGCAAATCAGAGTCTTCGTGCACTTCAGGCTTCCGGCAATGCCTCGACACTCGCAACAGCAAATGAAGTCGACCAGAACCTTTCAACGCTTGGCTCAACCATGACTGGTGCGGTAACGCCAGTGACTTCAGCAGAGGGTTCTGCAGCAGTCACTGAAGCAAAGAACACCACGCAAGTTGCACAGGAAGATGTGGTGACCGTCGCGGTTGAGGCGCACGAAGAAGAGACCGAGGATGTTTCATCGAAAGACTTGCAAGACATGTTCATTCGTCAATTCGGTTCAATCACCACAAGAAAGGAATTTGACCTTCATCGTATTGCAGTTATTCGTACTTCACTTGAAGATCATTCTAGTGTTCTTTCTAGCCTTGGAATTGTTACAGAAACAGATCTTGCACGATTAGAACGAAGCATTAATATCGCAATTGCAGACGTTGCCCCGGCGATGGATGCGTTCAGTGCAGGAGGATATCGATCCGCATTCGATACATTGAAACATGCAGATTCTGTGTTGCGTGGCATTGAAGCGACTATCGCAGAGGCAGAAACGGCAATTACTGATGCATTAATGACGTCGGAGATTCCGGTGCTGCAAGTACAAGATATGAAGGAATAGATTTTGTTTCATTATTCCTTCACGATCGACCTCGAAAAGAGATCGTTCTCAAAGGGATTGTGAAAATACAATCTCAACTCAATACAAACGGCAAACGTTCAAAAGGTCGAGGCCGCATGGCCGCGTTTGCCATCTATTCTTCACCCCCGTTTGGGGGAGAAAAAGGAACTCGTAAGTTATGCAAAACGTTCTAAAAAATGGAAAGCGCGCGTTGTCTGTTGCAGTTGCAACAGCAACCATGCTCTTTTCCGTCGGTGCTGGTTTGTTGCAGCCTTCGGTTGCAGCCGCAGCATCTGCTGGTGACTTGATCAAGGGCACATCGCTCTCAACGGTTTATTACTACGGTTACGATGGGATGCGTTACACGTTCCCAAATGAGAAGACTTTCATGACGTGGTACTCGGATTTCTCCGATGTCACAACCATTTCAGACAGCTCACTCGCAGACTTGAGTCTTGCAGGTAACGTGGTATACCGCCCAGGTTCATATTGGATCAAAGTATTGTCCATGAACCAGGTATACGCAGTAGGCACTGACGGAGCAATCCATTGGATTGAGTCGGAAGATGCTGCTGTCGACTTTGCTGGTTCCGATTGGAACTCGCGAATTCAAGACGTTCCAGACGTATTCTTTACAGACTACACAGAAGGAACATCACTCATGACCGCAACAGCATTTGATGGCATGTTGTACATGGATGGTGGGAACTACTACATT
>JBAYHK010000010.1:0-28469 GCA_041666145.1 Patescibacteria group bacterium | reverse complement strand
GGAACAAAGACGTGATTCAGTCGTATGTCAAAAACCAAGGAAAACCACGGAACGCTTCACAACTCAAGCTCTTCGATTTTAGCCACTGATACCGCGTCAGCTTGCTGCGCGGAGGTTCATTTTTTCGTGTCGATAAATTTCAGCTCCCAAGCTGTGGCGAGAAAGAACTTTAGTGCATCAAATTTCATGCTTGCCTGATGCAGGATTGGAAGCTTTTCATGTCGTGGGCTATATGCCGCAAGAAGAATATGCTCAAGAACGTCACAAAAGAGTAGGTCAATTTTTGTACCAAGTGTGTATCGAGATAATCGAGGAAAGTTTATGAGTATGTGTTGCCAAGATTTATAAATGTCGTTGAGTGTATGCAAAATGGGAACATTAGCTGTGACGTTTTCGGGGGGGGATTCATAAGGGAAGAGCCTTTAATATAAATTTTGAAGATGTAGTGTCTTTAGAAAACTTGTTTGCAGCGTGGGAAGAATTTTTGTGTGGCAAGCGAAAGAAGCTCGATGTTTTAAAGTTTAAGGATAATCTTCTTGAGAACATCACATTGCTTCATGATGATCTTATAACGCATCGATATGTTCATGGGGCATATTATCATTTCATTGTGACTGATCCGAAACGACGCGATATTCATAAAGCTTTGGTGAGAGATCGATTATTGCACCATGCCATTCATCGAAAACTTTACCCATTATTTGAGAAGATTTTTATTGCTGATTCGTTTTCATGCAGAATTGGAAAGGGAACGCACAGAGCGATGAATCGATTTCGAGTATTCCACCGAAAAGTAAGCAGGAATGACACGCGAACGTGTTGGGTACTAAAACTTGATGTTCGAAAGTTTTTTGCGAGCATTGATCACAATGTTCTCCTATCTCTTCTGCATAGTAGAATCTTAGATCTTGAATTGATGTGGTTATTTGAACAAATCATTTCGTCGTTTCCAACATCAAAATTCCCGAGTGGCTTGCCGCTTGGGAATCTGACATCACGGCTTTTTGCGAATGTTTATCTGCATGAGTTGGATACATTTGTGAAGTATCAATTAAAGGCAGAATATTACGTTCGGTATGCAGATGATTTTGTTCTACTTTCATCGTCACGAGATGCGCTTATTCTTCTTCTTGAGCGCATCCAGATTTTTCTTCAAGATCAGCTCTGCCTATCACTTCATCCAAGAAAGATCGAGCTTTGTACTACTGGGTCTGGTATTGATTTTTTAGGATGGGTGCATTTCCCTAAACATCGCATTCTTAGAACGGTAACGAAACATAGAGCGTTTACTCAGCTTAGAAATTGTTCAGAAGATTCTGTATTTCAGTCTTACCGTGGAATGATGCAGCACGGAAACGCATTTGATGTGCAACAAGATCTTATAAATGAATATTGGATGCTCTCAGAGAAGTAACACCTGCTATACTTTTTACATTATGGAGGAGCAAAAAGGAGGACGTGCTTTGGCGCATGTTGTCGCGGTAAACATGGGATACGGACATGAACGGGCAGCTTTTGCTTTGCGGCATTTAGCGTTGAATCATGAGGTGATTGTTGCAAACGATTATGAGGGGATTACGGATCGTGAAAAGCGATTATGGAATGTTGGAAAGGGTTTTTATGAATTTGTTTCTCGATTTAAACATGTTCCAGTTTTGGGTACTGCGGCATTTGGAGCTATGGACAAGATGCAGCGAATTCCAGAATTTTATCCTCGCCGCGATCTGTCAAAGCCGAGTCTTCAGGTCAAGCAGACGTATGGCTTGATTCATCGCCAAGGCATTTGCCAAGATCTTATTCATCGGCTTGCGAAGCGTCCGCTTCCGATAGTTTCAACATTTTTCACTCCGGCGTTTGCTGCGGAAGAATTTAATTACCCAGAGGATATTTACATTGTTTTGTGTGATGCTGATGTGAGTAGGGCATGGGTGCCATTGAGCCCAAAGAAAAGTCGAATAAAATTTATTGCACCAACAGGAAGAGTTGCTGAGCGGTTGCATTTGTATGGAGTAAAGTCGAAAAATATTTTCTTGACAGGATTCCCGATTCCTTATGAAACGGTCGGTGGAGCACATAGACCGTCGTATGTTCGAGCAGATCTTCGACGTCGCATGTGTAACTTGGATCCAGACGGAAATTTCGTTGCAAAGGCTCACGCATTTCTTGATGTAACATTTGGTCAACAATTTTGCGCACAAAAAGCAACGCCGCCTTCTTTGACTTTTGCCGTTGGTGGCGCTGGAACGCAACGGGAGCTTGTCGCGCTTGGGCTCCGCTCTTTAGCTGCAGATATTCGAGCTGGTCGAATCATTGTGAATCTTGTTGCTGGAACAAGGCCTGAGGTTTGTGAATTTTTTGAGCGTGAGATTCGGTTGTCTGGATTAGTGAGTGCGCGAAAGGCGGGAAAAGTCACTATTCTTTTTGAAGATAATCGTCCGAAATATTTCGAAGCGTTTTCGAAGCTCATGCGTTCAACAGACATTCTTTGGACGAAGCCTTCGGAACTATCTTTTTACACCGGTCTTGGGATTCCAATTCTTATGGCGCCAACTGTTGGAAGCCAAGAAGAATTTAATCGTGCATGGTTACTTTACGTTGGTGGAGGTGCAGATGCCTTGAATCCAAAGTATATGAACGAGTGGCTGTTTGACTGGATCAAGAGCGGGGCTTTGGGGCGCATGGCCTGGAATGGCTTTGTGAACGCACCAACGCACGGTGCATACAGAGTTGAGTCTTTGCTTCGTGGGGATTCTGAAGTTTGGAGAGATTTGCCACTTGTTGTTTGATGTATGCCCACGAAAAAAGTTTCATCTTCGTCTCGAATAACTGGTTACGATGTTGTTGTTATCGGCAGCGGATCTGCGGGGCTCTCTGCCGCATATGCCGCAAGAGCTCAAGGTGCTTTTGTGGCGCTTGTTGCCAACGGAATGCTTGGGGGAGAATGCCCAAATTATGCTTGTGTTCCAACGAAGGCAATGCTTACTGCAGCACTTCGTTATGACGATCTTCGTCGAAATGGGTCTGCGTTTGGGATTCATGCCTCGAATGTACGCTTCGATGTTGCAGAGATGATGGCGAGAAAAGACGCAGTTGTTCGGGCAATGACTGGCGGAAGACGAATTGAAAAGATTTTAGAAAAAGAAGGCGTAACGTTGTTTCGTGGGACTGCAACGTTTATTGACAGCGAATCCATTCGAGTTGGTACACAAAACGTCAGTGCGAAAGCTTTTGTGATTGCTACAGGGTCAGTTCCAAAGATTCCTCCGATTGCGAACATTGACAGTGTTCCGTATTGGACTCCGCGTGATGTGACTTCTATGACAGAGATGCCTGAATCTGTTGCGATTATTGGTGCAGGTCCGGTAGGTTGTGAGTTCGCAACATTTTTTTCATTGATTGGCATCCCTGTGGCGCTCTTCGATATTGCCGATCATGTTTTACCAAAAGAAGATGCAGAGGCTTGTGCTCTAGTGCAGAAGTCGCTCATTTCTCGCGGAGTGACATTCTACGGAAAAACGAAAGTTCTTGGCATTCAAGAAGAAAAAAATGGAGTTCGAATGACGTATCAGACAGGATCTGCGCCACGAAAGACATTGCATGTTGACAGAGTAATCATTGCATCTGGTCGTGCGCCGAATATTGATCTTTTGAATATTGAGGCTGCTGGTGTAAGTCTGCGACAGAATGGAACGCTGCCGATTGAATCGACTCTTCGCGTAAAAGGAACAGACTGTTTCTTTGCTGGCGATGTGACTGGATTGATTCCGTTCACGCACACGGCGCATGCAGAAGGGCTTGTTGCTGGAGAGAATGCGGCAAGGCTTGCGGCAAAATTGCGTACTCTACGATCTGTCGACCTTTCTGTTGTTCCTTATGCCATTTTCGTTGCGCCGGAACTTGCATCTGTTGGCAGCACTGCAGAAGAACTTGCTCGATCGAAAACGTCTTTTTCTGTATGGAAGTTTCCGGTTGGCGCGCTCGGAAGGTCGGTTATTGAGCGTGAACGAAGCGGGATTTTGAAAGTGTGTGTTGAAAAGAAGACGGATCAGATTCTTGGTGCGGTGATGGTGGGGGAGCGAGCTGGGGAGGTTGTTCATGAGCTTGCCTTGGCAATGTATGCGAAAGTGCCGCTTTCCACCGTGCAGTCAATGATTCACGCGTATCCGACGATGAGTGAAGCGATCCCTGGGTTGATACCAGCGTAGTTTCACTCTACACTCCGGCCATATGCCAATATGGTGGCCGTTTCCTGTTCTTGCAGCTTTTCTTTTTGCTGCATGGTTCACTCCAGTCGCTCGTTGGCTTGCGATTCGTTTTGGTGCGATTGACTGCCCAGACGGCGATAGACACCTTCATAAGGTGCCGACTCCGTTGTTTGGCGGTCTTGGGATGATCGTCTCTTTTTTTCTCGTGACCTCTATTGTTCTTGCCACATCGAACGCATTAACAAGCGGCGCGATTACGGTTTGGCATTTTGTTGGATTTTTTGGAGGAATGGGTGTGTTGACTGTGGGCGGAATTTTCGATGATCGTTACAAACTTTCCGCAAAGTATCTTCTTGGTTTCATTGTGATCGCGAGCGTTCTTGCCGTTCTTGGTGGAATCGATGTTGCAAAGATGACGAATCCTTTTGGTGGAGCCTTTGTTCTTCCGTCGATTCTTGCCTCGGTAGTTGCACTTGTTTGGATCTTTTCGATGACGATCACCACAAAACTTCTCGACGGTGTTGAAGGTCTTGCTTCGAGTGTTTCTGCGATCGCTGCATTGATGATCGCAGCACTTGCATTAACACCAACGTATTTTCAGTCAGATGTTGCGCTCCTTTCGCTTATCTTCGCCGGGGCGATTCTTGGGTTTATTCTTTGGAACTGGTATCCGGCACATGTATTTTTGGGGGAGTCAGGGAGTACCGTTCTTGGATTTACAGTTGGCGTTCTTTCCGTCATTGCAGGGAGCAAAATGGCCACTGCGCTCTTAGTCTTTGGGATTCCGGCAATCGATGTTGCTTTAGTGGTGGTTCGACGAGTTTGGGCTGGAAAGAATCCATTTACCACGGCCGATCGTCGTCATGCACACCTTATGCTCCGAGATGCCGGTTTGGCCCCATGGATGGTGACGGTTATTTATGGAACCGTAGTTACCATGTTCGGCATAACCACATTAGTATTCGAACGTTGGCAAAAAGTTATCGTTCTTGCAGTTTTGACTGTGTTTTCTGCTATTGGAATTGTACTTTTAGCCAGGCATACGGCAAAAAATGCCGTGAAAACGCTTGACGGTCGCTCGGTACTCTGATAGGATTTTGGCACATTTTTGGCTTGTTCGCCGGCTTCCAAGCGTACGGGTTCCCGTGCCGCCGTCACAGCACAATAAAGTTATGTACGCAGTTATTACGTCCGGTGGAAAACAGCACCTCGTTTCTGAGGGGCAAACGCTCACCGTTGAAAAAATTGAATTGAAGGAAGGTGAAACTCTTTCATTCGAACCATTGCTTGTGGCGACTGACGACGGCGAAACCGTCAAAGTCGGTACGCCAATAGTTGCTGGTGCAAAGGTGGTTGCGAAGATTGTAGAGCATGGACGTGGCGACAAGATTTCGGTCATCAAGTACAAGCGAAAGACTCGCTATCGCCGAAACGTTGGTCATCGTCAGCCATACACGAAGATCATGATTGAAACTATTGCATAGAAAAAAGCCCCCAATTTATTGGGGGCTTTTGGCCTTTTCATTTATTTTTTTTCGGATACCATGTATTTCTTCAGATTGAAGGTAGCTCTTTGTTGCCAATATGGCTTGCGACAAAGAGCCGCTTTCAATGAGATGAACATCGCTTTTTTAAGAATTGTCTTGAAATTAGCGTATTCTAGCGGCTTTTCATGGTTAGGAGTTTGTCATGTCAATGGAAAAGATAGAGACAGAGAGCGTGAGCAATCCCTTCAGACAAACGCCAGAAGAGATGATCGCTTCGCTACGTGCGACTTGCGCTACATTCCGAGAATTTGGCGGAAATGGGGGCCTGGTACTTCCGACCGATGACAGGATTCTGGAGCTTGAAAGGTCTGCGCCTCAGTGGCCGGAAGGTGAGCTCATGTTCCTCGGTCTATATCTGCGGATGTGCACCGGAAGCGAGAATGTTGATTTGTCGTGGCAGGCTAGGGCAGCGCATCTGAGGGCAACTGGGTTGGCAGATCCTTTGAAAGATTTAGGGGATTTCGGTCTCACCGGAAGAGCAATCCGTGTCCTAGGTACGGACGAAGGATATTCTCCAGGAGTTGATTGGATTACTTTAGATCTTGCGGCCAATAGGAAGCGAAGTTCCATCGCAAATCTTCAAAGAGATCGGGGCTCCTATACGGGTGAAGTTGAGACGGTCGCTGGGCTCGAGCTTATTGATCTGCTCTGGTTGTTCCCAGATTACTGGAAGCAAGTAGACGGCGATACGCTTCCATTTCCTGTTGCGGGAGGTTGCACGTTTGAACATAAAGATTATGGGACTGTAACTCCTTATTTCGGGAGGATTACCAGAAGGGAACCAGGGTTTTGGCCTGCGCTTTTGAACCTTCTCTCTGTAAAGAATAGCGCTCCCAGATTCTCTGTTCCGACAATGAGAATCTGCAGATAGGCATTCCTGCGCCGCACATCTCACACGGAAAGACGCTGCGACACCTAGACTCCTTCACTTTGGTGAACGAGACTCGTCTGGGTGTCTTTTTTTATTTCCATTCGGTGAAGTCGGCCATGGTTGCTTCAATGGGATCGGCGACTCGTAGACGGGCAATTTGTGAGCGGGAGAGAATCGGTGTGTGTGCAATCGAGACAAGATGCTCTGGTATGAACCAGACTGGTTCCTCATTTGTTTCCCAATATTTTGCATCGAATCGAGACAGATCGACAGGTCGTGAAAAGCTCCGAAGTGTTTTTTTTCGGTTCGATTGGAGAAAGTATTCATGAAAGTAGCTCATCGCGAGTTCTCGAACTGTTTTATAGATTGGCTCTCTGTAGCGCAGAACGCCGTGATTCGTTTTCGATATTGCTCCCCAGGCGCCATCGATTTTGAAAATGGCGATCACATGATCGGCGTCTGTGTTCGCTGCAACTAGGTCGAGAATGAGCGGCTTATAGCCGTGGAATCGAAGCGCTGCTGCTGCAAAAACTGCACCTTCTACGCATTGCGCTTCTCGATTCCGTAAAACGATTCGTGGCGAGTGGCATGTTTCGTTCTTTCCAACGATTCGAAACCGAAGCGTATTTACGAAATCCTGAATTTTTGCAGGAGTTGAGAGTGATCGTAAGATTTTTATCTCCTCTTTTGTCCAAAGTGTTTTCACAAATTCGATCAGATTACTTTCGTGAACATGGTACCGCATCATTCAAAATCGGAACCGAGAAATAAAAAAGCACCACGATTGCTCGTGGCGCCTTTTCCCTTACTCTGCTACTGCTGGAGCCTCAGTTTCTGGTTCTGTCTCCGTCTCTGTTTTTTCTGGCTCTGTTGGAGTTACTGGCGCTGTTTCTGGTTCTACTGGGGGAACAACTGGAGTTACTACCGTTCCTTCTTCGTCTGTCATATCTTTCGTGTTTTGGAGCCATGAAAAAGGCTGCCATGTCTGCGTTTGTGCACCATAACAGCTTCGGAGATATATAGATAGTATTTATTTTGGCTGTGGAGTCTTTGGTTGATCTTTCCTTTGTTTTCCTTTAAGAGTAATGCGGTTGACGTTGACACAGGGTCAGCATCATCACTCACCGGCACAGCGGCTTTCTGTGTATTTCTCATCGATATCTCAAGGGGAGGCCTGATGGAAAATGCTAAAGATCGTTGTGTCGAGGTTGGTCAGATCAGAAGGATTCTTACGGCAGGAGGTATTAACGCTGCGTTATATCGTAGCGGCTTGCTGAATGTTCTTCTCGAACAGATTCCGAGACGTTCGAAGGGCCTTGTGCGATTGCCTCTTGGAAACCTTGTTGGCGAGACGCTTGAGTTGGAGAAGACAACTGAATTGTCGCTCGGTGGAACGTTTGATCGCATCATGAGTCCGATTGCGAGCGAGGAGTCGAGGACGCATTTTGCAGCTCGAGCGATCATGGGGGAGAACTTCTTTGGTATCCCAGAAGTTTCTTCTGTATTCGGAGCAATGACTGATGCGAAGATTCGGGCGTTAGCCGAGATTCCATTCAGTGCTGCAACGTTGAAAGCCTGCAGAGACTCGCACGTGCTGTTTGCGGATATCGGCATTTCCATCGTAGACATTCGAATCCGCATGTGGATGGAGAACATGTTCACCGCGGAAGCAAATTCTTGGTACGACAGACAAGAGTTTGCAGAGAGCATTGAACCTGCTTCATGGAGACTGCTTCGAACAAGTCCAATCGAAGGATCGGAGAACTTGGACTGGAGCAAACAGTTTTCGATCATTGGAAAAGATGAGCAGGTTCCAACAGCTCGTCAGGTGACTTATGCTCTCATGCTCATGGCTTGTGCCATAAGTTCGTACAGAAGATTCTTGCAGGATTGCTACGTGCGTACGAGCAGCAGACTCGACTCTGTTACTGGGCGTTCGAAGAGGCCTTCTATTCAGCAGACTTTCGAAGCGCTTTATCAAGAGCCTTTTGGCGAATCATTCGAAGGGCAGTGCGCCTATCTCGGGAGATTCCGAAGAGATGCTGGCGGGCTTTTCATCGGCAGAATGAACGATGAAATGTGTCGGCAAGATCTTCGGCTCTTGAGTTCAAAGAAACCGCAGAGAACAAAGTTCGTCGCGTAACGAGCCCTTCAAAACGACGTGTGGAGAGGGGCTTTTGGTTTTTAAAAGATGGTTTAAAAACTAAATTTTTCAGCATGAAGCTGACTTGATTTTAAGCCAAGTTTTTTAAAGTTTTTAATAAACTGCGTTGAAAAATTGCTTGGTCCACAGATATAAATATCGGATTCTTTCCAGCTGGTAGCAGATTCGATAATAGTATTAATCGTTAGTCTTTCTTGCTTGCTTGAGCAGAATGTATGGAGACGTGTGTTGTTCAATGAGGAAATTTCTTTTTGGAATATAAAATCCTTTTCTTCTTTTGCTGAGTAGAAAAAGTTTATATTTTTTCCCTGTTTTGAAAATGTTTCAGCGAGCGTCAAGAGTGGCGTAACGCCAATGCCACCAGCGATAAGTATGATGTTTTCATGTGTAGAGGTTTCTGATGTCATGCCACCATGCGGCCCATCGATAAGCACCATTGTTCCAGGTTTTGCTAATAATAAACGCTTCGTAAAGTCGCCCAGTTCTTTAAAAGTAATGCGAAGATATTTGTGATTTTGATGTGCGGAAAATGAAAACGGATGAGCCTCTGCAAAGAGCGACTTGGTAAAGAAACGCATGATTGCAAATTGCCCTGCAGAAAATGTAAATGTATTCATGTTTTTCCCTACGATAGTTATCGAATGAATATTCGTAGATTCTTGAGTAATGCTCTCAACCACGAATCTATGCCTTTTCCAGAGTAAGAGAGGTTGGATAAAACGAGAAAAAACGAAAGTTCCGATCATTGCGATGTAAAGTAGCGCCCAATATACGCGAAACCATGGTTGGAATAAGAAATCTCCACCAGTAGAAAGCTGATGACCAAAAGCAAGAAAGATCGCAAGATAAAATGAGAGATGCGCGGCGTACCAAAATTCATAGTTTAATTTTTTCTTTATAACGTGAAGCGAAATAATTGTTGCAAAAATGAATAGACCAATGCTGATGATTGCAACGTTTACATCTTCCCAATACGAAAAAAAACTTATGATTTGGTGCCAAAGTGTTACCTGGTTTTTTTCTGCATATGCTAGCGTGACTAGGATTGGGTGGGCGACGATAAAGATGAGAGTTCCAATGCCAAGCCAATGATGAAGTGAAAGTCCTTTATCAAAGCTTAGTATGCGTTCGAGAAGTTTTATTCTGCCAATAAGCAAGAGCTGCCACATGATTCCGTAGACAGCGAGAAGCCCAGTGATTCGGCCTAAAGCAAGAATGACATCCAGAGAGGGTCCATTGAGGAGTGCTCCAGAATATGTAAACCAGCCAAAAAAGATTATGACGATATTTGCACTGAAGAATGCGAAGAAAAGAATCTTGATAGGGAGAGCGTTTTTAAACATATTTAGTTCAAGTCACCAATGTAATATCCGGCAAGAAGACTCTGAATATTTCCATGAGCACCGATGCTGTCAAACAGTGTTGTTGCATCCTTCCCACATCCTTGAACGATAGACGGTCCTCCGGGATGTTTAGAAATATACGATGTTACGTTGTAGACTTTGTGATTAATGATCTGCCAGCAGTTTGATGCACTGCTATGTTGAGCGACATCGATGAGAGAATATGTGACAGTTTGTGAAGGCGCTTGTTCTGCGGTTGGTTTTTGGGTTGATACAGCCTCAGTCGTAGAAGAGGTCGGAATTGTTGTGATTTGAGCAGGAACAGCGTTTGGATCTGCTGAATCGAGCAAGGGAGTCTGTGCTGTTTTTCCGCAGCCGCTTCCAAAAAATACAATGCTGAGAATAATAGGGAAGATGTATTTTGTATTCATATTTTATTCATTATATGGCGAAAGTGGGAGGGGTTATGAGCACAATTCCAATAGCGAACGCTATAAACACAATACTCGGAATGGTGCTATACAGAGAAAATGTTTCCCAGTGGGTTGATTCTCGCTTTTCCGTTAGAAATTCAATGAAGATTATTGTAGAGAGGACGCAGATGAATCCAACAATATTTCCAGCGAGCACATCGCTAAAATAATGTACGCCGAGATACATACGACTCATGTCTACGAGTACGACGATTATTGCAAGACAAGACAGTGCTACAGCTCGCAATTTCCAGGTTTTCACTTTTCTCATTACGAGATACGCAATGAGTCCATAAAAGGCGACTACGGCTGTGGCGTGTCCGCTTGGAAATGAAAAAGAATTTTCAAAAATTGCTTGGAAGTTTGGCCTTTCTCGGTGAAAAAGAATTTTACCAATATAGGTAAGACTTCCGCTTGGAATAATCGCAAGCCAAATACCCAGCGAAAGAAGTTTTTGGTGCTTGTGCCAAAGAATGATCGATAAGATGAATGTTGCAATGAGGATGATTCGTATTTCACCAAGAAGCGTAATTCCGTAGAAGAATGATAAGAGTCCAGGGCTTCGGAAGGAATACAAAAGATTTGCGATGCGAATGTCTGCGGCAATCAGAGGATCGAATGCGAGAAGATCTTGTGCGATGCTAATAAAGCTTATAATGAAAAAAATGATTAGTGACCCAAGAATAGTAAGCGGGAGGCCTGTAAATGACTTGTTCGAAAATCGATCATGAAGTTTTTTGATTATGATCGGATGTTTCCCTGAAAAATTTTTTAATGTTGAATGGCTAAAGAATGTTTTTATTGAATCGACTGTCCGTTTTTTAAGAGTTCTTTTCTTTTTGTCTTTAGCCATAGACTTCTTTTTCGATGGATGTTTATTCCGCTAGCTCTGCTAGTCCTTTTCGAGTTTTTATATTTTGAAGATTGATTGAATCGTTGGCATGAAGCGTTTCTCCGATGGTGAAATGAGGGAATGCTGTTGGTTCAAGATCTATGACGTAATCATTCCAAAAAGCGCCATAAAGACTTATTGCTGTTGCTTCGTCTGGTATCCATCTGAGAACATTAGCTCCTTCGATTGCATAGACTTTTGGATCTGATTGAATTTTTATGAGCACTGTTCCAGATTTCGGAAGCATCGGCGTTCCGATGGATAGGGTAGGGATTGTTGCGTTGGTTACCCAGACAACACCGCTGAATGAATCGTCGTAAGTAAAAAAAGTATTAGTATCCCAGAATGGGTGACGTAGATTGTCTGCGCCTATGTAGTAGACGGTACTAAACATGTCGCTTCGGATGAATTGTCCTGTTGAAATTATTGAGATGGCTTCGTTTTGGCCTGTTCGCGGAGAAATCCCGATTTTTTCTGAATTAATTGCGACAATTCTTCCGTCGTCATCTATGCTAGTAATTTCTTCTTCCGTTGCAGCGGGAATTTCTTCGTCTACTGGGATTATTATAGTTTCTGGTGGCACCACTTGACTTGAGCTGCTCGAGGAATCGGTACTGCACGCTAATGTGGTGAATGAAAAATTTCCTGTTGATGGGCCGGTAGTAACAAGTTCGGTTTGCGAGCCAGATGCCGCATGTATTTCTGTTCTTTGTAGCGCGATTCTTGCTGTTGTTGCGCATCCAATTCTGTCTCCATGACTGAGCGTTACAACGGAATTACTTGAGCTCCAAGATGGAGTAAAAGTTCCTGGTATACCTGAAGTTGTGAATTGGGTGTTTTGTGCAAAAGTCGTAAGCATTGATTCTGAAAATGCAATAACGATGTTTGCCATTCGTGAAATTCCAGTTGTGGAATTTTCTGGAGAAACAGATACAACTACTGGAGCCGCTTGGTCTGTGATTGTCATTTCAGCCCATGACGCGACTGGATTTTCTCCTGCATCAATAATCGTGTTTCCGTGGCCTGAATAGTTGCTTCCATAATATGTAAATGTCGGTGCGTTGCTCGTTCCCGTTTTATTTATTGCGGAATTGTTTAGCGTGAATGTGAGTGAATTTGTTTCATGAACAAGATTCGACACACTTCCAGTAGAAAATCCATTGGGCTGGTATGAAAAGTCACTCGTTCCCAGTGAAGTCGTGAACACTGTTTCCGTGAACGTCATGAGAAGCTGGTCGATGATTCCATCCCCGTTATTATCTTTGTAAACAATGGACTCGACTGTTGGGGCGGTAGTGTCGAGAGATGACACTAGGACATTGTCGAATTCGTTGAGTGCTTGATATGAAGAGAGACCAATTTTTCCTGCAGCTACGGATGTATCGGTCGATGTTAACTCAAGAACGTCATTAAGATAAATGTTTATAGCACTTCCAAGAATTGAAACTTTCAGATCGTAAACGATGTCTGGAGTGATGGTTGCTGAATGGCGAGATATTTCAGTTTTTACTCCGTTTATTGTTTTTTCAAGGAGAATAATGTCTCTATCAGCATCGATGAGTGCAGAGTAGAAGTTGTTTGAATCAACATATCGGACAAGCAGTCCCGCATTATTCTGTCCAAGAATTTCGTCATTCCGTATGGTGATGTCTGCAGAAAGTTCGTAGTCTTTCCAAATTGTGTTTCCGATCATTGAGGTCACTTCCGTTCCACTCGTTTCGAAACCGGCGGAATAGTTGATGGTGAAGTTTCTCTCTGCTGGAGTGCCGAAACTATAAGTTTCAGCGGTATGAGTTGAATCTGTGCTTTCGTCCCAAAGTGCTCCTTCTCTAGTGTAGCTATAAGAATCTGTACGTATTATTTGTGAAACGATTTTGTTTGCGTAGACTTCTACATAGCGATATTGGTTATTTCCAATAAAGTCTGCAGTAGTAACGTAGGCAATACCGTCTTCATTTTTTATGCTGTTGACGTGGTTATGCCCAGCGAATTGTGCAAGAACATCGCTATGACTTTCGAGTATTGTCTGTAGACCATCTGAATCGCCTTGGAGCCAGAAATTTTGTGCCCCTCCTGCATCTCGAGGTTCCATGAGACTGTAGTGAGAGAAGAGGATGACTTTCTTAGTTGGATTTGCGTTGAGAATATTTTGTAGCCAAGTTTTATGAGCATCTGAGTCCATTTCAGATCCATAGCCGCCGAATGGCGCGGCGTCATCCATGGCGAGAAAAAGATAGTCTCCAGAAGTCCAGCTGTAGGAAAATTTGTCTGATCCAAATGTATTAGACCAGTTTGTTCCCATTGCTCCGTCGATTTCTGCGACAGTATCGTGGTTGCCGACAATCGGATAGTAGGGAACAGTTAAAGTGTCGAATTTTGTTTTTACTGCAGCAAGTTCGACTAGTGTTCCGTCATCGGTTAAGTCGCCAGTCGGCACTACAAACGAAGGAATTGGAAAATATTTTTCCGTGTTTATGTCACTTGCAAAAAATTCAAGTTGGTTCAAGTCTTGAGCCGCTGTGGAATCTGTACTGTTGTAGTGTGCATCAGAAATCTGTACGAATGTAAGAATCGGCGCTTCTCTGACCTCCAGAAGAGAAGAAGAGATATTATTTCCTCTTTGTATTGAGATGGTATAGGTTCCAAGTCCTGTAATGTTTGCGCCTGAAAAATCTGTAGGAAAGACAACCTGACAATCAACGAGTCCGGTGCAGCCTGCGGGATTCGTTAAGCTCCACGAGGTTCCTGATGGATTTTTTACAGAAATAGTAAGGTCTCCACTTGTATCTGTTGAATTGATGATGAGATCTGAAACATTGTCTTCTCCGGAATAAAGAAAAGATGGTTGTGGCTGAAGCGAAACGATTGGATCGACGGTGATTGAGTTGAACACACTTTGCGCTCCATACGTTCCGATCCCTACGCTGCCAGCGGTGTAGGTTGTGAGATGGTTGAATTGAAAGTTTGGAGACTGTGTTGTACTGCTTCGGTCGTACCATATTTTTAGAGAAGAACCGATGACTTCAAGAATAACATCGTGATAATTCGTGTCTGAAAGGGTGGTGAAAGTTCCAAGAAGTGCAGAAGACGCCCATCCGTTCGTAATTTCGTAAACATCGGCCTGCCCATTTTGTCTGAAAATTGCAGCGTATGAATTGTCGTTATTTCCAACAAGTGTTGTTCGAAAGTTGATAATCGAATAGTTCGTTGAAACGAGCGCTCCGATATTTTTTATTTGTGCAGAGATTCTATAGTTTTTCCAAGCAGTTGATGCTGGATTTGAAAGTACAGCCAGTGTTCTCGCTCCGTCGCATGTTCCAGGAATCGCAATATACGTTCCGCTATTTGCCCAATAGTTGCAGCGTTTTTCTGTAAATTGGTAGTTATTATTTACCGTAGTTACTTGGATGTCGTCAAAATAACTTGCCCAGCTTGTTGTTCCTACTCCCATGGTTCCAGTTGTGTAATCTGTTAGTCCGCTTACTGAAAAGTCTGGAGCATTAGTTGTGTAATCTTTATCAAGCCACATTTTAAATGTTGACCCAACGATTTCTGCGGTGAGCGCATGCCAGTCGTTATCTTTTGTAATGGAATACGTTCCAAGAAGTGTGGAATATGCTCCACTAACTCGTTTGTAAAAGTGAACAGATCCATTTTGTCGTAAGAGAAGCGCGTAAGAATTATCGTTTACTCCAGACATCGTTGCGCGGAAATAGAAAATTGAATATCCAGAAGCATCTGCTGCTCCCATGCGTTTGAAGTTTCCTGTAACGCGATAATCTGCCCATGAGTTGAATGTAGGGTCTGTTGGGATGCTCATGGTCGTTCCTCCTCCGCTTGGTGCGTAGTAGGTGTTACTCGAAACACTGAGAGCGCCTCTTTTTACAGTCCAAGCTGCCGCAGCTCCGTCGGCTTGTGTGAATGAATCTGAAAAAGGCGACGCAAGAGTTGACGGTGCTTCAGATGCAAAATCATCACTAAGAAGCGCTGTGTCTGTTTGAGAAATGAAGTTTGTTCCCGTTTCTCTTTGTTTGTAGGCGCCACCTTCTTGTATCCAGGCTCCTGAGCTTGGTACTAACGTAGTTGATGAAGAGAAGTTGTCTGAGAAAAGGGGGCTTGCAGATTGCACGCTTGGACAGAGCTGAAGGAAGAGACCGACGGAGACAAGAATTCCGATGAGCTCTCTTTTGTGCCGCGATCTATTCAAGAACATAGTGTTTCTGGAAGGATGAATTTTAAGGAATTATAACAGAAAAGAGGAGAATATTTCCGTTATTCGATCGTCCCAATATCAATTCCCGTGATCGACGACATGAAAGTTCCAAGGGAAAGCTCTCGCATGATGCGATAGGCTTCGGCACCGTCTTTGAGATAGTAGCGTTTAAGGTCGGAAGGGTTTATGTACCACGCTTCACCGTGTTGCTGAACTTGGAGAAGGATTCTTCCAGAAAGTCTTTCTGCCATGGCGCCGCCACCAGTGGTACTGCCTTCGACAGGAATCGTTGCAAGATCTGCGTCAGTGATGCCAAGGCCGAACGATCGGAGGAATTCGTATGCTGTTGGACCATCTTTCAAATAGTATCGTTGACGAGAAATGGGATCGACATACCAAGCCTCTCCATGGTTATCGACTGCGAGCATGATGTATCCCTGTAATCGATCGATGAGTTCGGTAAGATCTGGATCTGGCACAGAAACAAGTTGTTCTGCGCCAGTTGGATTAGCCCAATCAACGTGCGCATCGTACGTTATGGTTTGATTTGCATTTGGAAAATCAACATTGGAACTTTTTTGTGTTTTGAAGGTCCAGATTTTAGAAAAGGCATTCGCACTAGAAGTGTCATGAACATACGCGGCGTATTCGTGGTCGAGTTCAAGCGGACTGGTTGGATTGAAGAACACTGCACCAAGGGTTGAAAAATTCGAAGTGTCGATGCGGACGATCGAGTCAATTGATTCGTTGTCGGTGAGATTGTAGATTGCGACTTCTGCAGTAAGTGCATGCCAGCTTTCTGGAATCATGAGCATGAGCGTTGGCCCGATATTTTGCTCTGCGTATTCTGGATACGGCATCGGCGATTCGAAGACCGGAAATGTCGTTCCGATGACTTGGCCATTCGCAGGATAGACGACTGGTTCGGACGCATCGAATTCTCCTTGCGAATATCCGTCATATTGATGGTAGCCAATGTCACACGTGACCCAGTTTCCTGTTTGTGCGCATCCGATTTCCGTTGCGCTTGCTGCAATGAGCCCCATTCGGTGAAAGGGGGTCATCATGAATCCGTCGATCGCTGAGTATAAATCGCCATCACCATATGCCTGCACTTCGCCGCAAGATGATTCGTATCCTGCGGTCGCGCAACGTTCCGATGGTGTTGTGCCAGTAAATCCGCTTATCGAAGCGCCTTCTGCATGCGGGTCGCCGTTATATAAACCGTTTTTGTTTTGATAGTCTGTGTGACTTTTTGCGCTTTGTTGTAAATCTTCATTCACTCGTAACGCCGGTAATCCGATGAGCGTTCGATATTTACTTACATATTCTTCTGGGCTCATTTCCGTCGCATTTCCGTCGCGGACGTGGAAGTACGAGTCTGGAGACGTCACGGATGACTTCCACGAGGTATCGGTTGCTATTGAAGGCATTGCTGCCAGTATCGGAGAGGCAAGAGAGGTAGACAACGAAATCGATACAATTGAAACGGTTAGTGTTTTATAGCTCATAGATGATGGATTGTTGTATGGGCCAATTGTATCGGCTATGAAGGCGAAAAGAAATGCATAAAAAGAAACGCCGCTTATCCTTGGTGGGGAAGCGGCGTCCGTGCTGGTGGGTATTTTTCCAATGTCTTCACTTTGAGTGGTCCTGATTCTTGAAGACATATCTCCCCACGGCTATCGCGATCATGATCATGATAATTCCAGAGAGGAGATGCGGAATTATGCATAGTGCGGTGCTGAGGTCTTGAGGAAAATGTCCTTCCATTTGCGTCCTTGTTGTGTGCGTCGTGGACGGGGTCCTTTGGGCAGAGGGTGAGAAGGTGGCGCGCGCTAGATGCCTTCGTTCTCATTGCTACTGTGGGTTCTTAGCACGATTGCGAAGCTTGCTACGCAGAATACCGCCATCATCGACAGAGAGATGATGAGAAAGAGTGGGAACGGTGCTCGTTCGCGAACGATGATGATGTCGATGAATGTGGCTAGGACTCCTTGAACCACCGTGTTCACGCTGAGGATGACCTTGGCGGCCATTGACGTTTTTTTACGCCAGCCAGCGTAAAGCGCTGGAATCCCCCCTCCTATGCAGATGAGTGCGAACGATTCCATGAGCCACGTCATTTTCCATGGGTGATAGATCGGAGTCAACGCGGAAATGAGAAGACAGGCCCCGGATCCCAGAAGTGCCAGGGACGATGTGCCCATTGTAAGATGAATCCCACCGATTCCCTTGAATATTTTTGTGTTCATTCGTAGCTCCTGTGCTGAAAGGTGAGTGGTGAGTAGGACGTAATTCTCCAGCCCTGCATACAAGATTCTGTGTGCAATGTTGGAGAATTGACGGGTTACTATGAGCCAAGCTAAAGATTTTGTCAAAGTGGTTGTCGTTATCCTACAGGCGTTTTTTATAAAAAGATTTTGAGTTTCTTATCGTACCGTCTCTCCAAACGCCTCGTCAGCTTCGTCGGCGACTGCGTCGGCTTTTGTTTTGTGAATGGTGCCGTCGATGTGGTTTGGCGGTATGTAAAGTGTCGCGACGATGAGTGGTTCGTTTCCAGTGTTGATGAAGTTATGTGTTGTTCCTGGTGTAACCATAACCAAATCTCCTGCTCCAATTTTAGATACTTTCCCGTCCAAGATTGCTTCACCAGTACCAGACTGGAAATAGAGAGCTTGTTCAACATGCTCATGAGTCTCTTCGCCGATGTCTTCTCCGGAAGGGATATTCATGACGACGAGCTGACTTTTGTCTGTAGTGTGCAGGACGGTACGAAAGTTTGTGTTTTCTTTTGCAACTTTTGTGACATTGATAATAAATGACATAGGCGTAAGTTAGTGAAGGATGACTTAAATGAGTGGTTCTGGAAGATTTTTATACGCTTCTTTCGATTCAACAATGAGACGAATGTAATCAGAGAGTTCATCAAGCCTTGAGTTATTAGAGCCTCGTTCCTCACAATTCCATAAAACTTTTTGCTGAGTGCCATCGGTTTCAAGAAGAATATCGTAGCTAAAACATGGAGTTGTGAATTGTACGATTTTTTCTTGTTCTAGAGTTTCAAAAATATTCAGCTCATCAACTTTTTTATGAATCGCCGCAAGTTCTTCGTTTGTAAGTTCCATTGGAACTGTAATAGCATCCTCGACGATCATGTCTTTTGTAAATGTGTCGTTGAAAGTATCAAGAATATTTTTTGCACCAACTCCGTATTTGAACGTGATATTGAATGGTGATGGTACGGTTTCTTTTTCCCACACAAAACCGTTTTGGAATATGACTTTAGCATCTTCAAGCATGTCGCGTCCGTCTGCAGCGATGACGACCATGGCATCTTTTCCATTATTGCTGAGGTAATAGGCCGTTGTCGCCATGTACTCTGGATTTGGGAACTTTGCCTCTGTGCTTTTTATGACAGATTTTCCTGCAAGCATTTCAGACTTTCCATTCGGAAACATTGTATTGAACGCGTCGATATTCACGTTATTGTTGTAATAAAACGTGATGAGGTAATACGGTCCACCATCTTCGCTAAGAATGGAGTGTTCAATCATTGACACGCCTTCGGTTTGTATTCCACCAATACCTTCTGGGTGAATAAAATTAAAACCATGTCCTGATTCCATCACTTCCTCCGTGTCGATGGCGCATGGGGTGATTGTTCCTGTTTCTGTCGGAGTTCCAGTGCACGGAGACTCTCTGAGTTCGTGTTGTTTGAAATAAACGTTTGAAAATATCGCCGTGATGAGAATAACGAGAACAGCGCTTCCGAAAAGAATATGACGTTTATTCATAGTATGACCATCGTGGCATGCTGTGAGTATTTCAGCAAACAAATGTCATGATGTTTATTGAACATTTTTGAAAATTATTGCTGATATTTGCTATGTTTCCAGAAAACAAAAGTCAAATATATGCATGATGGTTATGATGATGTTACTGCGCTGAAGATTGCAGTTGCGAGCATTGTTCCCATCCATCCAGTAACGGAAATAAGAATATATGGCATTGCATCTCGGAGAACTCTGTCGACTCGAGTGATGGACCATTGAAGAATGAGCCCCTGGATTATTCCTCCAGTAAGAACGGCGATAGTAAAGAGCCCTTTGTCACTTACAAGTTGGACCGTTGCGATAATGACACTAATCAGCGGAATGCTTATAACAATCATTGCGGCAATTTTCTCTCGGGAAGAAATTCTTGGCGCGGAAAATAAAGTCACAAGAAGGATTCCGCCAAGGATAGTGAGGCTTTCAATGAGCGCAGTTTTTGTAATCGTCAGGGACATTGACTGCCATGTGTGATTGCTGAGAATCGCCCAGAACGGTGCATCAAGAAGAAAAATAGCCATTTTCCATGGAGTTGTAGGGAGCTTTGTGTATGAGGCTATGCTTGCAGAAACAATGCCAATCGTTGCTACACAAATAACAAATGTCACCATGTTCATTGAAATGACATGGAAAATATTAATAAGGAAGAACCCTGCAATAGGAAGAACGGCGGCAGAATAGCTGAGATAGATATTCCCGAGGAGTTTTACAATTCGAGAAGGTGGCTGGACGTTTTCTGGGTTCATAGTGAAAAGTATAGGCCAAAATGTAGGAGTTCAATAATTTTTCGGTGGTGTATTGCCGTTTGAACGTGTAAACTTAGTTTCGTGATCAGAAAGTGATGATATTGTGCTATAAAATGTTTAGTAATTTTATGTTGGGTAATCTGCTGGAAGATAAAGGATTTTTCTTCAAAAAAGTTTTTGCTGCTCTCGGATATCTTTCTTTCGCCCTCCTATTTTTTTTCATAGGGATTAACAATGCCAGTGCTGCAACTCACTATATAGATAGCAGCTTGTCAGATGCTGTTGGAACATTGGGTTTGTGTGACGGAACAGCAGATCATTACGACATTCCTTCAAGGAGTTGTGTGGCCGGGGCAGGGACTAAGGGATTCAGTACTTTTGAGTGGGCTGTTGAAAGTACCCGTATATCACAGGGCGACACCGTTTATGTAAGAGGATTATTTAATGACACCGCGTCTGGATCTACACCGGCTACTCTATACGCCACGATAAGCATCGGAAATCCAACGTCTAATGATAATGTTATTTTTGAAAGTTACGATGCAGATAGTGATGGTCATGTTGATGCTGATGAAAGAGCAGAATTAAGATTGAATCCAGGTTTGAATTTACGATATTTTAATGCTGGAGCAACAGATCCAAAATTGAAATTTAAAAGTATTGATTTTACAAATCCAGACGGTTCTACAGATTACTTATTTCGATTGAATGTTTCAACAACAACTTTATATTTTGAAGATTGTGATTTCACTGGTTCTAATGTTTCTGCAGTAACTGCGACGATACATCAACTCACAGCGGCAAATGTTAATCTTACGGTAGATAAGAGTGAAATAAACGATATAGGTACATTAACCCGCTTTACCGCGCCAGCTTGCTGCGCGGAGGTTCATCTCCGCTGACTTTTTCAGAAGGCCAAGGTCCAGGTCTGCCAAGATGAACGCTTCGTTATTATTCGTTTTGCGTTTGATAGCTCCGATCGCTGGCATAATGGCTTGAGAGTGGCCAATGAGTGTGTCGACTGTTCCATTTGGATTTTTCATGATTCCGGCCGCGTTGCAGTACACCATGGCAGCATTGCATTCGACTGAACGAGTTAAGCAGAGGGCATCGAGGAGCTGTTCTTCGGATTTTGAATTGTGTTCGGCAATGCTTTTTGCGATCTCTTTGTACCAGTAGCTTGGACAGTACATAATCTCAACGCCTTGGCGCTTCATGCGTTCGAAGATTTCTGGGAAAAGCATGTCCCAACAAATAACGATTCCAGCTCGTCCATAAGCGGTTTTGAAAACTGGTGCCTCGATCCCAGATTTTAAGAAAGAATGTTCTGATGGGTAGAGATGGTTTTTCCGATACGTTCCCAATACTTCACCTTTTGCATTGATGTAGTAGCCAGTATTGAAGTTACCGTCTGGATTTTTCTCCATGCTCGAACCGGTAACAATATCTATTTCATATTTTCGAGCGAGTGCACAGAATGTTTCTCGATTTGCATGTGAAACATCGAGTTTTGTTACGTCTCCAAAAATGGATCCTGTAACGCAATCTTCTGGAAAAACTACGACTTGTGCCTTTTTCTTGGCAGCCTTTTTTATGAATCCTTCAATTCGTTGAAAGTTTTTTGCGCGATCAAGATGCGCGATCTTGAATTGAACAATGGCAATGCGGATTTTCATAGACGCTCTCTTTGTTTTCAACGAAGACCTTTACGACAAATCAATCAACGAAAGTATTTCATCGGCAGGGAGGGCAGCATCGATGATGGTCATTCCTAAGTCGACGGCTTTTTTGTCCGCATCGGCGATCATTTTCTCGAGTGCTATTCGTTGTTCTTCATGTTTGCCAAATGCAGTGAATGCTTGACGTTCTGGGTCCATGAGACGTTCTTTTGCTATGTTGAACGGAATTTTCAGATAGTACACACGGTCAAAATGCTTCACAACGTTGGTGATGTTGTCGCATGTGCCAAGGACGACGATTGGTTCATTCTTTTGCAAAAACTCAGCAAGACTTGTTACGTCCCAAATGAAAACGTGGGAGCTGAACCATGCGGCATCGGCCTTGTTAATGTCTTCCGGAAACTCATCTCTATTTCCATCCTTATCGAACCATCGACAGACATCTGTCATCGCATCCCCGTCGATAGTATTCACTCCTTTTTCCGTCCACTTTTTAGAAAGATATGATTTTCCAGATCCTGCTGGACCAGTAATGAGAATGTTTGGCATAGGTTTCGCTTGAGGATTATTAACGATGTTGAGATAGGACCTTTCTCTCTTCAGGGGAATATTGTCCTAATAACATATCTGAAATGCCTTTAATTCCTGCCACGCATCTCTGAACGAGCAGTCCTTCACCAAAAGCTTTTTCTAAGTCAGTCGGAACCATCTGTTTTGTTGCAAGCAAGAATGCTTCGGCTGGATAAAATGGGGCGACGATATCGTGAGCATGCGCGAACAATGATGAGCGGGGAATATGATAATCGTTTGTAACAATCGCTGATTGAAGGTTGGATTGCTCCATGTGCTTTTTGATGGCGATGAGATTGCCATCGGTACTTGGCAAAGAATCGATCCATTCGAGTTGATCTTCCGATATACCGTAATCATGGATGAGCATCTGGGTGATTGCGAATGCTCGATTTACGGTTTCGGTCTCGCTGATTTTCTCGTCAGCTCCGGCGATACAAAGTTTCTTACAAAATCCTAATCGAAGCATTTCGGCAAATCCTCTGAGTCTTAGCTCGAAATAATAGTTGTCATTGGCATTCCCGCAGCCTCTTGGCAGAAATCCGCTTTTTGTCTCTGCGCGTTCAATGTTAAAGGCAAGACCGTAGACAATGTCGAATGAGTGCTTCTTGTTCATACGAAATTCATTCTAACAAAAGAACGCCTCGCGGCGCTCATTTGTTGTCATAAGGTTTGAATTGTCTAGATATTATCTGATCGATAGTCCATAAGTGTTTGGTTTGTTGTCCTTAAAAGGGCGGTTCTGCCAGCAAGCGGCGGGCTTCGGCTTGGGCGCTGTTGGGTAGTCAGAACCGTCCTTTTAGTTTTATAAAGATTACTTAATGCATTTTAGTCACGTAAGCATTTTGCGATATTAGAACTCTTCTCACTACTAGTGTTTGCGAAATGACATAACGGTATAAGGTCTATCAGGTATGCCTGCTCGAGGGAAAAGATTGTAAGAGTTTTCTAGCTCCGGAAGTTCTGTAAATCCAGCTTGCAATAAGGTGAGTTTCCATGCGTTAGCACCCACTGACATAGTTCCTAATATAAATAAACCCCCAGTTCGTAGTACACGTTTAAATTCGGAGAGTGTCTTATCTGACTTATCAGAAGTTCCTAAGGCAACCAACTCATCGATAGAGTCGCTTTCAATCTGTGTTAGCTCTTTTTGATCGCCGGTAAAAACCTTGACCCGGTTGCCGTACCTTTCTTTGATTCTATGCCAGATAGGGTTTTCGAAAATGATTTGACCTTGCTCTATGCCGGTGTAGTGCTCATCATCCGACAAAACAAATTCCTTTTGTGAACGGTGATGCATAGGTCGAACGCCAGGGCCAATTTCTAGAATATTTTTTTTCATATTGTTGTTTTTTTGTACTGAAAAAATGTTGCGAATTCTAACTTCTCATGTCCTAGTGCGCGATGCTAGAACTCTCGTCCTTTGAGAATGCTTCGATAATATTGATTGCGTTCTCTAGCTGCCGCGGAAGATCGGGATGCGAAGTATCGAAGGTGTAAAGGAAGGGGTAATCTAAATTTTCATGGAGTGGCTTTCGGCGATAATAATTCGCTATCGCTTCATCAGCATCTTTGAATAACCAAGTGTGCTTAAAGTTTCTCAATTTCTGAAGAATGAAATCTTCCGGCGGTTTGATATGAATCCACGCGATCTTTGCTCCAATGGCTTTGGCGGCCTGCGTAATTGCTTCGGCGACATTATTGCCAGCACAGTCTGCATCGACGGCAATGCTGTAGCCTTTTTCGGCAAAATCACTAATGATGCTATATGCGACTTCAGCTGTTTTTACATGGTTGCATCCCTGCTCTTTTAAAAGTTTGCGAATTTCGTCCGTCGAAATACGAACGAGATGAAGGCGTTCAGCTAAAGGTTTAGTGACGGTAGTTTTTCCTGCGCCAACGAGTCCTATTGGACACAGGAAAAATTGGTGTTTCGGCATCTGATCAGGAATGATGAGCTGTTTAACATAAAGATCCTTTATCCGTTTAAACATCACATCGTCAATCGGAAGACCATTCGTCGATTCCCATTCTAGGCTGCCGACTGCTTTCTGGTCGATATTTTTCATAACTCCGACTTAATGTGATTCCAGGTTATTCCGGACACGGTTTCGATCTCCTTTTCCTCCAATTGTATTTATCACAAAGCCAAGACGAACGAGCGCTTTTAGAAATTTCTTATGAGAAAGGTCACCCGGTAACTCGCTACGCGAAGGCATACTCCTTCTCATCGGTACGTCTTATTCCAGCCTCCTTTGCGTACGACGAGGGGACTTCAAATGCCGTCAAGATTGCATCTTTTACTTTTTCATCGAGTTCTTCAAGCCGCTGAGCATGGGTAATAATGGTTCCATAGCGAAAGTTATTGCTGATCGCAACGACTGATCCGTCTTCCTGTTTTTCATGATGGAAATGGATAGCGCCGTATATACGAAAATAATGATTGAGATCAGAAAGCCCGACCGGTACATACGATTCATTAAAAAGACGGGCGACAATTTTATCGCGTCCTTTTAGTAATAGATCTGTTGTTTGTTTGTATAGGCTCATATTGTTTAAAAAATACCATGAAAATGATATTAACTTCTAACCTCATTAATGGCCTAATGAAAAATACAGCTAACATTAGCTGTATTTTTTGTGGCAGACCGCGTTGTTCGCGACCGACGTGGCAGGGGCTGGCGGACGAGTTCGGAACTTTTGATTGGGCTATGGTTGTATCAAGATATGTGGTGTGTGTTTCCGTAGGTTGCTGTCAGAGTACTGGGATGAGAAAGGACAGTTACTACCTCTCCAAGATAATTATCAATTCTCGCCAATATAAAAAGGATTTTCATTGATTTTACATTGACAAAAGGATAATTTTGCTCAACAATACTCTGTCGTCACTGTCGTTAATTTCGACCTCTACGGCAGGGAAAGCCGATCAATCGAACGGAGTAAATCATGATCGTCGACGCCTTATACGGAAACATTCTCAGTACCAGCCATAGCCACATCGTGTTTATGGTGAACACGGGTGGCCAATACTTTGAGGGTTTTGCGGGTATCATTTCGGACCGCTACTGGCCCGAGCTCGCCAGCATGATGAGACGCGAGCTCGGCGACGTGCTCACCGAGCGCGTCGGCAGCCGAACCTTCCACGCCATCGTTTGCCATTCGGTGGGTATCGATTGCTGGAGGCATGCGCCCCGCTACGTCGAGGAGTGCCTCAACAAGCTCGATGTTCCTGGCGATGAGACACTTGGCGTCGTTCTGGCGGTCAGTGGTCCGGTTGTTCTGCCCGGCCCGGACATGTTCGCCATCATCGGCGCAATCGCGCGCTCTGAGAAGCGAGTGATCATCTATGCCCCGTGACTTGCTCGCGCACCCGCGCGGTGACGCCATGAACGCCCTGAAAGGACAACGTTCACGAAGCGCATCGCCCTCGGGTGCGTTTTCGTTTTCAACGCCAAATAAAAATCACGGATTTATTCCGTGGTTTTTATTTGGCAGGGGCTAGCAATGGAAGTTAGAACTCTAACGAGAACTCACTGACCAATCTTTATCAGAATGACGCCGATAGCACTGAGGAGGGCAAGGGTGATCTTCTTAGTAGTGAGCTGCTCGCCAAAAAGAAGATAGCCGAATATACCCGCGATGATGGTGTAGCTCGGATGGATCGCATATACGCCAGAGAGAGGACCTGTGGAGAGTGCCATGAAGATGAGATATCCCCCAAATGCGCTAAAGAAGCCAATAAGCGCTGAGCCTTTCCAGTATTGTCCGAGGCGGGTAATTTTTCGAAATGCTTCTTTCTCAAAAAAGTAAGTGATGACAAGTGCGAATAACGAGGCACCGATGTACTGCCACAACATGAAATGTGTGACGGTGTCATTCACTGCTCCGAGCTTTTGAACGTACTTGGAGATCGTCGAGGCGGTAATAATACCGAGTGCAAGCAGGGCCGTCGTACTATCAACATGGAATGCTCCTCCCTTACGTGTAAACAAAAAAACGGAAAGAAGAATGATCGCGGTCCCTAGTCCCTGCAGCGGTGTAATGCTCTCCGAAAGCAAGGTGATGCCCAGAAGAACGGTTATGACACTTCCGAGTGATGAGGTGACGGGATAGACCGCGTTTGATTCGACTCTTTTTAGGAGGAGCTTTTGCAGTACCATCGTTGTAGCAAAGAAAATGCCCCACACCAGTGCATACCAAGAGACTCTAGCTAGGCCCAACAAATCATTTGTTTGGACGATTGCAATGATGAGAATGACGAACATTGCTGAGAAAACGTTCGACCAAAACGTGGAAAAAAAGCTGCTATAGCCCTTATACGAAGGCATCTTGTAGAGCGACATCGATACACCCAGAGCGAGCGTGGCTCCAATCGAATAGTAAATCCAGTACATATAATTTGCTGAATCATATCAGGTTAGAAAAAAGTTCTAACGTCGCTTTTGGCCCAATAAAAAATCCTGCTAGTCTTAGCAGAATTTTTTATGGCAGGGGCTAGCGGACGAGTTCGGAACTTTTGACTGGCCAGCGTTGTATCAGGATATGTGCGTTTTTCCAAGTGTGGCTATACGGGTGCTGGGTTGGGAGAAAGCGGTTTTATAAAAAAGAGCGCACCCAACGACGAAAGCCGAAGGATGGCTCTGGCGCGGATGCGCATAAGACGACTACTGAATTTTGTCCTCATAAACCCAGATCATCGGGGTAGGGCTAAGGGCGAGCTTGGTGCAGATATTACTTCCCACACCATTTTCGTCAACGTCGACCCAAGCAGAAATGTATGTTTCAATATCCCCACTCAGTAGCAAAGGCCAGTAGGTCATCGTGAGAATAAACCTGCTGTGTTCACTGTCTTCACGAATCACATCCACGTGTCCATCCCCGACTACATTGGTACCACTTCGTCTGAGAGGAATCTTGAGTCGTTCTCCGCTTACCATCGCCGCGCGAAGAATATCCGAAGTTAAGTTACCACTTATTTCTTTGAAGGAAACGGCCATTGTGTTGAACTCCTTTCTTGTCGAGCGTGATGTCAAAGGACAATAATTTATACTCTTGAAATGAATTTTTGTCAACTATACGAATTGCCGTGCGGGTACTGGATTGGGAGAAAGCAATTTTATAAAAAAGAATTACGCAAATACATTACTCATAGAATTCATATCAACTTTCTATTGTTGCGCATCTAAAACATGGGTGTCGTTGTGAGTAGAGCCTAATTTAGGCATCCCAAAAATTCTTACCTGTTGTATAGGCTTCAAAATAGGTTTGGATGGTACTAAATAGGGGTTCTGGGAGTTTGTTCATTTCATACCAATCCCATCGCTCTACTTTATCCGGTTCCATGATTTGCGGTTCGCCACTCTTCCAGTCTGCGATTAGCCCGATATCAACGTAATGTTTAGGAGCGTAATCTTTTAGATTTAACAATCGCAAGAAACGTATATTTTCAATTTCCATTCCGGTTTCCTCTTTTGTTTCGCGTTTTGCGCATCCCTCAAAAGATTCCATGTATTCCATGTGTCCTCCCGGCCAAGCATATTCGCCAGCACCGTGCGATCCTCTTCTTTTTCCAAGGAGTACTTTACCGTTTTTTACGATCATGACCCCTATCCCAACTTTTGGTCTTTGTTCTGATTCCATAGTCGTTTTTAGATGAAATATGAAGCTATCCTATCATAACAAAAAGTTGAAAGACGCAGGATTTTTATTGGGAAATAAGGGGAATTACATATAAACTTCGCTTACGCATGAATAAGTATTTCGTTTTCAACGCCAAATAAAAACCACGGAATAAATCCGTGGTTTTTATTTGGCAGGGATAGGGGGAATCGAACCCACGCTAACGGTTTTGGAGACCGTTGTACTACCATTATACGATATCCCTGTGTACATAGAACCTCCCCGCGATTGAAATTGCTCTCAAAAAGACAAGG
>JBAYHK010000009.1:0-36408 GCA_041666145.1 Patescibacteria group bacterium | reverse complement strand
TCTTGGTGGCACTTCCGGCAGGGTCACACCCGTTCCCATCTCGAACACGGTCGTTAAGACTGCTCGGGCCGATGGTAGTCAAGGTTGGCGAGAGTAGGTGGCCGCCAGGACAAAGCATCTTTTGAAAAGAAATAAAATCGAGCTTATGGGCTCGATTTTGTTTTGTAAGGTTCCACGTGCTACCATCTTTTTATTATGCTGAACACCAGGGTGATTATTCTTGCAGCGGGGAAGGGGACGCGGATGAAGAGCGAAATTCCAAAGCCGTTAATCACAGTTGCGGGTGAGCCGATGGTGTCGAGGTTGATTCGGAGCGTAAAAGAATCTGGCGTTGACGTAAAACCGATTGTTGTTGTAAGCGCATTAAATGAGAGAATGTTTCGAAAGGCACTTGGAGATTCCGTCGATTATGCGGTACAGAAGGAACAGCTCGGAACTGGCCACGCAGTAAAATCTGCCAGAGAAGCCATTGGAAACGCGGATCGAGTGATTGTGCTTTACGGCGATCATCCATTTCTTCGCCCAGAAGTTATTCGAGAGATAGCTGGGCTTCAAGAGATGAATCCAAGAGCTTTTGTTATGTTAACAGCTACTGTTCCAGATTTTGAAGGTGATTTTCAAACGTTTGTGCGTTGGGGAAGAATTCTGCGCGACGAAGCTCGGCACGTTGTGGCTATCCGCGAGGCTAAGGACGCAACATTTGATGAATTGGGCATTACAGAAGTCAATCCAGCAATTTTTGCATTTCCTACTGATTGGGCCTGGAATCAGCTAGAAATGTTGAAGAATACAAATGCAAGTGGGGAATATTATCTTACAGACCTTGTTGCAGCTGCAATGCAAGCCGGAATGCCAATTGTCACTGCATCGGCCGAGCCTTTTGACGTCATCGGCATCAATTCTCCAGAAGAGTTGGCTCAGGCAGAGTCTCTTCGAAGATGATTTTTCGGTGTTCGTATTCTCATTGACGGCCACGAGGAGATTCCGCTACGCTTCGATTTATGGAAGGGTATGAATCGCTATTTTCAGCGCTCGGGATTACCTTGAAAGAGGCCAAGGTCTATCTGTCACTGGTAAAAGAAGGTCCGTCTTCCGTGCGTCAGCTTGCTGTAGCGACCGGAATGAATCGTGGATCTGTCTATGATGTATTGAAAGAGCTCCAAGCCAATGGCTTGGCGCGTTTTTATAATGCAGAAACTCGACAGTATTTTGTTGCAACATCACCAGATAGGTTGACGGAAATGGCTAAAGAAAAGAAAGAAGCATTGCATCAGGCTACTACAGAGCTAGATTCGATGGTTTCGCAGCTAAAAACGTTTCATGACAATGGTGACCGCCATCCAACAGCTCGAATGTATGAAGGTTCTGAAGGCGTTCGTTCAATTCTTGAGGATGTTCTTGAATGCGTTGGTCAACAGTACGAAAAAGAATATTTTGTGTATTCCTCTAGCGCGGTTCGCGGTGCCGGTCTTTATGCAGGAATACCAGACTTTACCCTTCGAAGGATTGAGAAGGGGATTCATGTTAAAAATATTAGCTTTGGAACTCCAGGAGTAACATCTGGTCTTGATGAGCGTAAACATATTCTCGGCACAGCGGGCGCGCCGACATATGTTTTAATCTATGCAGGGAAAGTTGCGAATATTTTTTTGGATCGACGTGGTGAATTTACGGGATTGATCGTGGACAATCGAGCGATGTATGAGACGCAATGTGCTCTTTTTTTTGAGCTCTGGGACAGGCTGCCGTCGTAGGAATATCCTTGCTATGATTCGGGCGTATGAATATGTTTGTTTTTGTTGAGACGTGGGGTTTACGTGCGAAAAACGCAATAAAAAGTTTTTCCTCCGATGTTCTCCGATTGCTTCGCGCATCACCACTTTTTGGTGGTTCTGTAGTTATTGCGAGCATTATTCTTGGATTTGGTCCAATGTTATGGTGGCAGTTTTTCGGGAAGTTTATTGATTATTCTTACAGTGCTCGAGGGGTTGGAACGGTAACGAGCGATCTTTTACATGCAGCGATTTGGATCAGTATTCTTGCGGCGCTCATGACAGTTTCGACAGTGTACTTAGCACAGACAAAAGCACTATCTCGATCAATTGGGCTTACGATTATATTCTGGGCAATCGGGGCAACACATGTTATTGCGCTTCTGCCGATTACGAAGGCGTTTCTTATATTTCTCGCTGTTATTTTTATTGGATTCTCGATCGTTCATAAGCGAATCATTCGAATTGTGATCGGCGTTGTTCTCTTTCTTCTTTCGGTCAGCACGGTCTCCGATATTCTATTCATGATGACTCGCAGAAGTTTTTCAGTGGGAAGTATGTTGGAATATTCCGGTGTTATTTTGACGTTGACTTTGCTTGTGGCGATTTTGAATATTCGTCGATTAAAAATATTACTATGCGCGTCATAACAGATTGGCATTCGCATTCGCGGTTTTCGCGTGCCTGTTCGCAAGAGCTCACGCTAGAAAATAATGCTCTTTGGTGTGAGAAGAAGGGTGTAAACGTTCTTGGCACTGCGGATTTTACGCATCCAAAATGGTTTGCGGAGATCAAAGAACAACTTGTTGAAGTCGAACAAGGTCTTTATCGATTAAAATCTGGCGAGCATCCATTAGTGCGTTACATGTTAACGACTGAAGTTGCGCAGATTTACAAACGTGGAGGCAAAACTCGTCGAACGCACAATATTCTTTTTGCACCGTCGATTGAATCAGTCGGAAAGATTAATACATGGCTAGACAAACGCGGATTTAATAGGAGGTCTGACGGTCGCCCAATTCTTGGTCTTGATTCTGAAGAATTCTATAAGCACCTTCGTGATATCGACGAGCGAATCCTTTTGATTCCTGCTCACGCATGGACGCCTTGGTTTTCGGTGTTTGGATCGAAATCAGGATTCGATAGTCTTGAAGAATGCTTTGGTGAAATGACGCCATATATTTACGCCATTGAAACAGGTCTTTCCAGCGATCCACTCATGAATCGTTCGCTTTCGGCGCTAGACAATGTGATGCTCATCTCGAATTCGGACGCGCATTCTCCGCGAAACTTTGGTCGCGAAGCGAACGTGTTCAATATTGAAGAGTCAAAGTATTCGTACGACGAGTTTATTCGTATTCTTCGTGAGCGTGATACGAAAGCCTTTCAATATACAATTGAATTTCATCCAGAAGAAGGGAAGTACCACATAGATGGCTGTGCAGCATGTGGATTTTCTTGCGAACCTGTCGAAACGAAGAAAATCGGCGGTGTATGCCCAAAATGTAAGCGACCATTGACGGTCGGAGTCTTGTCTCGTGTCGCCGATCTTGCAGACAGAAAGATCGCAAAGATTCCTTCGAATCACGTTCCGTTCAAGTCCATTGTTCCTCTTCAAGAAATTCTTGCGGAATGTTTTAGTGTCTCATCGCCTTCGAGTAAGAAAGTGCAGGCCATGTATGAAAAAATGATTTCAGAGATTGGAAACGAGTTTCACATTCTTCTCGATGCTTCACGATCTGACATTGCATCGATTGCAAGCGATCATATTGCAGAGGCAATTTTTCGAGTTCGATCTGGCAACGTTTTGATAACTCCTGGGTATGACGGAATCTTTGGAAAGGCGAAAGTTTTTAACGATTGATCTGACATTGAACAAGATGTAGGATAAAAATAATCCCTGGTGACATAAGTTTATTTTTGCAGCATTCTTGTTTTGAGGGAGACAAGAAGTGGTCTGCGTTGTAAAGCTTTTATGTTCAGTAAAAAAGATATTGAGACGCTCGATGGAATGATGCGAATTGTTTTGCGTGAGTCTCTTCGAGAAAATAATGAGATTTTTGGTCGAGAATTAAAACGCGAAATTCGTGATGAGATGCATTCGGTGGTGAGCTCCGCTGTATTCATGTCTGAGACACGAATGATGGATAGAATGGACAAGATTCGTGACGAAATTCTTGATGGTGTTGCAGATGTTCTTGATCGTCAGATTGTTCCGCAGATTGACGATCACGAACTTCGACTTATCCGCTTAGAACATCGTACAGTGAACTAGATCTTCATTATCGCAAGAGAAAAGGCATTGTTGTTGTGACGTATCGATCGTGATAGTCTCAGTGTATTCCCACGGTTCCTGTGATTTATTCCTACGACACGTTTCTCGGGAGGAAGCGGTGGTTCGTATAGCATCTAACATATGTTTGATGCCAATGATATTAAAGTGTTACGTGAGATGTTTGGCGAACAAGACAAGAAAATCGAGAAGCGATTTAATCTTATCGAGAAGCGGCTCGACAATCTCGACGAAAGAGTTGATAGCGTTCGTGAAGAGATTCTCGTAAAAATGGAAAAGGGATTCTCTCAATTACGTGACGACATTATCGATGTGATCGAAGACAACATCCAACCTCAACTCAACAGTCACAACGCCCGCATTATTCGTCTTGAACGTCTCCAGTCTCGGGTTTAAAACAGGAAAACTAGCGAATATTAGCAAAGAATGGCTTGACTTTTGAGCCATTTTTTCTAATATATGGTGGTGAAACGAACATTCACATCAACATCAGCTTAATGGCATCTGCCAAAGGGGTTTTCATGTCTCTCCTTCTTTTCCGCGCCTCTCTCGTTTTTTTTGATCCTAATCTCACGCCTGTAGTGAAATCTCGGGAACTCGAAAAAATTCTGCGGTCTGAAGCCCCGATTCCTGGTGTCATTCCCAAACTTCTTCGTCGGGTGCCGGCATCCGTTTGTAGAGGTTCTACGACAATCAGCAGTCAGAACTTCCCAACATTCATCGAGCCTTCCGTTCGTGGAGCTGAAATTCTTCGTTTTTCTGATGATGTGCCGTTACAAGAGGTTTTTTGGCTTCTTTTAAAAGACGGCCGTCGTCCTGGATTTGCAGCGGAAACGATACTCTTCTTAGCTGAAAATGCTAAAGACATTCCAGCTGCTATACCCATGATTCATGGCTTCGGGCAGATTGACCTATCGAGTATTAGCGACCTTGGTTTAGCGAGGTATGTCACGCTGTGTAGTCCCAGTCCTCAAAAAAATGAGCCTGCGTGGCGTATATCGCCGTGTTTCTTCTCTCCCTTTAGTGGAGACAGATATTGCATTTGTTTCCCGATGACTGACGAGGAGAAGGAAGTGAGAGACGCGCGCGGTTAGCTGTTTCGCCATTTCCACCGAGCTCAACGCAACGAGCTCGGTGGTGTTTTTTTGAGGCGTTTTTCTTTATTTTCCGCCAAGATTAGCAAAGAATGGCTTGACTTTTGAGCCATTTTTTGTTAATGTATTTTCTCGGTCGAAAACGACCGTACTGGCAAAAGCTTTATGCAGACCATTCTGGTTTTGTATGGGGCGTAGCCATTTCCTGTAGGTAAAACAATGACAGGTGAAAATGGGACGTTCCCACCCCCGTGCTTTCTAGTAGCGCCGACGAATGTCGCCGCGCGTCTGACAGATTGTTCATCGCCAGTTGACCTCAGCTCAGTTGTTCTTGTACGAACGGTATTCGATCAGGATCACGAACGTCTTTCCCCGATCGAATCCCTCCTCCTTGAGTTCATAAGGAGCGGATCTACTAAATCTGGAGTGCTCTTTCATGATGTTATCGAGGCACACTTTCCTGGAGCTGATTCGAATGTCTCATTCGAAGATGTTCGGGAAGTGAGGCTTGAAGAAGTGCTTGGAGAAACGGATAATACTTTCGCAGCTTGCGAGGTGATTTTTGCGAAGATGATTCCGCCAATGCGAGCTGTTCATGTTGACAAGGCGCTTCGTTATGCGGCAAGAGCAAAGGGTTCCGTGCCTCCCACCCTTTTTCTGGTCTTGGGTGGGCGATGGAGGCCCGTCGATGGTGAAGAAGTTGCAGTCTACTTGAGCCTTCGTAGCAATGGTTATCGTGATGTTGGGCTTCTCCGTGAGTCAGAAGATAGGCTCAGTAAATATACCGTACTGGTTGAGCCCGTCGGTCAGACATGATCAGCTCTTGTTTCGCGCGAAAGCGTCGGCCTCAACGGTCGGCGCTGTTTTCTTTCAAATCTTTTCGATGATGTTTACTGTGATGAAAGTTGTAAACAAAAAAATCAAAAACAAAATTCCCCGAACACTTACGGATCAGCATCTCCTCCAGGGAATATGCTCATCACGGAAGTGACGGGGAATTTTTAGCAAATTTATGCGCGAGCCTTTTTTGCGACCTTGCGCTTCGCTACCTTCTTTGCAGCCGTTCGCTTTGCAGGTGCGCGCTTCTTTGCTACTTTCTTTGCAGCCTTTTTCTTCATTGCCATATTTGCCACCTCCTTTCTTTTTTGAACACTGATGAGTTCATCATGTTCGGTGTCATCGCAACACGAATGTTACAACGCTGATGTAAGTATAACAGTGAAAAATTTGTGATGAAAGAAAAAAGAATAAAACATCTTCAGTTATACACAGTTCATCTACTCAACAATGTTCACGGTTGTACCAACATCACTCCAATCAAAAATCCATTCTGAATTTTCTGCATTTGCATTCACGCATCCATGGCTCATTGGATGACCAAAGTTGTTGTGCCAGTATGCCCAGTGAATATAAATATGATCGTAGATTTGTAAATTCCATTTTACGTTTGGCACATTGTAATTTCGCGGATCACCAATTCCGAATACCCAAACATAATCGTGATACAAAAGTTTTTCACGTACTTCCGTTTTTCCTACAGGCGTGACGTATCCTTTTTTTGCAGTTGAAACAAAAAAGGTGTGCATTGGAACTCCGTATTCGTACGTGGTTAATCGTTGTTGCGATTTGTCGATGCGAATAGATTTTGCAGCAACGTCGTTATTCATTTTTGGTGCGACGTTTGCAAGAACGAATCCTTTTTGTTTTCCTTTTTCAAAGATGATTGATGCAGAGATTGCGTGTGTTGCATCTGCGGAAAAGGGTTGAAACGATTGAGTATTATTGATGCTTTGGATTTGTGGAGTGACGTAGCCTTGTGTTGCGATGAGAATATTTCCTGTTACATCATCGACTCCAATCGGTGCAATGAGAGACGACGATGTTGTTAGTGAAGTTTCAGTTTGTACTGCAACAAGACTCGATGACGATGCATCGAAAGACCATGCCGTAACGCTCGGTGTTGCATATCCCATTGTTGCAGTGAGAACTTCGTCGATGCTGTCATGGTCGATGTCTGCGATCGCGATTGCTGCGCCAGTATTTTTTGAAGCGTCGTCGATGAATGTTTCGCTGAGAAGATTTCCGAATCCATTAAAAACTTTTACGACTGGTCCGCCGCCAAGACTTGCACTTACAACAATCTCAGACGCTTCATCTCCAACAAGATTGCCGCATGCGATGTTTGCGCCTCCCATGAACGAACTTTCAAATGCAAAGAATCCTGGATTCTCAAGAACGCCCATCGCATTAAAGATTCGAACATGCGGTCCGCCGTTCCATGCAGCACTCGTAATGATTTCATTTACGTCGTCACCGTCGATGTCGCACGACGCAACATTTACTCCACCGCGATACGCAACGTCATAGGCAAGGAATGAACCGATGAATGAACCGTCTTGTCGAAATACAGAAACACTTGGGTCACCATCTTCTCCTGCACCAACAAGAATTTCTGCAATACCATCATTACCAAGATCTGCTGTAGCGATGCTTGTGATGAGTGCGTTTGAATCACTATATGGCGCGAAAACAGTTATGACATTTCCTTCATTGTCGAGAATGCGGATGTCTGGTGTGGTAGCGGCGTGTATCGATCGTGGAAAAAGAGAAATACTCATCGACGCAGCGAAGAGAAAAAGAGAAAAGGTTCGTGCACAAAACATAGATGTGCAAAGTATACTTCTCGTGAGTTCATTCGTAGGATGAAAAAAATAAAACGCTATCCCACTTCGCTTCGTATGACGGAGCTACGTAGGGAAACAAAAACACCGACGTGAAGTCGGTGTTTTTGTGGTGGACCAACAGGGACTCGAACCCTGGACCCCCTGCTTGCAAAGCAGGTGCTCTACCAACTGAGCTATTGGCCCTTAAGCGACAAAAGAGTATCAAACTTTGAAATGCTCGTCAAAGCCACGCCCAGCATAGCTCTACTGCTTTATTGCGTTTTCTGGAACTTCTCCAGCCAAGAATTCCTCGATGTTTTTGACCACTTGTTTGCTCATTGATGCGCGAGTTTCAACGGTTGCGCTTGCGGTGTGTGGCGTGAGAACGACGTTCTTTAGTTTGCGTAATCGATCTGCGACCTTTGGATCTGCGGCAATGTTTGGCTCGCCTTCAAATACATCGAGTCCTGCTCCGCCAAGCTTTCCATTTTCTAGCGCGTCGACTAATGCAGCTTCGTCAACAACTGGGCCACGGGCTGTGTTGATGAGGAACGCGGTTGGCTTCATCATCGCCAGGGCAGTAGCGTCGATAAGATGATGAGTAGTAGGGAGAAGGGGAACATGAAGACTTACAAAGTCCGATTCTCGAAGGAGCGCTTCTTTCTCTTTGAACTCTGCGCCAAATTCAGCTTCGAACTTTTCATTTTTATGCGGATTGTTGTAAATAATTTTTACGCCAAATCCATCTTTCATTCGTCGTGCCAGTCCAGATCCAATTGCGCCTGCGCCGATAATACCAAGTGTTTTTCCAATGACGTCAGTTCCACGAAGCATTTCCGGTCCCCATCCTTTGTATTTCCCGTCACGAGTGAATTCGTGAGTTTCTACAATACGGTGTGCTAAAGCGAATATGAGTGCAACAACATGTTCTGCAACAGATTCACTTACTTCGGGTGTTGGCGCGTTCGTGACAATAATTCCTCGTTTCTTTGCTTCGACAACGTCAATATTGTCGAATCCGACCGCGTAGTTTGACACCATTTTGAGCTGTGGCCCAGCAGCGTCGAAAACCTCGGTATCGATCTTGTCGGTTAAGATTGAAACAATGATGTCTGCGCCTTTTACGCCAGCAAGAAGGTCGGCTCGTGGAATAATTTGGTCTTCTCCATAAACTTCGAGCGTAACATTCGGCAGCGCTTTGAGCATTTCAAGCCCCGGAGAAGGGATGTGTCGAGCAACAAAGATTCGAGGCATAAAAAGGAGATCGCGGCTACTTTACCGTTGACCAGTCGAGAGAATCTTCGATTGTTGCCCATGCAGAATCGGCCGTTCCATTTTTGTAGTTTATGGTGATCAGTCGAGTTGGTGTAAAGAAATGAAGAATGGTTTGAGGATGGTCTCCCATGTCGATTTCTATACGTTCTTTGAGCGTTGTTGTATAAAGAGTTCCATTCGTAAGTGTTTGTGACGTGGTGGATTTTTCAGAAAAGCGACTGTCACTAAAAAGTGATGCGACGTACGCAGATGAATCAGACCCAGCTCCGGTTGGAAGTTCGGCAGTCGAGATGGATATTTTTTCAAGATTCGTGCCTTCAGAGTCAAAAACATGAATGATCATTGGTTCGTCATTCATGGCAATGGTGTAGATGCTGTTGTTCCATGATCCAGCAACGTGCCATCCCGTTGGAGCGATAAAACCAGGATATCGTTCAGTGCCTTTAATCGTGATATTACTCGTATCGACAGGCTCTGCAGTTGCGCAGGCTTCTGCGATTCTTGTCAGATTCGTTGTGATTCCATTGATGGTTCCGTTTTGGCAGGCTGCAGAAAGTTCGGAAGTTGAGAGGCCGGAATTGGGATTTCTTGTGAGTAAAAGTCCGACTGCGATGAGGGAAAATACTGCGGTCCATACAAGGAGAACAAGCATCCAGACGTGAACTTTGCTTTGTTGCATGTTCAATGACGATGATGGCGAAGCGTCCATAGATTAGTTTCCCGCAATTACAGCAATTTGAAGTGCGGCAATACACATAATAAGAATAATGAGCGCTGCGGCAGAGACGAGAAGAATCGTCATCCATGCGCGAGAATTTTTGTGGACTCCTGTGATATTTTTCATAGCTTTCTTACTCTAAACGCCGCAAGTTCTGTTGCTTTTGGCCATGCGGCGAGTATACCAGCCTTGGCTCCAATATGTTGAACAACATTCTCTGCATTCATGGTTCCTAAACGCAACGAATCTTCTACGCTCAGGTTGTTCATGATGCCTGCGGTGAATGCAGAACCGAATGCATCACCAGCACCAGTTTGTGAGACGGATTGAACTCCAGAAGTTCGACAGTGCCATGTTGTTTTTTCTTTTCGTACGAATGCACCATTTTGTCCGTCGGTTATGACGGTTATGCATCCGGGAAGTGCAAGAAGTTCGCATTGAATTTTCGGGTCGTTTGCAGATTTGCCAGAGAGGAGTTGTGCTTCTTCAAGATTCACGAGAAGGACATTTGCGAGTTTGCGAATAGGGTCGAGTCCACGTCCTGCTTTGAGCTCTTGCGTTCCAGGATTCCATGCAAAGAACGACCCTTTTTGTTTACACGTTCTCGCGATCGACGTTGCGAGTGCAGTATTTCCGCCAAGAGAGGAGAGGTACACGCCGTCATGATTTATTTTTGAAAGCTTGATGTCTTTTTCTGAAAAGTTTGCGCTTGCGCCGCGAAAAACGAGTGCGGTTCGTTCGCCATTTTCTGTAGTGAGAAGCGTGCTATATGACGTTGCCTCTTTTTTTGCAACGGTAATGAGCGATGTGTCGATAAGCGCAGCACGAAGTTCTTTCAGAATGGATTCTCCAGAATCATCTGCGCCAATACGAGACATGACCGACGTTTTGAACCCAAAGCGCTGAAAAGTGACTGCTGCATTTGTTGCGCCGCCACCAGTAGCAAGAACAAGGTTGTCGACGTCGATTTTTGTACCGAGCGTTACGCATTCCGCGAGAACATTCGGGTTTCCTGGCATGGGGAACACGTGAAATGCTTTTGACAGAAGAAAAACATCTCGAGATGCAGAGCCGATGGTGAGGATAGAAGAGGTCATAGCGTATTTTTTGCCCAAAGTTTCACGTAATGAAGATAGTTTTTTGCAATGGCGTCTATGGCCTGTTGTTTTGTTATCGATTGCTCGAGAAGCTTTTTGATTGGTGTAAAAAAGATGGTTCGTCCAATGGCAAAGCCGTCGACTGCGCCGCTTTTTGCTGCGGTGATTACCCACTCGTCAACAACGCGCTGTGATTCGCCGTGGCCAAGAAGAATCATGGGGACTTTTGCAACTGCAGCAAGCTTTTTCCAGTCTTTTGTGGTTTTTTGCATTTCAAGTTTCCATAGAGACGGATGGACGCCGTGTGCGTACATGTCTCGAACCATTGTTGTTGTCATGGCAAGTGGTGATTTCTTGCCATGAACAAGCGGTTCGAGCATGAGGGGAATTCCTTCTGCGTCACAAAATTCTGAAAGCGCACGGAGCTTTTCCATTTTTATTTCGTTGTGTTCGTCGTCGGCAAAATTGTAGTTTACGAGCGCTTTTGCATACGTCGGATCTTGTTGGAGAAGCGCGCGACCAAACCCGCGTTTGTGAACAAAGTCGAACGTGCTGCCGCCACTTGTTTCCGTGGAAACCGCGTGAATGATATTCATTGCTTTTGCGCGTTTCAGAATGCTCGCGCCGAATTCTTCGTCAACAAGAATTCCGCAGTCTCCATATTTTTGTGCCGCAGGATATGCCTGAAGGAATCCTTCAAAGATGACGTGTTTTAATAAAACAATTTTTTTTGCGATTGCTGCACTTGGCGGATATGCAACTTGAAAAAGCTCGCGCGTGAGTCCGCTTCTGTGGTCAAACGGAAGAATAAAAAGGGGCTTCATATGGTGGAAAGTATACCGTGGGGTGGGGGAGTGAAGTGATCGTTGATGGATTCTGGGAAATGAAGTGAGTCTTTTGAAGGGGTTAGGAATGTGAGGTGACGGGAAGGAGACATTGAATAGATGGTGATTGAAAGAAAGAAATGTTTTGTGCCGACGAGGAGCTTGGGATGTTGTTTTTGAAAACATGATGTTCGTTAATGCAACCATCTTGCAATAAGAAACTCTGGTGGAATGTGGTGACGTTCTGTGTCCGTCGACAGTCGTTTGTGACAGTTCGTTAAGAGCATTTACTATTCGATCTCATCTTCAAGGCATTTTCTTGATCGTAGACAGTCATGCTGCCCTGTTTTCAAACCCCAAAAAACCACTACCCCTTTTTAAAAAGACCTACCTCACTCCTAGCCCCGTCACTCCTTTTCAAAAATATTTCCCTTACTCTCACATCCCAACCCCCTTCAAAGACTCACTTCACATTCTCTTCACAATCACTTTCATACAAAAAGTGACGGATGTCTCATTCTGTAGGTGACAGAAGCTTTATCTCGTAGCGACGGATGTCTCATTCTGTAAATGGCGGATGTTCTATTCAGTCATCCCCGCGTAGGCAGGGATTCACTCCTTTCTTATGTCTCAATCATTGCAGTCATCCCCGCGTATGCGGGGATCCAGTGTGCTTACAAAAATATTCTGAAGAGGCGAGCGGGTGATGGTGAGATTTTGATATTGATAGATATGGATCCCCGCCTACGCGGGGATGACCACCATTACAGGAGTAACTGTTGATTCTGGGATGACCACCGTTGCAGGGATGACTGCAATAACAGCGACGATCATGATCATTCAGTTCTTAGCAGGGATGGATCCCCGCCTACGCGGGGATGACCACCGTTGCAGGGATGACTGTTGATTCTGGGATGACCACCGCCTCATTCCCCCAATTCAAAGGTTCACTTTACGTTCTCACATTTCCCCCCTCCAATCTCATACACATACCACGGAAGAAGCTTTTCTCCTTCAAACTTTTGCAGTGGTTCTCTATCTGGCGCTGGCCAAGCTTCAAGAGCGATGACGGTTCCTGGCCTTGCTTCAGATGTAAGTTTTTCAAATAACTTTTTGTACGACTTTTCCATGAGGAAGATGACAATAAGATCAGCGTCGGCAAAATGTTGCTGAAAGAGGTTTCCGAATCGTAATGAAACGTTTTTGTATTTTTTTGGCGACCGTAATTTTCTGAGAAGTCCGAAGAAGAGAGGGAGGAGTGAGACGTCGTAGCCAATACATTTTGCGTTTGGATACTTCTTTGCGAATGCGAAGAGAATTGATCCTGTGCCACAGCCAAGATCGTAGATTGTTGCAGAGGGACTGATCTTGAGATTATCGACGAGAAGGCTGCTTTCCGCTTTCATCGTCGGAACCCAGGGCGCGCAAGAAATTGCACCCCAGGCAAAAGAAAGAAGAGCAATAAAAAGAAGAAAAAAGAGAACTTCCGGCATACGTTATTCTTTTGAAGACGTCACTCCCAACATGCGCATGAGCTGTGCTTCTTCTGCCGGCGTTAAATGTCGCCATGTTCCTACGGGAAGGTCACCAAGATGAATATTCATGACGCGAATGCGTTCCAGTCGTTTAACGTTGACGTGCATGGCTTCACACATTCTGCGAATCTGTCTGTTTCGTCCTTCAACGAGCGTGATTGCGAAAGAAGTGTCACCAAGTTTGGTGACTTTTGCGGGCAATGTTTTTCTTCCGTCGATTTCTACTCCAGCACTAAGAATCTGCACAAACTCCGGACTAACACTTCGGTCGATAGTCACAACGTATTCTTTGTCGTGTTTTCCTTCTGCACGCAAGATTTTGTTGACGACGTCGCCGTCGTTGGTGAGAAGAATCAATCCAGAAGAAGCAACGTCAAGCCGCCCAACATGAAAAATACGTTCTGGATACTTTACGGCGTCAATAATGTTGTCTTTTGCCTTTGGATCTGAGGTGCAAATGACTCCAATAGGTTTGTGATAGGCAATGTACACGCGTTTACTCGACGGCTTTTCTACAAGCTTTCCTTTGACCACAATCTTTTCCGATCCATCGACTTTTTGCCCAAGCGCTGCCCGAGCGCCATTTACGAGCACTTTTCCCAATGTAATCAGCCTATCCGCCTCTCTTCTTGAGCACACACCAGCATCGACCAGATATTTATTGAGACGAATCGGTTCCATATGGCCGGAGTATAGACAACGTAATGCGTTTTGACTACGATGAAAGGGGTTTTCCCAAGGAAATCAACATTTTTTGGCAAGGGAGCATTCATGCCGAAAGCGAGAATTACTGTAGAAGTAGTCAATGGTCTTATCTTGGCCATTGGAGACGTGGTCGATAGATACGAGGATGACACAAACGAGTTTCGGAGAAGAGATGGTTTTCGTGGAATTTTTCCGCGAATTCGAATGGAGCTGGCTGACAGTCCGAAGGTTTTGCAAGCGGTCGAAAACGCATTGAGTGGATGGGTGCTCTCTCCTCCAACTGCCATTAATGTTCTTGAGACATTGAAAAAGGAAGTCGGAAGTGCCGCTGGTACTGTTCTGGTTGCGGAACAGGGAGGTGGTCAAAGAATTCTTGAAGAGACCCCATTCGCTCGGTCGATTCGAACAATCATTGTTGCGATTGAGGACATCATGGCGGAGTTCGGGGACGCTGATGCTGATGAAATGCACGAAAGGATGAACTCAGACGTAGCTCCCAAGCTTCGAGCGCTTCGGACAGGGCTTTCTTCTCCAGATTCAGAAGTTGCGGAGACTCTCGCTCTGGTGATTCGAAATCTGCGAGAAAGTGAAAGACCGCGGATCTCGATTGCACTTCTTCAAGGTCTCATCGAAAGGACGTGACGCATGGCAACGCTCCTCACCAACGAAAGACGGCCTGTCCTGGGCCGTCTTTGTGCGTTCAAAAGCATCCTGCAATACATTTTCCTTTTTTATATCCGTCATTGCGAGGAGAATGTAATCATTCGACGAAGCAATCTACGCTTATTATTCGAACATTGATTATTACGATCACGAACCAGGTTTCAGGCTTTCCAGCGAAGCCGGATCCGGCTTCGCCGGACGTCAGGATTACCTTCCTTGCAATGACGGATTTGAATAACTCAATAATGAGAAAGTTTTTCGTAAAACAAAACACCACCCATTGCTGGGTGGTGAATGACTTGAGGAACACATCAAGAGAGAGTTCGATGTGTTGCCCCAACATAACAATCCGATGATACATCATCAGATAGTCATGTTGGGGCGAAGGGGAGTGAGCCCTTCGTTTCTTTGAACTTCTCAAGACCACCGAGAAAACAATTTCTCGTTGATCTAGTCGAAGAGGCGAGAGTGAATCGCCTTTCGAGTGCGGTAACACTGTCTTGTTTCTTATTTGTCAGTTCATGACAGGGAAGAAACAAGGAAGGAAGACCTTTTAGAGGGCCTTTAGAGCTTTTTCGAGCTCCTCGAGGCCGTCTCGAAGTTTTCCCGAGCTGGCCCTCTCCCGGGAGAAGACTTCCAGCACCACGGCGACAATCGCCGTGGTGTATTTTTTATTCATGTCTGCTGTGGCTTCCAGCGCAGTCATAAAAAGCTGAACATGTTCGCCGTGGAAGCGGCGATCGTCGCTAACGATCGCGGCCAAATTTTTCTTATACTCCCGATTTTTTCTAGCGGTCAGTTTTTTTTGTCGCTCTCTTTCCACGAGGCTTCGGATGATGTCTGTAGCTTCAGTCACCTCTAGGATATCCTCGTATTCGTAGCTATGGTCGATGGAGAGATTTTTACTCCCCGATATCACTACCTTGCGACCTTCCGAATCGTCGGCCCACGCGACGATTCGGAGCTTGTTTGCCGAATCGTCGGTTGGTGCATGTTGGAAGTCCTTGAGGCCGAGGGCTTTAAGAATTTCCACGTTTAGCTCGATCTCGATCTCGAAGTCGGGGTCGAGATCTTCTCGCCCCGGGACTTCTTCACCCCGCTCGAATCCACGAGCGTTCTTAAACCAGTTACCTTCCCTTTTTGTGGGGCTAGATGTCGCGGTCATGGTTTCTCCTTTTTACAAAAGCGGCCCATGGAAGCCGACCTTGGCGGGTGCCGAGGATTTCGAACTTTCGAGCTTTCAATTAGTGCCGCGTATCTCTACGCGTTGGCAACGGCATGAGTTAAAAAACTCTTAGCCGACTAACGCCTGAACACTTTTTTACTAGCTCACCATTTTTCTTTGAAGAGCAGGCTAATTGGAGCGAACTTTCGGATCCGACTCAGTTTTTCTCCAGGCCGGAGGCATTTCCGATGGGGGAGTTAGCGTTTTCAGCTCCTCGCGGAGCCTGCAAATCTTCTCCCAGAGGCTCAACGCGTATTCGACCCGCTCCCTTTGTCTCGAACTCAAATTTTCTTTCAGCATCTTGCGGCATTCGTCCGCCGCGGTTTCCCCGTGGGGCATGTAGACCCCAGCGTCTTTCAGCGCTGGAGGTAGGTACGTGAGAGTTAACTCGAGACTCCTCAGGTTGCGAGTGTACGGATGCATGATTTCTCCTTTCTGAACGAGCGGCTCATGTAGCCGACCTGAATTGGTTGATTCAGGATTTCTCTTCTCAAGACCACCGAGAGATGATTCTTTCGTTGGTCTAATCGAAGAGGCGAGAGTGAATCGCCTTTCGAGTGCGTGCCAGATTAAACTCTGGCGGGTTTTTGACAGACGTTTTTACACTGGGTCTGTCAGCCAAGAAGAGGAAAGAGAAGTTACCACGGGCAGGTGGTACGTTCTGTTCCCTTATGGTAGGGAAGTGCGCCCTCGATGAGGGCATGGGTGGACCAGAAGTCCACGGACTCTTGAAGATCCCCGGTGGGGTCACCAGGGAATTGTGGGGTCGCTGCCCCTACGTAGGCGGCGATTACTTGCCACCCCCTATAGACCGGTATGGCGATAACGGTCTGAATTCTGCTGATTTCGTCCTTTTTACCTTTTACGAATTTTCCCCAGATGACCTTCCGGCCGCGGTTGACCTGAGCGTAGAAGACATCGTCCTCGGCTCTGGCGGTGACGCACTTACAGAATCCGACTTCGAAGTGGAACTTTTTTTCGAAGACGATTGGTTCACGTTGGAAGTGGATCTGGCTCTGCTCTGGAATATCTGCATCCGGAGCAAAAAGAATTTCGTCTTCCGGCGCGATTTCGTTGTTCCCCGCGTTTTCCATGATCGCCCTTGCGCGGGAGATCTGGTTTGCGGTGAGGGAAGCGGAAACGCGGGTGGGGATCGAGACGACTTGGCTGGTGGTTTTCATCTTTTTACCTGTTCCGGAACCTATCCGGCATAGTCGAGGCGCTGGTTGTTTCAATATTTGCCTCGATCGTTGCCTTTCTTTTGCAAGAAAAACAGTGATCGAAGGGCGAGGAGTGAACTCGCCGAATCGAATGCTTTTTTCGAACAGTTTGTTTCTATGTTGTGCGCCAGAAGAAACAAGAAAAGAACTGGCTGGAAGCCCGAGGTACTAGCCCTCGAACTCCCACTTGAGGCCGTGGACTCTCCAAAACTTTACGAACATCCCGTTCCGCATTTCTGCGTAGAGGGGAAGAACATTCATTTTGGTGAGTCCTTCGAAGACAGGGTAGGGCGCAACGAGGATCATCTCGTCGGCTCCACTGTCTTTGAATAGGTCTGCTACTTCGTTGGCCTGGACGAACCCACCAGACATCCTGCTGATGTCATTTTGGCGGATCCGAACCTGCTGACCGGCCAGTCGACTCAGCTCTTCAAGCTGCCTTTCGGTGGGTTCGTGGCGGGAGCATACGAGGACTTTCGTGCCGGCCAACTTGCCGGTTTCGCGGAGGTCGAGGCCGACGGAGATCAGCCGCCGGAACTGGACGAAGACAAACCTTCGTCCTTTGACCACGAAGTCTGGTGTCTCGTCACTCTCAGCGGTTCGGGTTTCGGCGAACAGGGGCCGAAGCCCTTGCTCGCAGAATCTCTGCAGGGCCGCGGCTGGGGCAACCGCAACCATGTCATCGAACTTTCCATCTCTGAATTGCCGAGCGATACGCTCGGCATTTTGTTCATTGGTGGGTACGATCTCGACGTTGTCGTGGTGTAGGTATTTCAATGCCTCGAGTTGCGAGGCAATGGGAGCTGTTGGGGCGAACCAGAGAATCTTTTTCACGATCTCTCCTTTTTTGGGTGACTGTTGAGAATGAAATTCTCATCACTGAAAACAATCAAAATTCTTTTCAAAGATGAAGTGGCTGGCAGTTCTGGACGAGTGCTTCCCGTTGAACTGCCAGCCGAGCTTTCCCCTATTATTTTGCGTCCATCTCACAAAATAGCATTTCAACCATGCAACAATCTTTCGACTGTTCTGGTCCGATGGAATCCGATGACATCCCTAAGAGGCGGGGGAGCGAGAGCCTAGCGCTTCGCGATCGGATTGTGAGTTTCCCTTGCGATCGGGAATTATCGCGCCACTCGCCAAACCTGCTGCAGGTTCCGGGCATTCGACTATATTCGGGTATGTATTGCTCACACGTTCATACCCTAGATTGATGCCAGACTTTTTATCTGACTTTTACCAGCCTTGCAGCCAGCGTACTTCGAATTGATAGACGTCGATCGCGCCATTTCAACTCGAGCTGTCCCGTTTAGTGGGACTCCTTTGAAGACAGCTGCTTTTCAGCACATGCTGAAAATAGAGTCTGCTCATTGGACTTTTGTCGGTAACACAGATTTTGATCTTGCGACCACATCAAACGCATGCTTGAAGACATTGTAACTTTCTGGCGCCTTTTTCTTCCGCTGTCCTTTTTATGAGAAAGTTAGATGATCAGCATTGTGAGATCATCAGCGGTGAGCAATCGAAATCGCTCTCTAAGGTGTACACACAGTCATTGACTTGTGCTCGGTTCTGGCTGGGAAACCGATTGTGTTCAAGCTAACGTCACCTGTCCGACAGTTGAACAGACTGCGGTCTGTTAGCGTCGGCGCATCTTACAGAGAATGCAGCCGAGGTAGTGATGGCACCTGCTCTACCAGGCTGTGGGATGCCTCGAGGGAGCCCCACTGCTCACATGTTTTTTAGGCAGTCATGTTCTGCCCTGTATGCCCGGTTCCATGTTTCTCTCCTGGATCCGTTCGGAAACGCTGAACTGCGTTCCGATATGAAACATCTTTTTCAAAATGTCTCGTATCGGAGGACAAGTTGTGCAACTTGTCCGAGCCGAGTGCTTTTTGTGTTTTCGACCTTTTTTCTTGGTGTTGGTCCAACCTGAGTGATGTGCTTCACTTGCGCTCGCCATTTTTCACACTTGAGAAAAACGGTGACAAAAACTTTTTGCCCACTAGAACTTGTCAACGCCGACCCCGCCCGTAGAACGAGCGAAATCGATGAGACTCTTGTTCGCCACGTCCATGGCGAACCCGTGGACTTTCGTCCCCGGGATGTCAGTTCTTTTGAGGGATGACACCGACGTGTCGTCGTCCGTGAGGACGACGATTTCGGGACGGTACAAGGCCGCCCCTTCAGCAATTTTTTTCTCGATGAAGGCATGTGCGGCCTTTATCGAGGCGGCGATATCGGTGCCGCCGCCGCTGAAGTTTTTGCTCTGGAACTTTTTTACAAGTTTCCGAGCTTCTTCAGGCGTACCTGCATGGTCGACATGCCCCATGCTGGTGTCAAACACCGAAAGGAACACTTCCGCGTCGCCAGCAAGAACCGCCTTCAGGCGATTCATGACGACGCCGGTTGCCTTCCAATGCCGTTTTCCGGACATTGAGCCACTGCCGTCAACAAGGATAAAGATCGACTGTTTTTTCTCTATTGTGGTTACACGCTCCCGGATGGGGAGCTGACCAGTCACTGCCTGGTAGAGAAAGTAGGTCGGATTTTCTTGTCGCGTTGCCCAGGCGGTGGGGCTGACGCGACTCAACTCGCCGAGATTCCGGATCGGGCGCCTGCGAACTTCGTCGCCGGCAGGATCGACTTCCTGCTTCTTGTTCTTGCGAACTTGAAGCTTGGTAAATTGATCAAGCTGGCGGGAAATGTCGAGCATTACCCTCTTATCCGAACCTTCGGAGATATCTTCCGCAACTTTCAGGGCATTTAACTTTTTTTCGCCGGTTTTCTGGCCGTCGCTCTCTTCTGACTCGATTTCATGATTTTCCCCATCGGGATCAATCATGTCTTTCTCGTCATCTGAAAGCGAATCGACCATGTCCATGGTTTCATGCATGGACTCGGCGATGCCCTCTGGTCTTTGGCTATCAGCGAAGATGGGGAGCGGTTCTCCGCCTTCTCCACCTGCGCCCTCTCCGCCCTTCTGCTTGCTAAGCAGTTTCAAGCAGGCCATGGCCTGCTCGAGCGGGGTACCACCGGGGAATTTCTGCAGATCCACTGTCTGCAGAAAATCGCAGACGTTGGTGTGGTACCGCATTGTTTCGCTAGCCTTGGCCGTTACGGCTTCCATCCGATTGGTCGTATAGGCCAGAGATTTTTTCCCCTCTTTTCGAACGGGAATTTCCCAACGACCTTGCGAATCGGCGGCGGGCAATCTTTCTTCGGCACGCCTAACCACTTCGTCCCTGTAGACCGACGGAGGATTTACCCTCCCGCCGGCGGCGAGGTTCGTAAGGTCAGCGACCAGGTCGGGGGCGAACCCCCGGAGCTCCACCTTCTTTGCCGCCTCTTTCATTTCTTCCCGCGAGGGAGAAATGTAAGTGGGGGGAGGAGATGTGCGGAACGTGAACTGTGTCATGGTGTTCTCCTCCCGCGAATCGCGGGATAGCAAGGGTAATTTTTTCGAAGCGGTTGCTCCGATATGAAACATCTTTTTCAAAATGTCTCGTATCGGAGGACAAGTTGTGCAACTTGTCCTAATCCGAATGCATTTTTGCTCATTTATTCAGCCGAGCCAGCTATATCCAGGATTCATGCCTTCACCGTGGAATGGCGGATAGTTTTTGTGGCCGTTAACTAACAACGGCTGAACACTAGACTCGAGTGTTTTCGAGCGCGAGCTTCTGGGCTTCGCCGGCCTTTTCCGCGACCGTGTCGCGGATTCTCTTCCGACGGTCGGTGAGACCATCGGTCACCTTTAGCGATGAGGCTTCGTCGCCGAAAGTTTGCAGTGCTTTCGCGACCTGCAGGAGCTTGATCGGGCTAGCCGTCCGTTTGGCGTCTTCAAAGGAAGTGAGGAGGTCGCCGAGCTTGCGCTCGGCGGTCATCACACGATTCTCTGCGGCCGCGCGTTCCATCGCGACGTCCAAATCTTTCTGGATCGTCTCCGCGAGTCCTTCGAGACCCGGCAGAAAGCGCAGGTCGGTGAGATCCTGTTTCTCTACGTGGTCGGAACCACGCATGGAGGCAGCTGTTTGGCATACCTGGAATGCGTGAACCGCCGTACGCGGAGAAACAAAATTCCCAGTAGCCGTTGCATTCGCCAGAATCTCTGCAAGAACCCCCTTGAACCCGTTCATAACGGGTCCTCCGAGGCGCGGGGCAACTTTTTCGAGGAGCTGAAGGTAGGATTTCGCCGAGTAATCAGCCCACGCCAGGTTGAGCTGAAGCGGGAAGCGCTCGACGAGCGCGTGGGAGGCTGGTCCCAGATCCGAAATTTCTCCCGGTTCTTTGTTGGTGAGACAAATAATGACCTCCGTACGCATCTTGAAACGCTGCGCGCCATTGCGCAGTTCTTTCGAAGTGAGCACATCCTTGAGCGCCAATAGCACGCTCGCCGGGGCGTCGAATAGCTCCTCGAAGACCGCGATGCGCGAATTCAAGAAGCTTTTTTCAGGGTAGTACTCAAGAACTTTCTCGTCCTCGAGTTTTCTGAAGTTGAGCCCCCCGAACAGGCGACTCTCGTCCATCCCTTCTCCGAAGAATTGGTAGAAGGTCTCATTGTCGAGGCCAAGACCGTCGATGACGGCCTTTACCATTTCCGACTTTGCATGTCCGCCGGGTCCAAAGACGATCACGAATTTTTTACTGGCGAAAGCCAGGGAAAGAATTCGTGCCATCTCGCCAGCGAACACGAAGGAGCCAGAAAGGATTTCACTGATTTTCTGATAAGACATCGCAAACCTCTTCAGCCCGATTGTTGGGCTTCAGATTGGGCCTGCCCTGGGGAGGGCAAGCAGTTGTTGTGCTTTTCCCTCCTTTGGGCAATGCCCGCAGTTTGGGTCCCCAGTCTTCCGATTGTTTATCGGAATGAGGGGATCCAAACCTGGAAGCGTTTGTCTTCTTTGCGCAGATATTGCGCTCTCAAAGCCTACAAGATTCTTAGGACTTCTTTAGATTGTCCTAACGTTGCAAACTTTGAGAGCGACTGAAGCGGAATGCTTTTCAGCAGTACTTCAGTGCTCTGTATGTAATCTTCTGTTGTGAAGAAGCTTTCCCTCTCTCAGACGGTCAACATTTATGCTTACCGGTCCGTCGATTTCTGTGATAGAGACTGCCCCGATATCGTTGATCTTGCGATGAACAATATGGGGTGCACTCTTTACCACTGCGTTCTCTGTGTGAACTGCAGGGGGAAGCCATTGTGTGATCGTCCGAGTTTCCTCAGATATCGGTATTCCTAATGGTTCCGGTCGTTGCCTTTGTTTCGTCAAAGGCACAGAAGTGAGAATGATACGAGGAACAGCTTCTCTCTCAGGGACGTTCCCTAAGCGGCTGCTCATTTCATCATCACGCGTTGCGTTGCCAATGCGTTCGAACTCTCTCGTTCAAACGAAAAAGGCAGGATTCAATCTTTCTGGTGTGAGAGATGGAATCCTGCCTTGGTTATGTCCACTGTATGATAGTGGAGGTAACCGTTGGCCCTTTGTCGTGTGGGCGTCACGCTCTCTCTTGGTTTAGTTGTAATGTTCGTGTGAAGCTCTCCTGTTCTCTTTGCTTGCTTCATCGTGACTCCACTATAGCATTTTTCTCAGGAAGTGTCAAAGTCCTGCTGGCACGAGGGGCTAAAACTGGCTAAAGTTAGCCAAGAAACTATCCACAATGCTGTATTGCACTGTTTGGCAGAAGTGGAATAATAGGGTAAGAATATGCTTTTTTCCGACATCCTTTCCCGCCTTGGTTTGGCCGAAAACGAGGCCAAGATCTACGAGATTCTCCTCTTAAAAGGGGAAACAAAGGCCCGAGACCTGCTTTCAGACTCTGGTTTAAGCCGTGGAAATGTCTATAACATGCTGACTTCTTTGACTGCCCGGGGCCTAATCCAGGTGATTGAGGGCAAACAACAAACCTATAAAGTGACAGATCCCACCAAACTCTCCTCCTTAGTAGAGGAGCGAAAGCGGGGGATCGAGCGCCTCGATGCCGAGTTTAAAGAAACCTTGCCCCGAATGCTGTCGACTTTCTCTCTGACGACTGGTCGGCCGACCGTGAGGGTTTTTGAGGGGCTGGAGGGTGCAGAAGATGCGATTATGGATTCACTCGATGCAAAACAGGGGATTTGTACCTATTTAGACCTTTCGTCGTTACGAGGAGACTTTGCTGATGCGAATGCGCGATACCTCAAGAAGCGCATTGCGAAACAGATTCCAAAGCGAATCATTGTTCCAGACTCGCAAGAAGCACACGACTTCTTTGAAAAACAAAATACCCCGTTTACTACGGTGGTATTTGTGAAGGATTTTCCAACAGGGTTTCAAACAGCAATGGAGATGTATAACGACACAGTTTCTTATCTTACTATGACACCGGAGAAGGTAATCGCTGTTCTTATTGCCGACCGCGCGATTGCTTCTTTGGAGCAACGGAAGTTTGATTTTCTCTGGAAGATGTTTGAGCCGAAGGATTAGCTTCCTGGCTAGTCCGTACTTCTGGTTCGAATGCTATGTATCGAACTTTTGGATTTAGCGGGTCTGAAAAATATCGTGTTCCAACAAAGCCTCTTTGCACTCTACGTTCGACTTCGGATGTTATTTCTTCTACGCCTTTCGTCATATCAAATCGAACGATTTGAAGCTGCGCAGAATGTCGCTGTAAGTCGTGATGAGTCTTTCCTTCGTAAAACCCGTTCCGTTCATCGTCTCTTCGAAGAATGAATCGTTTCTGTTTTAGCCCATTACTTCCGGTAACAGACTCGACGCCGATAATAACGCCTTTATATTCTTCAACATATTTCGTACCAACTGGAAGTTCTGCAAAAACATCAGTAAAGATGACGTGGCCTTCTGCTGCCATATCGATGACAGTTTTCATAATAGAATCCCCAATGCCGGATCCACGAATTTCATTGTTTACATTAAGCGATGCGGCATAAAGTGATCCGTCGAGCCTTTCGTCGAAGCGCATAAAAGCCATGAGCATTCCATTTTTTTTGATTTCGAAAAAACGAGTTCCTGATGCATTAAAAGCTTTTCGAAGGCCTTGAAGAACGAGTTCAGTCATTTCTGGTTTTTGTGCATTCCAGTTTTCTCTTGCGATTGCCTCCATGCCGGTTTTATCATCCCGTGTCAGATCGGTTGCTTTTTTGGATTCCAGCTGGATATCGGGGAGTTCTCGTAAGTTCGTCGCAGATCCTTTAAACGCGTCGCGGAAAATTTTTCCAAAAAGTGCGAGTCCCTGTTGATGGGTTTTTAAGGTCGCGAGAAGACTCTCCAGATCTCCACCTTTTGCTTCGTTGTGATTTTTTTGGCGACAAACCGTAAGGATCGCGCCAAACTGCGTGTTAATTTCAAAACGCATTTTTCTCGCGACCTGATCATCGATTTTTCCAGTGAGGATTGCGCTATTGAGGGTCTCTAGAAGATCTTCTCGTTCCCCGATTGTTCTTAACAGGATATCTGCGACAGGTTCGTGTTCTTCATTAAGAGATTCGAAAACTTCCATTGTTGGTACAAGAAAATCTTTGTCATGAGCGAGTCTTGCAGCTGCTTCAAGTGCGAACGATCCTGATTTTTCGACCGCAGCTTCGACGTGGCGCGATTGCTCTGCGATGAGCGGGGAATGAGAGAGAGTCTTGAAAAGCTTCGGTGGAAGCGATCGGAGAGCCGGAGCTTCTGCTTGTTTGAGCGCATTATCAAGACGAAGGTTTTTTTGGTATATTTCGAAATCTTTAAGGATCCGGACCCGTTCTTCTATTGAACGACCCTTTACTAATTCTTGAGGATTAAAATCGCGAACATCGGTATCTGCTTTTGATACATCATAAGTAAAACTATTTTCTACGCCCCTACGTTGAACTCGTGCATCGTCACGATCAAATGTACGGAATGTTCGAATTGGTGTTCCGATATTGTTTTCATCAAGCGCGACAATAGCTGCAATGCCCTCATTGATCTGATCGATGCGAATGTTCTTACCACCAAACTCGCTGCCAAGTGAGTACCTGACACTTTCGAGACGAACTTGCCCTTTTTCAGTCACTCGAGCCTGCTCTTCCAGCTGTTCTATTTTGCGAGAAGAGAAATCCTGCGATCTCAATAATCCTTTTTCAAAAAGAGTCGGAGCGTACTTTTTCAAGAAATATAGTGGACGATCGAGGGCAATGGTTTTAGTCTCTGGGTCGTGGAATTCCATGCCTTGCTGTTCTTGTAGCCACTGTCCACTGAATAAAATGTATTCTCCTTTTTTATTAAGAACCTCGAGTTTTCCTTGCTTATTGCGTCGTCCATTTCCAAATTTTGGATGGTAAATGATCGCGGCAACTGCGGCGTCGAGTGCACGAAAATTTTCTCGAGCACCTGGGGATGTTGTTGATACTTCTGGTAGCCAGCCTTGTATTTCCCAGAATCCTAAGTGAAAGTTTGTTGTGGCAATTTTTTTGATGTCAAATGCTTCGCTTGTGTGCTTTGGGGTATACAGAAGAGGTTTTAACCCAAGATGTTCACGTCCTTGAAGCGTCACAGGATTGTCACCAAGAGCATTCGTGAGATAGTCGCTTCGAGAAAGGGCGAAAGGATGTTGAAAGAGTATAAAAAACCTCTCCGCTTTTATGTTTAGAAATTTCTCCAGATCGAAAGTATTTTTGGTAAGGATTCCCAGTCTTTCAAGATGATCTTTTGAATATTTTTGAAATTCAGAACGGGTTTCTTGGTGTTTAAGAATCGAAGTGATTTCTGATGTTGACGGCTTTTTCCCTTCTCTGATTCCAGCTTGAATAAGCTGTGTGATTTCTTTAACCACTCTAACTCCAAATTCCTCTGAAATTTCTTCAAACATTCCACCGATTCGTTCTGCACGTTCACGAGAGGTTTCTTGCACTCTCTCTTTGATAACCGGTTTTTCTTTTTGTTTGGGGATTTCCCGAATTTGCATTTCCATACCTATTTCATTTTCATTACTCTCTTCACTGCCTTTACAATCCACGGCGCAGTCATTTGATAGTGCTCGAGGAGTTCTTCTGGTGTGCCGGATTGACCGAAGGCATCTTGCATGCCAATGCGGATGACTGGGGTGGGGGAGGATTCTGAAAGAAGTTCGCAGATTGCGCCACCAAGGCCGCCGGCGATTTGGGCTTCTTCAACGGTAACAATAGCTCCGCACTCTTTTGCAGCTTTGATAATGGTTTCTTTATCGAGCGGTTTGATTGAGGCGCAATTGATCACTCGAGCTTCGATTCCGGTTTTTTCAAGATCGCGAGCCGCTTTCAGTGCTTCATAGACCAGTGGCCCGCAGGCAATGATGGCGACGTCGTTTCCTTTTGTGAGAACTTGGGCTTTGCCGATTTCGAATGGAGACTTTGCGGTTGTGAAAACCGGAGTCGCTTCGCGGCTAAGGCGAATGTAAACTGGGCCGTCGATTTCGGCTGCAGCAAGCGTTGCTTTTTCGGCCTCGATTGCGTCACATGGCACAAGAACAGTCATGTTCGGAAGAACGCGCATGAGCGCAATGTCTTCGGTCATTTGGTGCGTTGCACCGTCTGGTCCAACAGAAACTCCGGCGTGTGAGCCAACGATTTTGAGATTGACGTTTTGTAAGCATCCAGTAGTTCGAATCTGCTCCCAGTTTCGACCAGGAGAAAATGCGGCATAGCTTGCAATGAAGGGAATTTTTCCAGCAAGTGCCATGCCAGATGCGATTGCTGCGAGAGACTGTTCGGAAACTCCCATTTGAATGAACCGGTCAGGAAAGTCTTTTTTGAATTCAAGAACGCGAATCGACTCGGTTAAGTCTGCGCAAAGCGCTACAACATTTGAATTTTCCTCTGCTGCTTTACAAAGTCCATGCCCAAAGCCGTCGCGAGTTGATGCGATGGGAATGGACTTCCCAAAAAGGTCTTTTGTTAATTTTGCAGCAGCAAGAGCAGACATATTTTAGCGGCGGCGCTTTGATGTTTCTGTGTTTCGTCGAGTTGCGGCGCGATAGATGAGCATGGCAATTCCGACGGGAATGCCGATTGCTGCGCCAACGATGACGACCCAGATAAGAATGCTGAGCGCTTGTTGACCAAGGACGATGACGAGGGCAAGGGCGCTATTTGCGTCTCGGGCAGGATCGAATTTGTTTTCTGTTGTGCTTGTTGGTGTTGTTTCTTCGGAAATGGTAACGCCGATGGTTGCAAGACTCGTTCGATTTTCTAGGTAGTTAATCTGGCCTTGGAGTGACTCAATATCTGATCGAACGATTGCAAGATGTTCTTGAACGGCAAGAACGTCGCCAACAGATTCTGCGCTTTCAAGAATGAGGAGATATTGCGTTTCTTGTGCTTTTGCTGCCACGAGTCGAGCAGAAATGTCAGTGAATTGTTCGGTAACGTCTTCGCCAGAAACGGATTCATTGTTTACGTGAACACCAAGAGCTTTGACTTCGGTCATTGTTGTTTCGAATGCGCTCGATGGTACGCGGATGGTGATGTACGCCGATGCTTGTCCAACCTCATCTTCGCTTGTTGATGATGACTGCACAAAGCCACCTTTCGTTGTGGCGAGTGACGAAATTGCCGCTGTGGTTGTGCTAACGTCGTTTGACGTCATGTTTACAGATCCGGTTTTAATAACACGCTGATCGACGACGCTGTCCGCAAGTTGTGACTCTGTTGATCCTGATGCAACGGATTTATCCATCATGATCGGTTGTGGCTGCATGCCGATAGTGATATTTGGGAATTCTGTAGTCGCCGATACGTCGTATGCATTCAAAGAACCTCCAGCCATGTCGCGATTCGATTGCGTTGTGCTTGCAAAGGTTGCAATAAGAATGAGCGCAACGGCTGTCAATCCTGTAATGAGGAGGACTTTTGCAATTTTTGCGGCCAGTGACAGGTTGTTCATAGATCGTTGTTATTAATTTTTCCTCCCAATGTTCGTAATTCTTTTAGTGCTGTTCCAAGTTCAGATCGATCCTTTGGCGGTCTGCCATGCCAGGAAGGTTCGCATTCCATGAACGAGACTCCTTTTCCTGGAATGGTGTGGGCAATCACGATTGTTGGTGCTTCCCAGGTACTTTCTGCACGATCGCAGGCATTGATGATGTCTCGCATGTTGTGACCATCAATCTCGAGAACGTTCCAGCCAAATGCTGTAAACTTTTCATGGAGCGGTTCAAGCGGCATAACGTCTTCCGTATATCCGTCGATCTGAATGTTGTTCCGGTCAATAATCCAAGTGAGGTTATTGAGCTGATATTTTGCGGCGAAAAGTGCGGCCTCCCACGTAATTCCGCATTCGAGTTCGCCATCACTCATTACACAATATGTGTGCCATGTTTCGTGATTCATTCTTGCGGCGTATGCAGCGCCGACGGCCTGTGACGATCCGTCGCCCAGTGGGCCGGAAGTATTTTCAAGGCCTGGAAGAAAACGAAGTTCTGGATGGCCTTGAAGGCGCGAACCGAATTGGCGAAGCGTCGAGAGTTCAGAAAGAGGGAAGTATCCCGCTCGTGCCATGGCAGCGTAGCGAACAGGAACAATGTGGCCGTTGCTTAAAAAGAGACGATCGCGATCTGTCCAGTTTGGTCGTTTTGGATTGTGTTGAAGAATGTGAAAATAAAGTGCAGTAAAAATGTCTGCCATGCCAAGCGGGCCAGCGCTATGGCCGCTCTTTGCTGTGGTGAGCATCGTCAAAATGTCTTGGCGAATGGTGTTCGCAAGAATCTCGAGTTTGCGCACCTGATCGTCGGTAATTGCTGCCACGCTGTGCCTCCGTTCTGGCATATAGCGCAAGTATACCTCCACAACATTTCCTTTTGTTTCTGGTGATTCGTTTCGTGACGCACTCCTTGTTATAAGAGAAAAGGAAAGCAAAAAGATCTTTGAGTCGATTGATCGTGGGATAGAAAAAAGAGGGTCTTTAAAGGGGTTGCGAATCTGAAGTGATCGTTGATGGATTTTGGGAAATGAAGTGAGTCTTTTGAAAAGGTTGAGGATGTGAGGTAACGGGAAGGAGGCATTGAATAGATGGTGATCGAAAGAAAGAAATGTTTTGTGCCGACGAGGAGCTTGGGGTGTTGTTTTTGAAAACACGATGTTCGTTAATGCAACCATGTTGCAATAAGAAACTCTGGTGGAATGTGGCCGTGCTCTGTGAACGTTGTTGATTGCTGACGATGGCTTATCGAGATTATTTACTTTTCGAGTTCATCCTTAAGGCATTTTCTTAATCGTAGGCAGTTCTGTTGCCCTGTTTTCAAACCCCAAAAAACCACTACCCCTTTTTAAAAAGACCTACCTCACTCCTAGCCCCATCACTCCTTTTCAAAAATATTTCCCTTACTCTCACATCCCAACCCCTTCAAAGACTCACTTCACATTCCCTTCACGATCACCTTTGTACAAAAAAGTGACGGATACCATACGGTCTCCGCTGTGCGCCATGACCGCTACGCCGCAACGGCAAATGAAATTTGCCTGCGGCTGTGCAGCAGGGCGCTCGCTTCGACCGCATGGTATCCGTCACTTTTCACTTCACTGTCTTGATTCTTTCCCATTCCCGTCACTTCACCATCCCGAACGTATGTGAGGGATCCGAAGCTGTTACCGAATGTTCGCCTCTATGGAGAAACTAAGTTAGCCACTAACGTAGTTTCGTGTTCTATCCAATACGCGGTCTCCGCTTTGCGCTTTGGTTTGCAGCCTCATTTCATATATTTTCATTCCGTAAGTTTGGACGCATGCTCGATTCCGTCATCCCCGCCTACGCGGGGATGACTACAGTTGTAGCGATGGACACAGCTGCGGTGGAGATTGCAGTTACGGAATTATCATGGAGATTTGTTTCTTATCGAAAAATCTCTTTAAAAACAAAAGCGGGGCATATGAGCCCCGCCTATCAACTTTTCTATTCTTTATTGAACGTAGATCGCTCCAGTGTTCCCGCTGTCGTAGCTGTCAAAGAAAGTAAATGTTCCAGCTTCGTCGAAACGATGAACGAATGTTCCTCCTGCAGACATTGTGCCAGTGCCCCATGTAAGGTCGTCGGCTGTTGCAGTGTGCTTTTCTGTGTCTGTATTCGTGAATCGAACGGTCTCTCCTACGCTGATGGTTATATCAATTGGACTGTAGCCATTGCTTGTAATCTCGATTTCTTCTGGAGCTGTAAGGCTCTTGTCGAGGTTAATAGTGGAGGCGAATGATGTGGAAGCTAGACTTGAATCCGCGCTTGTTACGTCGTCAGTGCTTACGGTGTAGTTTGAGAAGAATCCATCTTGGACGTCGTCAATTTTTGTATTCCACGTTGATCCATAGAGCGCTTGTGCTGCTGCTTCGTCAGCGATTGGACGAATAATTCCACCATCGGTTACGAAATAGACTTTTGGATCTGTGTTGATTTTGATCATTTTCGATCCACCTTTGTATGTAACGTTTCCTCCCATTTGAATCTTTGCAAGATCGGCGTCAGAAAGGAACTTTACGCTATCGAAGTTTGAGTACCAGGTGAAGTAAGTTTTATCGTTTGGAAACACATAGCGGAATCCATCTGCGCCCATGTAATACACGGCGGAGAAGGAGGTTCCACGAATGAGATCTCCTGATGAAACTGTGGTAGACGCCGCAACTTTGTTGACTTGCCACACGGTTGCTGCGCCAACAATGGCCACGACCGCAATGAACGAACTGAGCACGGAAAATGTACGTTTGGTCATAGGATTTTTACTGAGAAGAGTATAGCAAATCTTATTTTTATCGTGAAGTCATGAAAGATTGACAAGATGTTCGTAACTTTCTTGAGGGTGATCTGACGTCCAAATCGCGCTTGTCGCAACAAGAGATGAGGCTCCTGCGGCGAGAATGATTTTTCCATTTTCTTTTGTCATTCCGCCATCGACGGATATGTGGAGTCTCGGATGTTGTGCGTGAAGTCGGCGGATTTTTGCGAGAATTGGATCGCCAAGGAATGGTTTTCCTGATGTTCCAGGTTCAACGCCCATTACAAGCACTCTGTCTGGAAGCTCGAAGAGGGAAGTGATGAGATCGACTGATGTTTCCGCGCAGAGTGCAAGTCCAAACTCAAGATTTAATGCATGGATTCTATGAAAGAGATCGTCGATCGGCTTGTCTATTTCTGCATGGACGATGGCTCGAATGGTTTGCGGAACTAGTCTTTTCCATTTTTCAATGACTGGCAACGGATTCCGAACCATGCAGTGCAGTTCTATGTTCGGAATGTGAGCATCTCCGACGATCGCTTCTGGTTCGTAAAAACATGTCGCTCCAAACATAGATCCATCAAGAATGTCCACGTGTGCAGTCATTCCAGGTTTCCAGAAACCAGAAAAGAGAAAACGTTCACGAAACATTTCGGCATCGTCAGTGAGAATTCCAGGGAGAACTTCATGCATAGGTCCTATTGGTCCTATAGGACCTATTCGATTACTTCAATCTGAGCGATTTCCTTTGCTCTCCGTTCATGGCGACTGTTCTTTGACGGTTCAGTCCGTAAAAACGTATCAACAATTGCCATTGGATCATCTTGTGTTCCAATCTTTCCCGGCAAACACAAAACATTCCCTTGATCGTCTTCTCGTAGGCTTTCTGCCGCGCTCATCGAAAACCCGATCCCAGCTCGAATCCCATCAAACTTATTCGCAGCAATACACATTCCTTCCGCGCTTCTACAAAACAGAATTCCAACGGCTCGAGGATTTTCTCGAACCACATTCGCCACTCGCGCCGCATATACCGGATAGTCATCGTCCGGATCCCTTTCATGTGCCCCAAGGTCTTCAACCTCGAACTTTGCGCTTTCCAAATAGCGTTTCACACTTTCTTTGAGCGCAAAACCGGCATGATCTGCGCCAAGATAGATGACGGATGGGATGGACATGTGTGGAGTATAACGCGTTTCCATAAAAGAATAATTTTGCGAATATTCGCGCGAAAGCCTTGACTTTTCGTGAAAAACCTGTTGATATTATTGTGCTTTCAAGCCAGAAACTTCTGGTACGACAGCTTCCTTCAGAACCTGTTTGGAGATTTCAATGGCACATCCGTTTCGTTCTCTTCTTCCGATCGTCTTCAGCTCCATGAACGATCGTGACCTCGTTGCCGCGATTCTGCGCCTTATTCCTGGTGTGAAGAACGCAGACGTTGATGACATTCGTACTGTCCAGACGGCAGCATGTTGGTGGAGAGGGTTTGGTGAAGGCGTCTCATTTGAAGAGTATCTCGAACAAATTCCGCCAGCGCCAGATTTCGCTGCGCTCCAGGAAAAGTTCCCGATGCTCGACCTTCCCACGCTCGTTGACGCTCGGCTTGGACACTGCCGTTGTGCCGAGCTTGCCGGTCTTAGGCATCGCGAGTCTGGTTACGTTGACGGAATGTTGGAACCCTTCGATGATCGGCATTCCATTCCAATGGAGGTTCCGTACTGGGCGCTCGCTCACAATGGAGAGCTGAATCTCGGGTTGGCTCCACCGTATTGTCGATCGTTGTGTACCGGCCGACTCCTTGCAGGAACTGCGGAGATGTTGATTGCTATCTGCGTGCAATATGGCTTTCCGAATCACCGCATGGACGGTCCCGGGTCCGTTCGTGTCGGCTCTCTTCGTAGCGACTATTGCGCTCTTGTCGATCCGTTCGGTCACTTAGGGCCAGGGCTGCACGGGCTCAGGAACGGTGAGGCGGATCCGGCGTGCGGCTCCGTGGTCTTCGTCCAGGCATTAAGACCCTCGGCTTCCGTGACTTGAAGCTTCTTGTGCCTTAAGCGCTTTCAGGTTCTGAACCGCGCGATCCTCGTTGGCTGAATGCTGGCGGGGATCTTATTGTTTCTGGAGGTTTTTTGATGCGTTTGATACCATCGGTTCATAAATTTACATTGACGATGTCGTCTTAATCGAGCCCGGTGTTCCGGTGCCTCACCTTGCCTGATATGCAATCACATTCTGAACAGGAGAAGTTTCTTTTAGATTCTTGGGAGCGCAATCGTATTTTTGAGCGCTCAGTGGAAGACCGGCCGGCTGATCGTCAGTTCACTTTTTACGACGGTCCACCGTTTGCAACAGGTTTGCCGCACTACGGACATCTTTTAGCGTCGATTATTAAAGACGTTGTGCCGCGATTTTGGACTATGCGTGGGTTTAGAGTTGAGCGCCGATGGGGCTGGGACTGTCATGGGGTGCCAATCGAGAACATGATCGAAAAAGAGTTGGATTTGAAGGGAGGAAAAAAAGGAATTGAAGAGATGGGGATCGGAAGTTTTAATGCAGCGTGTCGTTCCGCAATTCTGCGTTTCGACAAGGAGTGGGAAGGAACAATCCGTCGAATTGGCAGGTGGGTCGACTTTAAGAATTCGTACAAAACCATGGATTCGTCATTCATGGAAAGTGTGTGGTGGGCGTTCAAGACTTTGTACGATAAAAAAATAGCTTATCAAGGTCGCCGAGTGATTTTGTATTGTCCGCGTTGCGCAACGCCACTTTCGAATTTTGAAATTGCGATGGATAACTCGTATAAGGATGTTGAAGACAATTCGGTTTATGTGAAGTTTCAGCGTAAAGATGCAAAGAACGAATATTTCTTGGCATGGACGACTACGCCATGGACGCTTCCGGGAAATGTTGGCTTGGCAGTCGATCGTGAAGCGGAATATGTGAAAGTTCAGGTAGGAAACGAATTTCTTTGGATGGCAAAGTCGTGCATGGCGCGAACTCTCCTGAACAAGGGGGAGTCGGAGGGGGTAGTCGTGGAGACCGTTCTCGGTTCGTCACTTCTTGGTCTTGAGTATGAGCCGCTCTATTCATTCATGTCGACCGACGGGAAAAAGGCGCATTACATTCTTCCAGCATCATTCGTGTCACTCGAAGATGGATCTGGAATTGTTCATACCGCTGCAGTCTTCGGTGAAGATGACTATAAGCTTGCGCAGGAGTTCGACCTTCCATGTGTTCCAACGCTCGACGATGAAGGAAAGTTTCTTCCTGTTGTTACGCCGCTCGCTGGTGTGTTCTACAAGAAAGGCGAGCAGTGGGTGATTGATGATCTTTCTCGTCGAAACCTCGTTTGGTCTGCAGAAAAATTCGTTCACTCGTATCCAATGTGTTACCGATGTTCGACTCCGCTGTATTACAACGCGGTTCCGGCCTGGTTCATCGATGTGCAGTCGCTTAAACCAAAACTTCTCGAACAGAATGAAAACATCAATTGGTATCCAGAGCATTTGAAACATGGTCGATTTGGAAAAGGGCTTGAGACTGCACCAGACTGGAATATTTCTCGATCGCGTTACTGGGGAACGCCAATGCCGGTGTGGGAGGCCGCCGATGGCACTCGGCGTGTGCTTGGCACATTCGGAGACTTGAAAACTTGGGCAGTCGATTCCTCGCAAGTTGAAGGACTTACGGATTTTCATCGCGAGTTTATTGATGACATTGAATTGTGGGTTGACGATGAGAAGACGAAGAAAGGGAAGCGAATACCAGAAGTGTTCGACTGTTGGATGGAGTCAGGCTCCATGCCGTTTGCTTCGGTTCACGCGCCGTTTGAGAATCAAGAAGCATTTAAAACTTCGTTTCCTGGCGGATTTGTTACGGAATACATTGCGCAAACTCGAGCATGGTTTTATGTGATGCATGTTCTTTCTGTCGCCTTATTCGACTCGAATGCGGTGCAGAATATTCTCACAACCGGAACCGTGCTTGCTGCAGATGGAACAAAAATGAGTAAGTCGAAAAAGAACTATCCAGATCCATCCATCGTCCTCGAGAAATACGGTGCCGATGCGGTTCGTTACTATTTGATGAGCAATCCGATTGTGAATGGGGAGAATTTGAACTTTAGTGAGGCAGGAGTGGATGAAGTGGGAAAGAAGTTCATTAATATTTTGAAGAACGTTGTTGCATTCTACGGATTGTATAAAGAGCATGACGACGGTCGTATGCCGTCGAATGCGCACGTTCTCGACCAGTGGATTACGGCACGACTTACAGAGACATTAAAGATTGAAACAGAAGCGATGGAACGCTACGATCTTGCTGATGCTTCGCGAACTCTTCAACATTTTGTGACCGATCTTTCCACCTGGTACGTTCGCCGTTCGCGAGATCGAGTAAAGAATGACGGAGAAGACCGTGCAGAAGCGCTGGCTACACTTCGATCAACTTTGGTGACATTCGCAAAAATGACCGCACCATTCATGCCGTTTTTGGCAGAAATGGTGTATCGCGACGTTACTGGCGCAGATGAGTCAGATTCTGTGCATCTTCAGGCATGGCCAGAGACAAGACCTCTCCCCCTTAACAAGGGGGAGTCGGAGGGGGTCGATATTCTCTCTTCAATGGGCGAAGCTCGTGCGATTGTTTCTCGAGTCATGGAAGTTCGCGACAATGCTGGTCGTGCCGTGAAACAAGCACTTGGATCGGTGAAAATCACTACACCTTCTGGCATCATCGACGAAGGAATCCTTGCGGTCATTCTTGATGAGGTGAACGTGAAATCAGCAACAGTGGTGAAGGGTGCTGATCTCAACGTCGAAGTCGATACGAATCTCACTCCAGAACTTATTCGTGAAGGCATAGCTCGTGAAGTAACTCGTCGAGTAAATGGCATGCGAAAAGAGAATGGGCTAACCATTGCAGATCGAGTCGCGCTCACTATCGATTCAGAATCAGATGAAGTGAAAAAAATGTTCGCCGAGCACAGTGAAACCATAAAAGCCGACACTCTTTCGTCGTCAATCGACTTCGGAGCTGTTGCAGAAAATGCAATTCAAACTTCGTTCCGAGTTGCAGAACAAGACATAATTGTGGGATTTGTTGGGGAATAGCACCATGTAAAATGGATTGATAAAATGCGTGTTTTGATATAGGATATTTATATCCTAATGAGGTTCGAAAGAACGAACATTTCGGGTGGCGAATGAAGCACCCCAACGCGATCTTGCGCTGGGGTGCTTCTTTTTCTGATGTTTCTCGTCTGTTCCGTCATTGCGAGGAGGTACCCCGACGAAGCAATCTTGGACGGAAACAATGTTTTTAAGTCATCATCTCCTCTTCTTTTATCTTCAACATCAGCGCCTCTGGCTCGATTCGAATCTTAAACGCATCAATGAGCACAGCATCGAATGTGGTGTGATGCGGGCGAATGATTTTGTTGAACGCGGCTCCTTTTTGTTCAAGATTCGAAACGAGATTTTCTACTGTTCCAATAACTGGATAGATTAACCCGCTTTACCGCGCCAGCTTGCTGCGCGGTACCGCTAACCAGTACGCTTGGAGCGTATGCGAGCGGTCAAGATATCGGAACATAACGTTTATCAAATCCACTACCATTTTGTTGCAC
>JBAYHK010000008.1:0-39547 GCA_041666145.1 Patescibacteria group bacterium | reverse complement strand
TTTCTTGAGCATTGTTCACTAATCTTGAAGTAGCCTTTGGCTATTTCGTGCTTATGAATACTATGAGCACTCCGATGAATATAATCGCACCACCAATAAATCCCAGTGCAGTGATTTGAACTTCTCGATAAAGAACGTAAGCAAAAAGTGCGACAAAAATTGGATATGAGATTTCAATAATTGTTGCGAGAGTTGCGTTTTTGCTACTTACAGAAGATGCGATAAGCCAGTCTGCTAAAGCAAAAGAAAGGCTTGAAACAATAACGAGGATAAGGAGTGATTTTGAGTCCGCGATTTTTACAAGATCGGTTTTCAATGTTCCGCGAACTAGAGAATAGATTCCAAGAATTATTGCAGAAACTCCGCATCCAATAGTTAACGTTGTTGCGACAGAAATCCTTTCAAACATTTTTTCATTTAATACATAGGTTAATCCCCATAAAATTGCAGCGCCTAATGATGTTAAAATCCACATACCAAATTATTGTAACAGGTAGAAAATCATAAACGCCGCTGTCCATTCATAGGACAACGGCGTTTCGTGTGACGTCTACCGGCCGAGCATATTGAGGGCACAGATTCCTTTCAAAAACGCGAGCAGCTGGCCTGTGTTTGCACGCTCATCTGGGCTGCAACACTGGAGTTTTTCTTTCAGGTGACCTTCCAGTCGCTTGACAGCTTTCCTCACCACTTTTTCATCTCCGATGGATCCGATCGCTAGGAGTGCTTCGCGGTATTTCATCGCACTCATCGCGAGGTACTCAATTCCCTCGAGCTGCTCATCTTCCGTCAGGGAGAGAATGTGGTTGAGGGCACACTGGATTGTGGCCGATCGCCCTTCTTCACTGGTTTTTTCATTTCGGATGTCATCCCGAAATTTTATGAAGAGTTCGGTTCGCAGATAGCTCCTTTTCGCCTTCTTTCTCATGTACAAGATCCAGATGATGATGGAGATGAAGGTCAGAACTGGAAAAAAGGCTTTGAGAAGGAGTGAACAGGTACTTGGGCTCATGTTTTCCTCTGGGTTTTCATGTTTTCTCGTTCTTACGGACCGCTAACATTAGCAAATAAATCTGCATTCGTCAATATTCTTCTCCTTGTGAATTCCTATAAATTCATGCACAATTTGGCCATTCTATGGCCTCAATCATATCTGTGCTTTTTGGTGATCCAAATGCAAAAGTCGTGAAACAGCTTAGGAAAGATGCAGATAAGATCAATGCGCTAGAACCTAGTGTTCAGGCGCTATCTTCAGAAGAGTTGCGAGCAAAAACTATTGAGTTCAGAGATCGACTCGCAAAGGGCGAGACGTTGGATGCTCTTTCGCATGAGGCGTTTGCGGTGGTTCGTGAAGCAAGTCGAAGAGTGCTTGGACAGCGGCATTTCGATGTTCAGCTCATGGGTGGTTTGGCGCTTCATCGCGGCACAATTGCAGAAATGCGAACCGGTGAGGGTAAGACGTTGACTGCCACGTTACCGACGTATTTGAATGCATTAACGGGAAAAGGCGTTCATGTGGTGACAGTCAATGATTACTTGGCTAAGCGCGATGCAGTATGGATGGGAAAGATTTTCGCTTCATTGGGGCTGACTGTTGGATGCATTCAGCATGAAAGCGGATATGTTTATGACGCGGAGTACAAAATAGAGGCGCCAGTAGATGGCGCAGAAACAACGGCATCGTTTCATGTTGCACAAGACTCGCTTCGTCCAGTTTCTCGAAAGGATGCATACGGAGTCGATATCACATATGGAACAAACAACGAATTTGGATTCGACTATTTGCGCGACAACATGGCGTCGAGCATTGAGCAGGTGGTTCAGCGTGGATTGTATTATGCGATTGTTGATGAGGTTGATTCAATTTTGATTGATGAAGCGCGAACTCCACTTATTATTAGCGCACCAGCAGAAGAGTCTGCGGATTTGTATTATAAATTTGCGGAAGTCATTACGCACTGTACAGAGGGAGCTGATTTCAATATTGATGAAAAGATGCGAGTGTCGACGTTTACGGAAGCTGGTTTGCAAAAGCTTGAAAAGCTTCTTGGCGTTCAAAATCTGTATGAAGAAGGAATTGCCATGGTGCATCATGCGGAGCAAGCATTAAAAGCGCATGCACTTTTTAAGAATGATCGTGATTACGTTGTGCAGAATGGAGAGGTGAAGATTGTTGACGAGTTTACGGGAAGAATCATGGAAGGTAGACGATATTCAGAAGGATTGCACCAGGCAATAGAGGCCAAGGAAGGTGTAAAAATTCAGCGCGAGAGTAAGACTCTTGCGACCATTACATTCCAGAACTATTTCCGCATGTACGAAAAGCTTGCTGGAATGACGGGAACTGCAAGTACAGAAGCGGAAGAGTTTTCAAAGATTTATAAGCTCGACGTCATTACCATCCCAACGAATCATCCGGCAATGCGCACGGATTTTCCAGACAAGATTTATAAGAATGAAAATGGAAAGTGGCTTGCGCTTGTTGAGGAAGTGAAGCGATTACATGAGAAGGGTCAGCCAGTTTTAATTGGAACGGTTTCAATTGAAAAGAATGAGCGACTGAGCGAATATCTCAAGCTTGCTGGCATTCCACATAACATGTTGAATGCAAAGAATCATGAGCATGAAGGAGAGGTTATTGCGCAGGCTGGGAGAAAAGGCGCGGTTACACTCGCAACAAACATGGCCGGCCGTGGCGTGGACATTTTGCTTGGTGGCAATCCTGTCGATGCGCAAATGGCAGAGGAAGTAAAAAGCCTTGGAGGCTTGCACGTTATCGGCACAGAGCGTCACGAGTCTCGTCGCATAGATAATCAGCTTCGTGGCCGAGCAGGGCGACAGGGAGATTCAGGAAGCACACAGTTTTTCGTGTCTCTTGATGATGACTTGATGCGTATCTTCGGAAGCGAACGCGTAAAAGGCATGATGGATTCTCTTGGCATTGATGACTCAACGCCGATTGAAAGCAAGATGGTTACAAAAGCTTTAGAAAAAGCGCAGCAACGAGTTGAAGGCCATCATTTTGATACGCGAAAACACGTGCTTGAATATGATGACGTTTTGAATAAGCATCGCACGGCGATTTATTCAGAGCGTCGTGAATTCATGGGGAGTTTAGAAAAAGCGCATGAGCTTGTAGCATCGACCGTTGAGAAAGAGGTTGAGCGAGTGGTGTATTTTCATACAAGCAAGGCAGATTCGGACGTTCCAGATGGATTTGTAGAAGGCGCAGAAAAGCATGATTGGGATCCAAAAGAAGTCGTCGAAAGTTTGTCGACTATGGTGAAGCTGGAGGGAGAAGAGAAACAGTCGATTCTGGATTCGCTAAAGGAGCTTTCGAAAGACAAAGAGAAGTTGGCGCATCAGCGAAGCGGCGTTATTGAAATTGTCACTTGTGCAATGAGGAGAGCGTATGACAATACCGTTGCAAAATTTGGAGATGCGGATCGTATTATGGCCATTGAGCGTGGTGTACTTCTTCGTGCAACAGACGCTATGTGGATGCAGCACTTGGATGACATGACATATCTTCGTCGAACCATCGGGCTTCAGGGTTATGCGCAACGAGACCCACTTGTTGAATATAAGCGCGAAGCATTCCGTTTGTACGGGGCAATGCGTCAAGAAATCGGTCGTGAAGTTTCATATAACTTGTACAAGATCTTCGACCAAGCTGTTGCAACACGAGCAATGTTTCAAGCTGCACCAAGTCTCATTCGTCAGGCTGCAGCATTCCTTTCCGCTCAAGGAACTGACGCAACAACCATGGTAAACGTCCCTTCAAATGGCGTAATCGAGTCGCGAACTCTCCCCCTTAACAAGGGGGAGTCGGAGGGGGTAGCTCACTCCGAGAAAAAGCCTCGTCCGAATGAGCCTTGCTATTGTGGAAGTGGAAAGAAGTTTAAGAAGTGTCATGGGAAGTAAAGAATCTTTTATGAAAATCTTACTTGAGATTACTGAAAAAGATTTGGGGTTTAGTGAAACAGAACGCTTTGATAAGCCGTATCAACTTCGAAAAGCTGCTCGGGCCATACTCATTCGTGAAGATGGAAAGGTTGCGATTCAAAATGTTGCACATCGAGGTTTTCATAAGATTCCTGGGGGAGGCATTGATCTGGGTGAAAATATTGAACAGGCTTTACGGCGTGAGATTCGAGAAGAGAGCGGTTGCGAGATCGAGATTGGCGACCCACTTGGCATGATTGTGGAATATCGAAACTGGATTGATCTCATTCAAATTTCGTATTGTTTTCTCGCAAAAGTCGTTGGCGACATTCATCCGATCCAGTTAACTGAAAGTGAGATTGCGGACGGCATGCAATCTTTGTGGTTTTCACTCGAAGAAGCAATTGCTATTTTGAGTTCAGAGAATCCAGAAGATAAAGAGGCTCAATTTATTGTGAAGAGGGATTTAGCGTTTTTGAGAGCGGCAAAAGAAATTTTAGAAAGAAAATAACCCTCACTCTATGACCTGCACACACATTTGTTCCAAGCTCGGGTTTGTTGCGATCGGTGCAGTTGTGGCTTTTTTAGCCACATACTTTGTAATGAGAACCCCAGCGGTTGATTCTTTGGACGCACAAAGTCCTGTAGAAGAAATCACCTGGCAAACCGTCACAATTGGCAACATCGTGACATTCGAGATTCCTTCAACGTGTCAGCTTGATCCAGGTGCTGGAAATGCATACCTCATTTGTCCAACCGCAGAAAACGCTCAGCCAACGCCAGAGATGAATTTTTCATCAGATGGCATTACGGTGAATGTTCATCGATGGGAGGGACTGGAGACTCCATATTGGGATCACATTGTTGCGAGCATGAAAGTCGTTCAGCCGATGACGCACAACATTACGATTAATGTGGAGAAGTAGAAAAGATATGAAACGTTTATTTTTTGATGAACATTCGGAGCGATCGCGTATTGCAGATGCGTCGAAGGGTTGCCCTTTCATCATCGGTCGTGCCGTAATAGACCAAGTCCGAGCCGCTGAAAAAAAACATTATCATCCTCAGTCAACGGAAGTTTATATTTTCATCTCCGGAGTTGCGGAAATGCTTGTGAATGATGAGATCATTGCGGTTCGAGGTGGTGACATTGTCATTGTTGATCCTGGTGAATCTCATCGAATGACGCGAATCATTGAACGACTTGATTACATGACAATTCGAGATTCGGTTGATGATGCAGATAAGGTGATTGTAGAAGACTAGCGTGGTAAAATTTCGTCACTCTTTACACATCTTTATGCCAAAATTGGACGAGGTACATAACCGATTACAAACAAAGAAAAAGCAGCGACGAGAAATCAAACAATCCTTTCAAGATGAGTTAAGAAATAGTGCACGTTACATGGAAATCTTGGAACAAATGGAAACATTGAAAGCGGAAAAGAAGAGCATTGAAAATGAAATTCGCGCGCATGACCTTGATACTGGGAAGTTGGAAGAACTTAAGATTGATATTCAATCAGACACCGTGTTGCTCGCCGATATCGCGCTCAATATGTACGTGCAGCAGATGCCGGTAGAAATTGTTGATGAATTGAATACCAGATGGGCACCAGTATTTTCTGTACGGTTTAAAAAGTCATAAGAATTTTTATGACTCTTGCGCAGCGCATCAGTATCGCTCGAACACTGACGATTATTCAGATAGTGCTATCGGCGGTATTTGTTATCGCAGCATCGATAGTTGCAATTGTATTTGTTACACATGGGCTTTCTGAGGCTTCGGCTTGGTTTCGTGGAATGAGTAACGGCGTTGGTGTTGGCATCGCGATGGTGGCTTTTGTTGCTATCTTTGCACTTGTTTTAGTTACAGCATTGCCAGCGATCGTTCTTGTTGCATTGAAGAAACGTAAAGAACAGTGGGGAACTGCCGCAGTTGTGTCATTGATTGTACAGATCGTACTTGGTGGAGGTTTATTTTCTCTGTTTCCGATCGTGACCTTGATTCTTCTTTTGAATAAGGAAGCGAGTGCGTACATTGGTTTGAAGTAGCCACAACCAAAAACGTGCGCGTGATATTATCGACCTATATGAACGCGGCACAAGGAGGGGGCGGTGCGGGATTGCTTTGGGAAATCGGAGGAGACGTTTTACGTTTTCCTCTTTGGTGGTACAGCACAGGACTGCAAGAAACCGTGTTACGGATAGTCGCATTTGTTCAAGGGTATGCGCAGTCAATCGGTTTTATGGTATGGGTAAAGAATATTTTTACGCCAATGTTTGGACGGTATGACTGGCAAAGTAGATTGATCAGTGTTCTTGTTCGTTGCGTAAACATTGTCGCTCGTGGTTTTGCGGTTTGTATTTTAGGAATTTTTGGTGTTGGTCTTTGCGCGTTGTATGCGCTCCTGCCAATTGTTGCTGCATTTTTTGTTGTTTACCATGCGTCTTCTTTCTTCAGCCTATGACCATGGATCTTTCCGATATCATTACAAGTGCTGCGGAAGAAACAGAGATTCCCGGAGTATTTTTTGATGGAACTTTTTGGTATTGGGACGGAGCAATTACCGAACATGCAATAGCATATCGACGCCGTAGTCATAAGATCGCACGAACATTACAGAGAATCGGATTCTTGATTGGCATCATCGGAATGATTGGGTTTGTGGCTGGGATAATCACCGCACACGCATCTGATATTTTCGAGAGTGCGTTCTGGGCATCGCCACATGCAGATCTTTTTGCATTTTGGGTGGGCATTTTTGGTTTGTGTTTTGGTTTTTATAAAACAAGAAACATCGCAGCGAATGTTGTTCGTCTTCCATCGAAGAAGCGAGGGAATCCGGAATTGAAGAGTCTCCCTTCTCTTGCTGGTGTGAGCCAGAAAGAAGGAATGTTTTGTACGTTTTCTGAAGATGGAATAACAACGCTAGAGGAGGCATTCGCCTTGGCAAAAAAGTCAGACCACACATTCGTCACTGCAATGCACATCTTTGCCGCGTCTATAACGCAAGGACCTGTTCGCATTTTTTTTGCGCGTCTCGGAGTCTCTCCTTCGTCGGTGATCGACCCATTGCGGAGAAAAATGGCAGTTTTGGCGACTGGAGATACTGTATTTGATGCCGAGGCTGTGGCGATAGCTCGCTCTGCATTTTTTTCTGCAGCATTACGAGGGTCAAAAAATGTTACTGCGCTCGACTGTTTTTCAGCATGTTTTTCAGCGGACCAGTATCTGCAAGAGGTGATGTATGCAGTAGGAGTAGATGCGAACGCCTTTCAAAACACACTTGCTTGGCTTCATATTCAAGATGCACTTCATGAAAAGTATGTTTCTTTTCGTCAGGCTGCAGCGTTGAAGCCGACCGGGAGTATGAACCGTGCCTACACTTCTGTTGCGACTCCATTTCTCGATAGTGCCTCTGACGACCTTACTCGCGATGCAGTGTATGGACGTTTAGGATTTTGTGTTGATCGCGAGAAAGAGATCGCTTCGATTTTGCGATCGATTGAAGGCGGTGAACAAAGTGTTGTGTTGGTTGGTCAGCCTGGTGTTGGTAGAGGGGCATTAATTGAGGGGATTGCGGAGCTCATGGTGGAAGAACGAGTTCCAGATATTTTGAAGGATAAACGTCTTCTTCGATTGAATGTTTCGCACATTGTGAGTGCTCAAGGAGGGTTTGGTGCAGAAGAGCGATTTTTATATGCGCTTCAAGAAGTGGCAATGAGTGGGAATATTGTTCTCGTCATTGAGAATATTCATGAGCTTGTAGGCGTAGGAGGGTCGATTGATCTTTCATCGATTTTGGCAAGTGAGCTTGAGAAGGGATACACATTTGTTCTTGCGACTGCGACGCCTTCTGGATATACAGAAAAACTTGAGCGTTCAAGTCTTGGTCCAAAACTTGCGCGCATTGCCGTAGATGAACCAGATCACAACGTTGCGATTCAGATTGTAGAGTCACATCTTGGGTCTATTGAGTATAAACATCATGTTGCATTTACGTATCAGGCGGTTGCAGCATGTGTTGATTTAGCGATGCGATATTTACATGACAGCGTATTGCCAACTTCTGCATTGCAGATTGCTCAAGAGGCGGCGCTCGTTGTGAGTAAAAAACCAAAGCAAGGACCTGTTGCATGGGTAAAAAAAGAAGATATCGCAGAACGCGTTTCTGAAAAGTCGAATATCCCAGTTACGTCAGTTTCTCAAGACGAGAAAGATAAGCTTTTGCAGCTTGAATCGCGTTTGCACGAGCGAGTGATTGGACAGGATCAGGCAATTAAGGCAGTTTCTTCGGCGCTTCGTAGGGCAAGAACAGACATGCGAGCAAACAATCGTCCAATGGCGAACTTTCTTTTTCTTGGTCCGACTGGCGTGGGAAAAACTGAGTTAGCAAAAACGACTGCGGAAGTTTATTTTGGAAATGAAAATGCGATGGTTCGTTTTGATATGAGCGAATATCAAGATCAAGCATCGGTCACTCGGTTGATTGGTGGAAATGGACAGGCTGGATTGCTTACCGAAGCAATCCGTCGTGTGCCATTTTCATTGTTGCTTCTCGACGAGCTTGAGAAGGCGCATCCTGACATTTTGAATTTATTTTTGCAGGTTATGGATGACGGTAGGTTGACTGATGGACTTGGAAGGACCGTCGATTTTACGAATGTCATTCTTATCGCCACATCGAATGCCGGAACGCAGTTTATTCAAGATGAAGTTGCAAAAGGAACTGTTCTCGAGGTCATTAAGACGGGTTTGCTCGAGAATCAACTTCGGCAAACATATCGTCCAGAGTTCTTGAACCGTTTTGACGAAGTGATCGTCTTTACTCCGCTTACGCAAGACGATGTTGCAGCCATTGCATACTTGATGATCGGAAAGATTGCAGATCGACTAAAAATGAAGGGATTGGAATTTCGTGTTGATGATGAAGCGGTTCACGAGCTTGCAATGCAAGGATATGATCAGAAGTATGGTGCTCGACCATTACGTCGAGTGCTTCAGGAGCGCGTAGAGAACGTTATTGCAGAGCGAATTTTGCAAGGTGATGTTGAGCGTAGAGATGCGGTGGTGTATCACAAAGGCGGCGAAGTTACCGTTGAAAAGGCCGTTGCACTGTAGTGAATATGCAACGAGAATACTGGAGACTTGCGGCGATATGTGTTGGAGTTGCAGCCGGATTATATATGTTCATTTACGAAGGCCCTGGTAATGATTTTCTGCGTTATTACATTGGAGATGTTGTTGTAGTTTTCATCATGGGTTTATTTTTCGGAGCCTGGTTTCGTCGTTTATGGATTGGACCGATTGTCGCTTTGAGTATTGGAGTATTTCTTGAATGTATTCAGATATTTCTGACCACTCAAGGTAATGTGAGAGATAGTATTTTTGGTGCAGTTTTTGACTGGTTGGACATTGTCGCGTATGGATGTGGCGCTTTGGTTGCGTATGCATTTCAATCGTTCATGGCGGGAAAGAATCGGAATTTGATATGACTTTGAAAATCCTCTACGAAGACAACCACGTGATTGCCGTGCAAAAGCCGCACGGAATGTTGGTGCAATCTGATGGGACTGCAGACGCGACATTGATAAATGAAGTTCGATATTTTTTAAAGCAGCGTGATAATAAGCCTGGAAGTGTATTTCTTGGTTTGGTTCATCGGCTCGACAGACCAGTCGGTGGTGTGGTGGTGTTTGGAAAAACAAGTAAGGGGGCAGCAAGACTTTCAGAGCAATTCAGAGTGCATTCTGTTGAGAAGGTGTATTGGGCAGTGGTGCAAACTCTCCCCCTTAACAAGGGGGAGTCGGAGGGGGTAGTCACGCAGTGGCTTGTAAAAGATGAAGATCGAAATGTAGTAAAAGCGTTTGATCATGAGGCACTAGGATCGCAATTTGCAGAAACAGCATGGAAGGTTCTTTATCCTGTAAAAGACGAAAGATTTCTTGTAGAGGTGAAGCCAGAAACAGGAAGGCCGCATCAGATTCGTGTTGCGCTTGCAAGTCTCAGCATGCCGATTTATGGAGATATGAAATACGGCTCTCCCTCTGCGATTGCATTACCGAATGGCTCAACTGCGCTCGCTCTTATGGCGCGCTCGCTGAGCTTTGATCAGACGGTTACAAAAGAAAGAATTACCGTTGTTGCCGAGCCGCAGCTTGAATGTTTTTATGCCTAAAAAAGTTCTTCTTGGAATGTCTGGGGGGGTTGATAGTAGCGTATCGGCGGTGTTGTTGTTGGAAGCTGGATACGAAGTAATCGGTGGATTCATGAAGAACTGGAGTGAAAATGATGGAGGAGAGGAGTGTGTGTGGCGACGTGAACGAAGGGATGCGATGCGTGTTGCTGGTCAGCTTGGATTGAAATTTTATACGTTCGATTTTGAGAAGGAATATCGGCAACGTGTTTACGAGTACATGATTGATGAATATAAAGCCGGGCGTACTCCAAACCCAGATGTGCTTTGTAATAAGTACATGAAGTTTGATCTGTTTTTAAAAGAGGCAGACGCACTTGGCTGTGATTTTATTGCGACAGGTCACTATGCCAGGAGAATCGACGATAAAGATGGCATTGCGCATCTTTATACAGGGGTCGATACGAACAAGGATCAAAGTTATTTTTTGTGTCAGTTGAATCAGGTGCAGATAAAGCGGTCGTTATTTCCAGTTGGCAATTTAGAAAAACCAGAAGTTCGAAGGATTGCACGAGAGCACGATCTTTTTGTTGCAGACAAGAAGGATAGTCAGGGAATTTGTTTTGTTGGTCAGATAGATATGCGTCAATTTCTTGAAGCTCGTATTGCACCACACAGCGGAAATATTGTGACTACTGACGGTCGCGTACTTGGTCAACATCAAGGTTTTGAATTTTATACGATTGGTCAGCGAGGGGGACTCGGAGTTGGCGGTGGAACGCCGTTGTATGTTGTTGATCGAAAAAAAGATACGAATGAAGTTGTTGTCGCGCTTGGGCCAGATGATCCCGCATTATTTCGATCTGAACTTGTTGCAATACATATCAGCGAAACGTTTCCTGGAGCAATAGACCGTGTATCTGGAAAGAAGATTGCTGCGCGTATTCGCTATAGGCAGCCTTTGGCAGAATGTGAATTTCATAGAGACGGCGAAGAGATTCTTGTGCATTTTTCTGTGCCGCAGCGTGCCATGGCGCCGGGTCAATTTGCGGCTTTTTATGACGGTGAAGAGCTTATTGGTAGCGGGGTAATTTCATAGGGCTTTCTTGGGACTTATCCCCGTGGATAGACGGCCTTGACCGACCGATCGAATGGGCAGAGCCCTATTTTTTCTCAGAATTTTTTGTTGGTTTTTCCTGCAAGTGCTTATCCACTTTTTTCCGAAATCAATACATCAGAGGAACACAATATGTGGTGCTATACTCGCTTTTGCAACACAACATGTTGTGTTGCATCGTCGATGGAGGGAATCAAGAAATGCATCCCCTGTGGGATTTTTTTGTCCCGAAAAAGACGTAACGCATTTGATTATTTTCTTTTATGGCCTTACCCGTAGTGAGTACGAAACGTGCGGTTCAGGAAAAGATGGCTTCTGTTGCAGAAGCGGTTTATGACTACATGACTTCGTTGAAAGAAGTCGTGAAAAAAGATGGGCCGCATGAGGCATTTTCAACGCAAAAGTTAGAGCGTTCAATCTCTCGTGCTTTGCTTGGTGCTGGATTTAAAGAAAAAGATTTGCCGCGATACGTGAATCGTCTTACCGCAAACGTACTTTCGCGTTTGCAGCGTCAATTTAATGGCCACGCAACACCAACAACCTCGTCTATTCGTGAGACCGTTGCAGTCGCTTTAATCGACAGTAACTTGATTCATGTTGCAAAAACATACCTTTCGTATACCGGTAATGCAGTAGTGAAAGAAGATACTTACGGCAAGGGAATTGTTATGTCTCGATATTTCACAAAGGAAGGTGTGCATCCGTATGACATGTTGACTTGGGAAAAGCGTACGGCTGCGATTACGAATGAGAAGGGAGCGATGGTTTTTGAACAAAAAGATATTGAGGTTCCTTCAGCATGGAGCCAAACGTCGGTGAATATTGTTGCGCAGAAATATTTTCGTGGAAAAGTTGGAACAGCAGAGCGCGAAACGTCCATGCGTCAGCTTATGGATAGGGTTGCGAAAACTATTTCACATTGGGGTAGGAAAGATGGATATTTCCAATCTGCTCTTGATGCTCAGGCGTTTGAAGATGAATTGACCTGGATATTGATTAATCAAATGGCAGCATTTAATTCGCCAGTGTGGTTTAACGTTGGCATTGCTCAACAGCCTCAGTGTTCCGCGTGCTTCATTAATAACGTTGAAGATGACATGCGCTCGATCCTTTATTTAGCAACAACAGAGAGCATGCTTTTTAAGGGAGGATCTGGTGCAGGATCAAATCTTTCCAAGTTACGATCGTCAAAAGAATATCTTGGTGGAAGTAATGGGAAGTCGTCAGGTCCAGTTTCTTTTATGAAAGGACTTGATGCGTTTGCAGGCATTGTGAAGTCTGGTGGAAAAACTCGTCGTGCAGCAAAAATGGTTATTTTGAACATTGATCATCCAGATATTGTTGAGTTTATTGAGTGCAAAGCAAAGGAAGAGCGCAAGGCATGGACGCTTGTTGACGCAGGCTATGATAGCAGTATGGACGGTGATGCGTATGGCTCTGTGTTTTTTCAGAATGCGAATAATTCTGTGCGTGTGACTGATGACTTTATGCGTGCTGTTGAAAATGATGGCATGTGGGTGACTCATGAGGTTACAACAGGGAATCCTTCTGTGTCACATAGGGCACGTGATTTGATGCGCAAAATGGCTGAAGCGGCATGGCAATGTGGTGACCCTGGAATGCAATACGATACAACGGTAAATCGTTGGCATACCTGCAAGAAGACCGATCGGATTAATGCAAGCAATCCCTGCTCGGAATATATGTTCTTGGATGACAGTGCATGTAACTTGTCTTCGCTCAATTTAATGAAGTTTCGAAAAGAGGTGAATGGCGTAATGGAGTTTGATGTTGAGGCATTCACGAAAGCGTCGCAGATCATGATTACAGCAATGGAGATTATTATTGGGAATTCAAGTTACCCAACTCCAGCAATTGAACAAAATAGTCATGATTTTCGTCCACTTGGCATTGGATTTGCGAATCTTGGCGCGCTGTTAATGAGTCGAGGTGTTGCGTATGACTCTGATGAGGGTAGAAATATTGCTGGAAGCATTATGTCTTTGCTTTCTGGTGTGACATACGAGCAGAGCGCTCGCATTGCAGAAAAGATAGGACCATTTAACGGTTTTGTGGTGAATAAGGAACCATGTTTGGATGTGATGCGAATGCACCGTGACGCGAGTTATGCGATGCCAATTACTACAGCGCCAGCAGATATTGTTACTGCGTCGCAAAAGGCATGGGACAGCGTGGTAGAGCTTGGTGAAAAATATGGGCTTCGCAATGCGCAGATTTCCGTTCTTGCTCCAACCGGGACTATCGCGTTCTTGATGGACTGCGATACCACGGGAATTGAACCAGACATCGCAATCGTGAAGTACAAGTGGTTGGTTGGAGGAGGAATGTTAAAGATGGTGAATCAAACAGTTCCAGAGGCTCTGACTCGTCTTGGATATAGCAACAATGATCGGGCTGCAATTCTTGATTACATCGACAAACAGGACACCATCGAAGGTGCGCCTTTGCTGAAGCCTGAACATCTTTCCGTTTTTGATTGTGCCTTTAAAGCAAAGAATGGAACGCGTTCTATTCACTACATGGGACATTTGCGCATGATGTCTGCGGTTCAGCCATTTATTTCCGGTGCGATCAGCAAGACGGTGAATATGCCGAATGAGGCAACGGTTGAAGAGATAGAGAAGGTGTACAGAGAAGGGTGGCAAATGGGGCTAAAGGCAATAGCGATTTATCGTGATGGAAGCAAGCGTCAGCAGGCATTAACAACAAGTAAAGAAAAAGATTCTGCAAAAATGAATGCAGTTCAGCCGGAGGAGAAAGCTGTCGAGCCTGAATCTATTCCAATGGTGAAAGTCATGCCAGTCGCAGATCAAGCAGCTGCGCCACGTCGTCGTCGACTGCCAGATGAGCGTCGAGCAATTAATCATAAGTTTGTTGTTGGTGGTCATAAGGGGTACATCACTGTTGGGCTTTATGACGACGGAACGCCAGGGGAAATGTTTATTACCATGGCAAAAGAGGGGTCAGTTATTAGTGGTCTTATGGATGCTTTCGCGACTTCGGTTTCAATAGGTCTGCAATATGGGGTTCCATTGCAAGTTCTCGTGAACAAGTTTGTTCATATGCGCTTTGAGCCGTCTGGATTTACGAATAATCCAAACATTCGAATTGCGAAGTCCATTATTGACTACATATTCCGATGGATGAGCATGAAATTCTTGTCATCAGAAGACCAGATTGCTGTAGGGATAAATGTTGTTCCTCCAGTCGTGGAATCGCTTTCCGAACAGAACGTCACCGTACAAACAGCAGAGGCGCAGCCGACAATATTTTCTGCAGTACCAGAGTCAAATCCAGTCATGTCTCCAGGTACCGCGCCAATAAAACCGGGACTAACTTCTACATTCAATAACACTGCAGACGCTCCAGCTTGTGACACTTGCGGAAGCATCATGGTCCGCAACGCCGCATGTTATAAGTGTTTGAACTGCGGCGGTACGAGCGGATGTTCTTGATTGTTGGCGAGAAATCATAGGCGGGGCTCCCATGTCTCGCCTTTCGATGGTTAATATAGGATTCTTGAACCGTGGGAAGCTGTCTATGCATAATTGCACGATGATAAATATGTTAGTTGTTAAGGATTCATCTGGAGAGATGGATCTTGCGGATACGATTTTTCTTCAAAAATAGGCGGGGCTCCCATGCCCCGCTTTATGCAATATGAAATCTGTTCGTTCTCATTCCCTTTGGACTGATCTTGGCCATCCGCACTTCATCACCGCAGTCACGAAGGATCGTTTAAAAATATTCTCCGATGATGTTTGCGCGAAGTTTCTCATTGATGAATGGAAATTCTATTCCGATTTATACAATGTTGAATTATTAGCGGGAATAGTCATGCCTGATCATTTTCATATCATCATCTGGTCGAAAGGAGAGAGGACGTTCAGCGATTTTATGCACGGAGTTAAGGGGCACTTTGCGAAATGGTATGGAGAAGAGCTCGTGAAGCGGGGCATGGGAGCCCCGCCTATGGGAAGAACAACGGAGCGAATTGGAGGCAGATCTATTGATAGCGGTACCTTGGAAAATCATAGGCGGGGCTCCCATGCCCCGCTCATTGAAAGAAATGTTTTTACGCCAAAGATTTGGCAGGATTCATTTTTTGATTATGTGATTCCTACTGATGAAAAATTAAATGAAAAGATTGAATACATTTTGCATAATCCCATTGAGGATAACCTTGTCGCTAATTGGTGTGATTACCCTTATATTTTTCTTAGTGATAAATACATTGTTTAATAATTTATTGCGGGGCGTGGGAGCCCAGCCTATAGAATATGTACACCCCAACTATTGAAGATCTTGCTCGTCAGATTGATGAAATTGAACGCGTTCTCGTCGATGTTCGAAGAGATATTGTTGATCTTGAGGGTAGGATGGGCAGAACAGAAAGTGATGTGACCGGTGCGGAACAAGATATTCAACGAATTGATCGAGCTGTGAATGTGATTGACGATGCACTCCGAGGACTTTCGCGCATGTAAGTTCTATGCGAATTCGTGTCGGATCAGATAAGAGATATGAATAAGCAACCAGTACTCGATGAACGAATTAAAGGTCGACAAGGGTACGGGCTTATTCAACTTATTCATGGTAATGGTAAGGGCAAAACAACCTCTGCGCTTGGACAGGCGATTCGATGTGCCGGCACAGGGAAGAAGGTTTGTGTTGTGTTCTTTGATAAGGGCGGAACATTGCATTACTCGGAACGAGCAGCGCTCGATCAGATCGACGCGATTGATTATGTGGTGACTGGGCGAGATCGAATTAATCCTGAAACTGGTTGGTTCGATTTTTCTATCATCGATAAAGATTGTGACGAAGCAATTCGTGGAATGGAAGTTGCACGATCGGCAATGACGTCCGGTGAATATGATCTTGTTGTTCTTGATGAGATCAACTCAACCGTGTGTCTCGGTATGGTTGCAGTAGAAGTCGTTCTTGATGCATTGCAATCAAAGGGAGATTCAACAGAAGTGATTTTGACAGGAAGAAATCCAGCGCAAGAGTTTTTAGATGTTGCGCATCTTATTACGGAAATGCGAATGGAGCGTCATTATTTCTATTCCGGTGTTTCTGCTCGTGAAGGCTTGGATTTTTGAAGAGTTTTGTTGTGTGGATACTGGGCTTCCTGATTCAGACTTCGCGGGTATACTAGCCCGGTAACTCCTAGGATATTTATGACTATTGATGAAATCTTTTCCGAGGTTCAGGCAAAACGTGATGTTGTTGTTCGAGATAAAACATTTCATCCTCGTTCATTTGAAACGGCGATTCTTGATACTGGTGAGGCAATATATTGGGTATATGGACAGGATGGCATGTGGCTTTCCCTTGATCCAGGTGGCGAAGAAATTTTGCAGTTTGAAGATATTAATGAAGAGTTAGAGCCAGAAGACGACACCGTGGTGTATGGTGGAGATGATTATGAGTTTTCATACGAAGGATCTGCAACATTAAAGGACGATGATTCTGCTGCCGTTTATCGATTCCGTGAATTTGAAAATGGAGATGGTAAGCGAATCCGCATTACTGAAGATGAAGGTAGCGGAGATAAGTCGATTGCTTTTGGGGCAGTCGTAACAGAAGAAGAAATTCAAGAAGCATAGTTTCGCAGATTTTTCACGGTTCAGCTCTATGATTTCGAACCGCGAACGGGAAGGTGGAGTAAACGGAAGGCGTCTGCGCGCCCTCCGTTTTGGTTTATTTGCTGTGTTTATAGTTTTGTGGGCAAGGCTGTTTATATTGCAGATTGTTTCTGCGCAGTTCTATCAAGATGTCGCAAATGCAAAGTATTCGTTGTATCAAGAACTTGTTGCAGAGCGTGGGAAGATTCTTGTTCATGATTTTGATGATGAAATAGAATATGAAGTGGCAACGAATGAGCCTCGAGCAACAATTTTTGCAGATCCAACAAAGATTATTGATGAAGTTGACTCGGGAAAACGCATTGCGGTAGCTCTCGGTTGGGATGGTGTGGAGGATTATGATCGTGCTGTGTTGATTGAAAGTTTGGATGCGCAAGGAAAAAAAGAAGAGGCAGATTCTTTGCGTATGTTGGATGAGTGTATTGCGCCATCTGTTGTGTCTGAAGCCATTGTTGCTGTCGATTCATTAATTACTGCGTTGGAAACGTCCATCCCTGAACCTGTCGCTGTTGAGCAGACAGAAGTTTCGAATGAATGTGCAAAGAAAGAAGCTGCAGTATTAAAGATTAAGAATCTGATTGATCGACTCGGCAGGCATGAGCGGCAATATGCGTCAGTTTCAAAGAATGTTGAAGCGGACGCATTGGATAGGTTGCTCGCTTTAAACATCGATGGGATCGATTATGTTTTAGAGAATTCCAGGTCTTATCCTGAGATAGGATTCAGTGGTCATGTTTTGGGATTCGTAGGAAGGGATGAGAATGATCAGCCAATAGGGCAGTATGGAATTGAAGGATATTTTGAAGACTTTCTTGTTGGAACTCCTGGTGAGCTTGCGTCTCAAGCAGACGCTTCCGGATCTTGGATTGGTGTTGGAAGCCGTGCATATATTCCAGCAATTGATGGCGGATCGCTTTTGCTTACGATTGATAGAACGGTTGAGTATACGGTTTGTGCAATGTTAAAAGCTGGTGTTGAACAATACGACGCAGACGGTGGATCGCTCGTTATCATCGAGCCTTCAACCGGGAGAATTCTCGCAATGTGCGGCACGCCAGATTTCGATCCGAACGATTACGGAAACGTAGAAGATATTTCTGTATATAACAATGAATCAATTTTTGAGCCGTACGAGCCCGGATCGATTTTCAAACCATTTACATTAGCAGCAGGAATCGATACTGGCGTGATTTCTCCAACGTCACTATTTACTGACCCTGGATTTGTGAAAGTGGATGACAGAACTATTCATAATGCAGTAGATAAAACATATGGGCAGATTGCTATGACGACTGCGCTTGAAGAATCTGTGAATACTGCGATGGTTTGGGTGATGCAACGAACGGGAAAGGATGCATTTGCACAGTATGTAAAAGATTTTGGTTTTGGAACATTAACTGGCGTGCAATTGAATTCAGAAGTATCTGGAACAGTAGACTCGCTCGACTTGCCTGGCGAAGTGTATGCGGCTACCGCGAGCTTCGGACAAGGCATCACAACAACGCCATTACAAATCGCTGCAGCATACGCGGCAATCGCGAATAAGGGTGCACTTATGGAGCCGCATATTGTTGACGAAATGCGATACTCCGACGGCACTGTCGATAAGATTCTTCCAAAGAAAATTCATCAGGTTATTACAGAAAAGACTGCAGCAACCGTTGGCGGGATGTTAGTTTCTGTGGTTGAAAATGGGCATGGAAAGCGTGCTGGTGTTCCGGGATATTGGGTGGCTGGAAAGACTGGCACTGCGCAGATTGCAGAGAATGGTGTGTATTCTGAAACCGAGTTTAATGGATCGTTTGCGGGATTTGCACCAATTGAAAACCCAAAGTTTGCGATGATTGTGAAGATTGAGAATCCAAAGTCTGATCACATTGTGTACGCCGAAAGTACTGCAGCTCCAATTTTCGGACAGATCGCAAAATATCTTCTGCAATATTATCGAATAGCACCAACGCGATTGTGACGCGAAACTTAGTTAGTGGCTAACTAAGTTTCAGAATACGTATATTTGACAGAAAAGAATCATGTAGATATTCTCAACTCATCAATCGGGAATCAATATGACATTTTTCCTCCAATCTAACTCCATGCATCATCCAGTCATTCTTTCGAGAATGGCTGAAATTACGATTGCATAGACTCCCATCTTCAATCCGTAATCATTTCCCAGCCCTTCTCGAGAGAGACGGGCTGTTTTTATTCCATTATTTATCTTTATATGCAAACAATTCTTGAAAAAGTTAAACAATACGATGATCGTGAAAATCCATATGTTCAATCGGTTTCTTCGGCGGCAATGCGAGCGATTTCCGCAGACATTCCTTTAGAGTTTCTTTCATTCACGTGTTCAAGAATCAATCCATCCAAACTATTTTCGCCAACTCCGTGGGAATATGTTTCGCTCTGTCCAGATGGAAATAATTTTGAAGCTGACTTACCAAAATTAAATGAAATTCTCAATGATCTGAAAACATCATATCCAATAAAGCTCACAATTATTATTGGAAATACTGATCCGTATTACATCTATCTTCAACAATTTTCATCATGGAACAGAAAAGAGAGAGGTGAGATTCGAAAAAGATTTTCTGATCGTTGGGAGGAATATCGAAATATTTTTGAAAAATGGATAAAGGAAAGAACTCCAAATCTTGATGTGCGCGTTGTGAGTTGGGACAAATATGAGCAAGAAAAAGAAAAGGAATGGGGCATTCGATTTGAAGATCAATTTAACGAAGTTTATAGGAAAGCCGACCAGTATTTCTCAAAGAAGGATCGTGATTGGGAATACAGAAAACTGTATGCACAATTTGGACCAGATAAATATTTCTTTGGCCTTGAGCGACCGTCTGACGAAATATTGAATGACTGGATTTATAGAAAGTTCACAGAGTATGCAGTGCAGGGGTTTTGGCTTCAGAGAGCTTTCCCGAATGCAATACTCATTCAAAACGAAAAGCCGACATATCTTCGATCTTTGATGTATCAACCACTTTTAGAAGAACAAGAGAAAGTTCTTCCAATTGTCCATTTTCTCGGCATTGACTCTGAAGGGTATGCCTGAAGAATTCTCCTCAGGAGGATTCTCTGCGGATAATGGAATCTGCAGAGTGACTCCTGAGGAGTAACAATGGGAACGAAGGAAAGAAATCAGTTGATGAAGGGCTTTGACAGTCGAGCGAACGGACTTCTTTCAGTCTTCACGAGGTTCGAACAAGGAGAGCTTCTTCTTTCTGCGAACTATGTTGAGGCGCTCAATCATCAGCCTCTTCAGCTCATGGCATTCGCTTGTCTTGGAAGCAGGCGTGGTCGTGAAGAGATAACGCCAGATATCATGACGACCATTCTCTTCCGGCGGTTCCATCGTCGGATCGATGCGTTCATCGAAGCCCTTCAACGCATTGATCCAATGACTGAGCTTCACATTTTTCTCCCAGATTTTGAGCCAAGGAGAACCTGGGGTTGGGAAGGTGATCAGTCTGACGTGACACTTTCGTGCATGATCATGAGAGAAGACGTTGAGCTCCTACCGATGCAAAAGATCCATCTCTGGTCTGAGATTGAAGAAGGATGTGGATGTGAAGAGGAGGCGTATCTGGGTGTTCTCAGCCGTATCGAGTCATTGACTCCGAGCTGGATGTTCCAGGAAGAGATTGTTTTCTTTCGAGAGCTTTCAAATAGGCATCCAGACATCCTTACTCGCGGGAAACCACGAGATATCGCGAAACATCAACTCGCTGCATACGCGCATGAGGGCAGCGTACTTGAACGAGTGTTTCCGAATGCCATTCTTCTTCAGGCCGATGCGCCGTTTAGGAGACGTGACGCGATGTTCGCACCACTGCGCTCATCTCCTTTGGTGATCGCGCACCCATTCGCATGCGAAACGTCGAACTAGGAGGAAACAACATGGGACTTTGTTGGCGCACGTTGCGTCGGAGTTGCGGAGGACTTCCCGCACACACACATAACGCAAGAGGCCATGCTGTACGCTGCATGGCCTCTTTTTCTTAGAAGATCGTGAGTGAGGTTTTGTTATTACTCTGCATTTGTGAGGTCGTAATGCATAAAACAGTCTGCGGCGTCTCCTTCTTTATCTGATACAGATTCCCAATGTTCGTCCATGTACTTTTTTATTTCGGAAAGCCATTTTGGGAATTTTTCTAAAGGAACACCAACGAGCATGTAAACAATCCTTGCACGCCCATCGTCTCCAGAAAAAAAGTAAAAAATGTCTTTAAGTAGTCGTAAGCTTTCTTCTATAAAAGATCGAGCGGCCTTTGCGGCTTCTGGGGTAGAAAAGTTGGAGTTTATGTCTTTATATGCTCCTTCTGGGTTTAATAGGTCTTTTTGCATGTCTTCAGGCGATCCGCCGTCTCTTATAAATGCCAGCAATTCATCTTTTAGTCGAAAGAGTTTTTCTTGATCAGAATTTCCCATCTCGTCTTTTTGTTTCCGAGGCCTTCTTTCGTCCAAAGCAAACTTGTCTAAGATTTTGTACGTAATGTAATGTTGCCTTTCGTGTAATTCATATCCGAATGCATTTTTGCTTTGAGATGCTGAGTCTATTGACTGGTTCACGATAATTATAGGAACGATGTACGTGAGGTGACCAAATTGAAGATGAAACCTATGGATATACATTCCCGCTGTTTCATCATTTTCTGATAATTGTAATAATTTTTCGTGATCTTCTTGTTTTTCGCAATAAATAATGAGATACGATGAACGTAACTTTAGCGCGACGGTGCCCTTTGGGCTTTCTTTTACTGTTTGAAGAAATAATGCCCTTCCGATTTCTTCAGGCGTTTTCTTTCGTCGCTCTGTCTCCTCGATATTTCCGAAGCAGATATGTGCAATATTTTTAAAGCTACGCTCTGACAGTGCTTTCCGTTTTTTATATTCATCAATGATCGACTTTATTCTTCTTTCGTGTTCTGGGCTAAAAACTTCTGCGTAATCGATTTTGTTTTGCATGAAATCGATCGGTTTTTTCTCTGCTCGCATTCTCTCTTTATTTCTTGCTTCAAGTGCAGCTTCAAAAAAGCCTTCAAGACTAGGATTTTCGGGCTCTTGAACAAGATATTTTTCTAGTTGAGAAGAATACCAGCCAAAGCGCAGTGTTCGTTCGATGAGTTCATTTTTTCGGTTTCTATCTTTTGTTTCAGGAGTTGGTTCTTTGTACGGAATGTGGTATTCGCTATATGGCTTAGTAAGTTTTTCCATAGATTATTCTCTCAATAAATCATCAGGCATTACCCATGCGGTTGGCTCAAGAGCTTCACACGCTTGAATTTCGTATCCGAGTTCTTCTCCAGTCATTGGACTTCCTCCGTACGGATACGACCACAAAATATTTTCTACGATTGTTTCTTTACCGACTCTACATCCGCCATTGTCACTATACGGACAAGCGTCGGCACTCCAGGTTCCGGTTCCTTCGCATTGCAGTTTCATTTGTTCTTCGGTCCACATAGACCCAATGTAGTCTTCGCAATGGCTCGATGCCGCAATGACGTTACAGCTTCCACGTACAGCAACGGTTGGCTTTGTTTCTTCGATGAGGGGTAACACGTCTTCCGTGTAGTTTATGTTTTGACTGTCTGGTACGTCTGCCGCACAGCCTGCACCGCTGATGATGAGAGTTCCTGTAACGAAGAGGAGAGCGAGATATTTCATAGGTTGAATAAAGTATAGAGCTTTTGACGGGTATACTTCTTGAGTGTTCAAAACATTGAGCTTTAGATAAGCTGCAGGCAATAAGAAAATTTCTATGAAAACTCTCTTTATTCGCGCGCTCCAGTTTCTTGCAACGTATCAGATACGCAGATTCAGTCCAATGGTGATTGCGGTAACGGGGTCGGTGGGGAAGACGTCGACAAAGAACGCAATTGCGATTGCACTCTCTTCGAAATTTGACGTTCGAACAGCGAAGAAGAATTACAACAATGAGTTTGGTGTGCCGTTGGCAATTATGGGGGAGTACAGTCCTGGAAAGGATGTTTGGGGATGGATGAAGCTTTTTGCGCGTCAGCTTTTTATAAAAAAGTTTCCCAAGGTCCTTGTACTTGAATACGGCGCAGACAAGCCTGGAGACATTCAAGTTTCTTGCAACATTGCAAAACCATCAATCGGAGTCATAACTGCAGTATCTCCAGTTCATGTTTCAAACTATTCAAACTTTGGCGCACTTGTAGAAGAAAAATCAACGTTGGTAAAAAATATTTCTGTTGATGGTGCTGTTATTCTTAATGCCGATGATTTGACAGTCGCGCAGATGAGAAAGAAAGCCGTCGCTCCAGTGTTGACGTATGGAAAGTCTGGACAGAATTCTGTCATAACAGACATTTATACAAAAATTGTTGAGCAAGATTCTTATGGAACAAGCGACGCACCGATCATAACGAAGTCATCGATTGTGATTGACGGAGAAACAGTCAATCTTGCGTTACGAAATGTTATTGGTGATGCTGCGATTATTTCTTGTGCTGCTGCGCTTCTCGTCGCAAAGCGTTGTGACGTTCCTCTTCAGAGCGCGGCGAAAGCGTTGAATGAGCAGTTTTCTTCTGCCCCAGGACGAATGCGTCCGCTTGCCGGGATTAAGGGTTGCCTTATTCTCGATGATTCGTACAACGCTGCGCCAGCTTCGGTGAATGCTGCGCTTGATGTTCTTGCTTCATTCAAAACACTTCGATCATCTGCTCGTCGAATCGCCGTCCTTGGAGCCATGGCAGAGCTTGGACAGTATTCAGAAGAAGAGCATTCGACCGTTGCAAGAAAAGTCGTTTCTGTTGCAGATATCTTTATTGCGACAGGACCGTTAATGGGCGTTGCGGCAGACGAGGCAATTCGTGCAGGAATGAAGAATGATTCTGTTATTCGATGCGCTGATTCTGTAGAGGCTGGACGTTGGCTTGATGCGAATGTTCATATCGGCGACATTGTTCTTGTAAAAGGATCGCAGAGTGCTCGAATGGAAAAAGCGGTAAAGGATATTGTCGCCGAACCGCTCCGTGCATCTGAACTTTTGTGCAGACAAGAAGAGTCTTGGCAGAATCGTTAAACGATAATGTAAAGCATTTTTATGATCGAACGCTCTGGAAATCATGAGATAGGAGCATCGGAGACTATCGAGACTCAGATGGCTGAGATTGAAAAAAGAATTCCAACATTTATCCGAGAAACGTCGCAGGCGAATAGAAAAAGAATTTTTCAAGATTTTATCGTGCCGCGACTTAAGGCAATAAAGCAGAGTGTTACATCTAGAAACGATCTTTTTCACATTGCTCGGCAGATGGATGAAGCAATCAAAAATGCACCAGTCGCTCGTTCTTTATTTCGAAGCTATTTGAGACAGATTCCAGAGATAAGTGTTTTTGCCGTTACAGGTCCAAACGCGTTGAGAGAAAAAGAGTGGACACGATTTGCCGAAGATTTCCTGTCTGAAGTTTCGACTGAGAATCGAATAGACGAAGATTTAGAAATCGATCAAACGAATATAGAGTTTCGTGAAGCGCCACCAGAAAAGAAGAGTTTAGATGGCGAGGCACGTCAACCACATGACAAAGGAATGTCGCGTCGGCGTGCTAGATATATTCGACGGGAGCAGAAACAGTCTCGAGAACAGGAGCGATGGGGAGGTTTGATCGTGCCAAGCGATGAAGGTGTTAGGGAAAGAAAAGATGGCTTGAAGCCATTTCACGATGTGCTTCTTCATGATGAAGAGAGCTTTGTTCGGATGAGCGTTGAAGATATTCTCGGTGAACAAACTGGTTTTGAGAAAGTTCATTCTGAAAATATCGACCTCCTTCGAAATCGATTAGAGAATCTTCAAACCGAGCCTTCTGCGAAAGAGTTGATTGGAAAGATTGTTCAAACCATTGATAGTTTTCTACGTAAGCACAAAGACTCTCTCTATCCACGTCCGTTATTTCGTGCCGAGGAATATGCGCAGAAATTTCCGAATGACGATCGTGTTGATCAATTATTGCGAGACTATATTCTTGGGTTGATTGATTGGTATCCAAGAGTGTTTAATCGATCTCTTGATCGTCCATTTGCAAAGCGAAGGGCTTCTTTGGATACGGATTTAATTGATCAAAATTTGAGGATGTTTTTAAGAGATGGACTAAAGAAAGTTTTAGGAAATGTTACTCGTGAGTTTCCAAATGAGACTAATCTGCCGAGTAGATTGAATGCTGAAGTTCAAGAAATTATTGATGACTTTTACTATCCACGACAGGAAAATCTTGAGCCGAGTTCTGCTGCGAAATAATATGTTTCTTACCCAAGATATTGATGATGCGATTTCTGTTTTGCAGTCTGGTGGAATTGTTGTCTATCCAACGGAAACATCGTACGGAATTGGTTGTGACGCAACGAATGCCACGGCGGTTTTAAAAGTTTTTTCGATTAAGCATCGAGCAGAAGGGAAGGGGGTGACGGTTTTGTTGCCATCGAATGATGCATTCGGAGAGTCATTCGTGACTTGGAATGACGCGCTTCGATTGATTGCGGAAAAGTTTTGGCCAGGGCCGCTGAACATTATTCTATCGATGCAGCCATCATCATCATCGATCGCGGAGCAATGCTGCACGAACGGAACTATTGCAGTACGTCGATCGAGTCATGAGATTGCGAATAAGCTTGTCGATGCGCTCGAAGTACCTCTTGTTTCAACAAGCGCGAACATTTCTGGAGAAAAGGAACTGTACAGCGCACAAGAAATTTTCGATCGTTTTGCAAAAGAATCAGAACAGCCTGACTGCATTCTCGACGCTGGCACCATTGAGACCAACCTTCCATCAACGCTCGTGGCGTGGGATGAAGAGACGAAAAAGGTTGTTGTTTTGCGACAAGGCGCGATCACAATTGCCTAATCAACATTTCATCACGATTCCGACCATTCGGCCCTTGAAAAGGAAGCGCCCACCCTGGAAGTGCCAAGGGTGGGCGGATGACGTAGCGTCGATTGAGTGGCCTAGAACTCGGATTTGTTTGTGCGGGCGTATTCGTCGATCAGGTCGATGATAGCCGTGACCATAGCCTCCATCTCTTCAACGACCACGAACTCGGTTTTCTGGTGGCGCTTCCGGTCGCCAGTGCCCAGCTTGATGCAGGGTACATTTGAGAGCATGGGGTTCAACATGGCACCACCAGTGCTTTCGCGCTCCCAGCGTGTGACCGACTTGAGGCCAGCGCTTTTAATGGCCGCTTGAGCCAGGTTGACGTGGTGGGGGTGGTGTTCGAGTTGTTCCTCGCCGCCGTTGGAGCAACTAATGTCGATGGTACCAGCTTCAAGGCCATTGAGGGTGTAGAAAACGTCCCAGGTCGCGACTTTGTTCGGATCCAGGAATTCAATGAAGCTTGCCTTGAAGAAGATGATGGTGAGCGGTCCGTGGTGGTTCACGAGGATCGTCAGCATGGCGATCATGATCTCGACTATGCCGGCCTTGTCGCCACTTGCGGCAACGATAGTTTGTCCTTCGAGGCCAATAAGGTCGGCGGCGGTCACAATAACCATTCCCTTGTTCGGCAGGGTGAGATCGCCACCCTTGTAGGGTCCGTGGACGATGGGGTGCACCTCACCGGAGATGTCGACATGGGCGCCGAGCACGACGTGTGGAGCATTTTTACAGCCTTCAGTGGCCGGAAGTTCAACCACGAGCGAACCATCGCCGAGCTTGCTCATATAGGATTGCAAGACACCGAGTTCGTCGAGTTGGCGATAGAGCAGATCGATGAGCTCGGTCTGATCTTCACCGTTCGGAAGCTTGGGGGTTTCGTCCGGCTCGGTTTCGATGCAGCGGGTGGTGGTGAGTGTGTAGTAGATGAAGCTGATCAGAACGTGAGAGGGATTCTTCACTGGAGTTCCGTTGGTTCAGGTTGAGATTTGGAGAAGCTCTTGAAGAAAGGACGCAAAGCAGATCTCAAGGATCTACATTGTTGCTGAAGTTTACTGTCTGCACCTCACAAGTCAACAGTTCTTCCCATGTTTTAAATGAATTCAGCCCCCGAAGAGGAAGTCCTTTCGGGGGCTTTTGGCATAAAAAAGAACGACGCTCGCGATGTGGCGTGCGTCGTACTTCTGAGACCAGAAGTGTTCCAGCGAAGGAACCTTGCTTGCGTATAAACAGCGTACCTGTTCGTGTTCTGTTCGTAAAGAAGAGGTGTGAATATTTCAGGGGTTCGATCATCAGATTTTGAAAAGCAAAACGCACCCAGGGGCGGCGCGTTCTGCCGCATGGGTGCGCGTTCTAGTCTTCGGTGTCTAAGGCACTCTCTTCGAGCTGTTGTTCGGACTCGAATTCCACGATGTAGGGATAGTGGATGATGTACACATCAGTAGATCCTTGCCTGGCTAGCAGGTAACCGCCTGAAGTGTGAGGGACCCAGCTCCAGTGCGGGTTTTCATTGGCGGATGGTTCTTCGAAGTATCCGCGTTCGAAGTGGAGCTCTTCTTCGAATAACATCACCTTGAGATCTCCGTTTCTATCGAATTCCCAATACGTGTCTTGTATCGGTACCACGACGCAGGGTTCCTCTGCTTTGCAGCAGGTTTGCATCTGAATGAGGCGTTCGACGCCATCCACGATTACGTGCTCTATGGGAATCGGAGGCTTGACCGGCTTGATCGGTGTAGGGTTCTGAGCGTTTCTGGGTTGGACGATCATGACTACCAGTAGCGGGGTCATGAGTAGGAACAGGATGATTCTTGTTGTTCTCGGTATGCCTTTGCTAAATACGGCGAAGGCCATGGTGATCCCGACGCTGCCGATGAGAATGAAATCGGGCATGAAAGTAACTCCGGGAGAAATCGTTGATGTGGCGCTGTTTTTGCCGCAAAATGCGACGTATTTTTATATCACGAAATGAAATTTTGTCATAGAGCAAACAGATGAGAAAAGCAAAACGCACCCAGGGGCGGCGACGAGTACGTCTGCCGCATGGGTGCGTGCATTGATCTGACCTACTCTTCCGCGAATGGGTAGAGCTGGACTGGGAATGACGGGAGCGGAACTCCAGTCTCTTCAGGTTCCGTTTCCCATATTGCTTCATCGGGGAAACACCACCCGAATTCTTTAGGGAGTAGGACTTTCGCGCCTCTGGGGACTAGGTAGTCGGGGTCCCGGGCCTGAGCCGGTGTGTTGATAGGATGTGGCACGTAGGACCGGCAGGCCGATGCCGCAAGAGCGGGCGAATATTTTTCCCGACACTTCTCAATCTCGGCACGCTTTTCTGTGGCAACCTGCTCGTCGAGCTGCTTGATCAGCACGCCGATGTTCGTGATTTCTATTTCGGCTGCGACGATGTCGGTCCCGGCACTCTTGGCACGTTTTTTTGCCTCAGTGAGCTGTGCTTCGTAGTGCGCTTTCATGTCATTGAGACGGCCGAGGTAGGCCTTGTTAGCCAGGGCTACTTCAGGTGTCGAATCGTGTACTGGGATCTTCTTGAGCTCGGCGTCCACATCTGCAAGGGGCGCTGAGGCTCGGAGGTAGGTATTTTTGGCATCCAGACACTCGCCGAGCGACGCACTTTTTTGGTTCTCAGCTTTTTTTCGGTCTTCGACGAGCTTGATGCGGTACGTGGTCATCGCGCTTTCCCTGGCCTCTTTTGCTGCCTTGATTTCGGTCTCGGCAGTGGGCGCTTCGGTCGCGAGGGCGGAGTTTAGAAAGAACAGGAGCAGAATGAGAAAACGCATCGAATTTCCTTGGGGACGTCGAAATGACGCCACCCCGTCGTATGAGACGACGAAAGAGAGTATCACAAAAAAAGCTTTTGTCAAAGGCTTTTTGCTGAGATTAGCTAAAAAGAGAAAGATTTTAAAAAGCAAAACGCACCCAGGGGCGGCACGTTCTGCCGCCACATGGGTGCGTTGAGTGTCCTCTTCACTTTTTGGGGAGGGGGTACATGTCGTCCACCAGGGACGACGGAAGGAGGGGCTCTGTTTCCTTTGGCTTCGATTCCGCCTTGGCCTCGTCAGGGAAGCAGGCTGCGAACTCGCTGGGAAGCGAGACGTGATCGTTCCCTTTGGTGAACAGGTAGTCGACGCCCTGCGCGTAGGCTCCCCTGTCGACAGCTCGCGGAGTTTGATCATTGCAGATCGACGCTGCAAGAACAGGTGGGTACTTTTTCTTACACCTGTTGAGTTCGTCGATCTGCGCTCTCTCGACTTGGTCGTCGAGCTTTTTGATCTTGGAATCGATTTTTTCGAGATCGGCTTTGGCCTTGAGCAGGCTATCTCCAGCGGTCTTCGCGCTGTCCTTGGCGTTGTGAATCCCTGTTTCGTATGTGGCCTGGAGCATATAGAGCTTTCCGCGGTAGGTCCGATCTGCATCTGCAATTTCAGATGTCGGATCTTCAGGCGGAGCCGCTTTGAGTTCTTCTTTGACTTCGGCGAGAGGGCTGGCGTTATGAAGGTAATCCTTTTTGGCGGATTCACACGTGCTGAGTGCCTTGGCTCGCTGGTCTTCCGCGTCTTTGCGCGATTTGATAAGCACTGCTCGGTAGTCAGCAATCGCATTGTTCCGAGCTTCCTTGATCGCGTCGATGCTGTCGATGCTGGTGTCGGTTGTGGTGGCTGGTTCGGTTGCGAAGACGGTACCGAAGAAAAGGATGAGGAAAAGAATGATTGAATGCACAGAACCTCCTTGTAGGGCATCGAAATGATGCCGCCGTCTTGAGACGACGGAAGAAGATATCACAAAAATCGCTTTCCGTCAAAAGATTTTTGGCTAAAGTTGGCGAAAAGCAAAAATGCGCCATGGTACAGAGGCCGTTAGCCTTCCTGCACTGTGGCGCATTTCGTGGGGTCGTTACTCGGTTTGCCTAATAGCCTCTTCGTGGAGCTTATAGGCTTCGAGCTTCTTAAGGAGACGTTCCGCGATGTTCGCGTACGTTTTCACCAGTCGTCCTCCACCTTCAGCCTCACGGCGAAGCCTCCATTGAAGGAGATAGGGGTTTGGAAAATTCTCTTGGAGCGCGAGGGTTCGGAAAGCTTCTCTTCTGATTTTTAGATCATCGAGTCTGGCTTTTTGAAGAATCGCATTGTCCGTTTTTTCTTGGTTCACGTTCCAACTGCTCGTCTCGCCGACGTACGCCCATCTGAGTTGGTTACTCGCTTCCTTGGTGAAGGTCGGAATAACAACGTCTTTGAGATACTTGCGTATCATCTGTGCTGAATCTGAGGTACCGATGGTTTCCCAGAGCATTAGCTCGATAGTTCTGTAGAGCTCGCCGAGCTTTTCCGGACTTCGGAGCTCATTTCGTAAAAACTCGTTCGTTCGGGCGTACCATTCCAGGCACGAATTCCCGCACGGTTCGGAGAGCACCACTTCTTGCCGCACGTCCCACATGACGGACGCGAGGCAGAAGGTATCGATCTCTCCTTTTTCGTTCGCGCAGCCTGAGTGCATGTCGAGAGCATGAACTGACGTTAGCACGACATTATTGTCGATCTGCTGTGCTGTTGCTGGGACTGGTGGTATGGGATCTCCGCATCCAGCGAGGGACACGAGGAACATGAAGATGGCGATGAAAATGTGCATTTGCACTCCTGGGGTGAGGGGACAGTAACCATAAATTGTAGCATTTTTCTCAAATTTAGTCCACTGTTACGGCTTTTGCTAAATTTCTTGGACGGTCGGGATTTATTCCTTTGAGGACGGCAAGTTCGTAGGCGATGAGCTGAAGGGGGATGTTTGAAATGAGTCCGGTGAGTGAGCCGCTTTTTGGGATGCAGATGGTTCTTGTTGCGACGCCGTTTACAAACTTTTCGTCGTCGGTAATTACAATGGTTTGTGCTCCGCGAGCACGAACTTCTTCGGCCGCGGTTCGCATAAGCTGGCCATGTTCATCGTCGAGAATGATGAGAATGACCGGAGTGTCTTTCTCGATGAGTGCAAAAGGGCCATGTTTCAAAGCTCCACCAGCGTAGCCTTCGGCGTGGAGATAGGAGATTTCTTTTATTTTCAGCGCGCCTTCTTTTGCAATTGCTTCGCTCGGCCCCTTGCCAAGCACAAAACAATGTTCAGCGTCGATAAGCGACTTTGCGACTTCTTTACATGCTTCATGCGTTTTGAGCGCTGCTTTTACGAACGTTGGCAACTGCCGAAGTTCGTTGATGATCGATCGTCGGCGTTCCATTTCTGTTCCTCGATTCATGCTGAACCATGCTGCAATAAGTTCAAGGGCAACGACTTGTGTGCTAAATGCTTTTGTTGAAGCAACGGCATGTTCGCGACCGGCATTGAGGTAGACGCCGCACGTTGTGGTTCTTGCAATGAGTGACCCAACGGCGTTGATAACAGAAAATGTTGGTACGCCAAGCTCTTGGGCAATTATGACTGCGCGATGAGTGTCTTTCGTTTCTCCAGATTGTGAAAGCACAAGAAGTCCGGCGCCTTCTTTGGTGAAATGTTGCGAAGTAAGCTCGGAGGCATCGACGACTTGCACGGTGTCGAAGGCTCTCAGATTTCGCATGGCGTGCGCTCCGTAAAGTCCTGCATGAAGCGACGTTCCGCATGCGGTAATGACGAGGTGACGAATTCCCAAAAGGGCGCTCTTGTTCTGCTCAAGTCCTCCGAGTTTTACTTCAGATTCTGTGGGAATTCTTGCGCCAAAGTTGAGCACTCGTGCCAGTGCTTCTGGTTGTTCCATGATTTCTTTTATGGTCCAGTGGCTGAAAGGAGCGGGGGAGAGTTGAATGGTTTCTTCTGGAGCGAGTTCGATTCTTGATGTGTCGAGCGTTGTATCGGTCGAAGTGATGTGAGCCATTTCTCCATTGCGAAGCGCGATGAATTCGCGGGTGTGATTGCTAAAAGCAGAAGGTTCGCTTGCAACATACATGGCGCCGTTCCCAACGCCGATGACGAGCGGACTTCCATGACGAGCCGCGATGATTGTGTTTGGTATAAGTGGTGAGACAATCGCGATTCCCCATGTTCCCTCGAGTTTTTCAAGCGCAGATTTTACTGCGCTATCGAGTGGCAATCCGTCATCGATGAAGCTGCCGATGAGCTGGGCAATGACTTCAGTGTCAGTTTGTGATCGGAATGTTATGCCTCTTGCCTCGAGCGTTGATCGAAGTTGGTGGCTGTTTTCGATGACTCCGTTATGAACAAGAGCAATGCGCTTTTTTGCATCCCAATGTGGATGTGCGTTTTCATCAGTTTTGCCGCCATGTGTTGCCCAACGTGTATGGCCAATGCCGATAATGCTCTCAGCGTGATCGTTTGAATGCTCTTTGAGTTTTGCGATGGCATTCGCTCCGTCGTTACTTGCGAACTTTGTTGTGCGCATTTCTCCAGTAGTATTTATTGTTGTTATTCCTGCAGAGTCATAGCCTCGGCTTTCGAGAATTCTCAGACCGTCAAGGATTACTTTGACAGCATCTGTGCTGCCTACCACTCCAATGATTCCACACATAAGCTATACATTAATGTTGAATCGATCTTTGTACGATAGTCTCTCAATGAATCAATTTCAAAGTGTCTGTGGATATTCTGACAGTTTTTTTCATGAAGATATTTTTGAATGCAGAAGAAGATGCAGTATCATGCGTGCAACAAAACATATGAAAAAAATCCTTCTTTTTTCAGCGATCATTTTTGTAGGACTTGTGAGTTGCGGTGCGCTTTATTACTGGATTTCTACAGATACAGACGCAATAGACGGGGCTTTTCAGCAAAGTCAGCAAGATGATCTTGGTGAGAGTGGACTGCCAGATCCATCAACGGTAAGCAGACCAGAACGATTGCAGATTGGAGCAAACTTTATTCGTTTTTTCTTTGATGAAGATCCAAAAAAGGAAACGTTCTATTATCAGCCAGATTGGATTTTTAACGATTTTTCAAAACTTGGAGTACAAGGCTACCGTCAATTTGTAAAAGCGGATCTTTTTTGGGATGTGGTTGAACCAAAGAATGATGAGTGGTTTTTTGAGAATGCCGATGAAGTTATTCCGCGCTCTGGCTTTGAACCGATCGTGACATTGTTTGCCATGCAATACGCATCTGCAACTCCGCCCTGGGTAACTGATTCGTCAAAGTTTGAAAAGACATTAGGAGTTGAGGCAAAGGAATATTTGGATAAAGTCATTGAACGATATGGTTCGTATGTGAAGTATTGGGAAATTGGAAATGAAATGGATCATTGGCGGCTTGCAGATGTGGAGCAGAGTGAGACAACTGCAGAAATGGTGAAAGATGGTGACCTTGTTCTTGCTGCAGAAGAGAAAATACCAGTTAGTCCCTTAGATGGATTTTCACCAGAAGAGCAGGGAAAGTTTTTCGCAGAAGTTGCTGCATATATTCGTGCAAGAGATGCAGACGCTGTGATTGTGATGCCGGGAATGAGCGCTCCAATAGATTATTCGATTGATACTTGGCTTCCTGGCGTTCTTGCAGGTGCAGGAAAAAATACGTTCGATATTGTGAACTATCACTATTATTCGTCATATGAGCGTTTCATGATTGTCCGAAGTGAATTCGGAGAAAAGCTGCAAACATTGGGTATCGGTGACAAGCCAGTGTGGCTTACAGAAACAGGAAGTTCGTCAGACGTTACGTTAACAATTCGAACAAATTATCCGAATAGCGTTACTTCGCAGGCGGCAGATATTTTCCGTCGAATTATTCCGGCGTATGCAAGTGGAGATAGTTACGTGAACTGGCATACATTTCTTGAGTCTGTTGACGAAGGGGGAGAGGGATCGTGGAGGGCATACGGACTTCGTACGAGCACGGGAAAAGTTCGTCCGTCATATGCCGCATTTCAACTTCTTACATCTGAACTCATTCCTTTTTCGACCGTCGAAACACTTGCCAGTGATCCACGAAAAGTTATGGCATTCAAGATGACTACAGACGCTGGAGATGAAAAGTATGTTGCTTGGGGAACTGGAACATTTAAGATTCCTGTCGGGGTTTCCGAATATACTAGCGTCATCCCTTCGTCGAACGGCGAATATATCTGGGAAGCTATCGAGAGCGGCGAATCATTCGAACTTTCAGAGAATCCGGTGTTACTGAAGTAATAGCTTGATCAACTTTCGAATCAAAAAGAAAAAAGCGCGTCCGTAGTGGCGCGCTTTTGCTGACGATGAATCGATGAGAAACCGTTGTTCAGGTGGTAATTGCACGAAAGTTGGTTCCTCGGCAACGGCCGCACCATGTCGGAGCACCGAAGAACTTTCGTTGGCACCGAACGCATTCCATCGTATGGCCAGTTTTTACTGGCTCAAAGTATTTTACGTTGGAACTATCTACGATCTCGACGATCTCTCGATCGGGGAGTCGGAAGAGGCCCATTGTCTCGTTTTGTCTCAAGGCCTCCGAATACATCCAGTTGTAATCGTGGATGATCGCCTCGCCAGTCCGATTTTCGGTGGAATAAACTAAGGTTCCTTCGAGCTCTTGACCGTGGAGGCAACTGGTCCGGACTTCTGCTGTCAAGTTGCCAGCTTCGTCTCTGCCGGTTTCGCCATTGATTCGGAGTAAGAGTTTTGTGGTTCTGTTTTCGGTCACGAACTCTAGGGTCGTGTTTGCTGCTCTGGCCGATTCGATATCTGATCCGTTGGGGCCGTCATTGATCTCAATTTGCATTTGTACCTCCAGGAGTTGTGAGGGGTGATTGGGTTGGCGGTATGTGAAGAGCGACGTCATGACGTCGTTCGACCAAATAAAATAGCATAAAATATGAATTTTGTAAAGAAAAAAGCGCGTCCGTAGTGGCGCGCTTTTGCTGACGATGAATCGATGAGAGATCATTGTTCAATGCTCTTCATCGTCCCCCTCCTCGAAACGTCTTAGAATCCTTATGGAAAACTTGCCATCGAGTGGCTGGTCGCCGTTATTTAATTTGTGTTCGAAGCAGAACGGCTGCAGTGCGTTGATTGTAACAGTGTCGCTTGCTTCCATGGATAGCCACAGGAGGCTCATTTTGTTAAGCGTTTTTAGTAGCGCTTCTGCTCGTTTTTTCTGATCGTTCACCTGACCGACGATTTTCGTTGTGCAGATTCGGGGTAGGTTGCCTTGGCCTCTGCAGAAATAGACCTCGTATCCTGTTTCTGTGATCCGGACAAAGGCTTGCACACCTTGGTTCTTGAGTGCAGCTGCCGCGATCTGATCTTTGGCAGGTTCTATCAAGATTTCCCCGTATTCCTCAGCGATGGTCCTTAAGGATTTTGAAGATGATGGAGTTTTCCCTTCTGCGATGGTAGGGGCAGAGAGAAAGAAGCTGAGAAAAAAGATAACGAACAATTTTGGCATGAACTTTCCTTTTAAAAGGACGGGTTGAGGCAGTTTGTCGTCATCTGACGACTGGCCACTTTAGCGGATTTCTTTCATTTTGTCGAATTGATTGCATCTTTGTAGCAGAAAACAAAACGTCCGCCCCTTTTTAGCTAGGGCGGACGGACGGTGATCGTGATTTGCGTGTGGAGGTTTAGGTTTTGTGGCGATATTTTACTTCTCTTTTTCTTCTGGTCAGGTCACAGTTGCATCGATCACTTGACGGAAGAACGACTGGATGTCGTTTGGCATTCGGCCGAGTGTATTCTCGAACATTCCCTTGCGGTTGTCGTAGACCCTTTTGAATGCGCAACCAAGTTGCTTGCTTCTTGTCTCATCGGGAAGAAGGAAGTGCTGCAGGTCACTAGAGTTCCATGCGGATTCATTCCTTCTTCGATCTTCTTCGATCTGGAAGGGGAGCCACTGTAGAACTCTGAGGAGCATGAGACCGGCTTCATCACTTGCCTCATCGGGTAGGTCTTCGATATTGAGAAGGTTAACCGCGTGCACAAGAAACCCCATCATCTCTTCGATTGCAGTTGGTTTTTTTCGAAATTTCATGACGAACTCTTTTACGGTCCCTTTGTGGGGTAACCCTGAAGAAATACGTGCCTTAGTAGAAAGCGATTATCCAACGAATCTATTGGAACTCAGGCCTTCATCTAGTAACACGCTGTTTTGTTCTTTATTTGGAAATGAACTGTTTCAGTTGATTTCCGTCCTATAGGACTGAAAAGAATAGAACAAAACAGTCACAGATGCAAGAGGATTACCATTAAATACATCATATGCCAGTAAAGATTGTGCCAATTCATCCAGGAGAAATTCTCAAAGAAGAGTTTTTAAAACCGTTTGCTCTTACTGAGTATCGGCTTGCAAAAGATATTCGTGTTCCTGCGCGTCGTATTAATGAAATCATTCACGGTAATCGTTCAGTCTCGGTAGATACTGCATTGCGACTTGCGGCATATTTTGGAACTTCCGCAGAATTTTGGATAAATCTTCAGTCTAGATACGATCTTCTTATTGAACAGGCCGCCTCATTGACGCGCATTGAAAGCGAGGTAAGACGCTGCGAATTCGTCGCGGCATAGTCAATCAAAAACCACCATGAAAAGAGCACTTGCCGAAGTAAGTGCTCTTTTCATGGGTCCAGGTTTTTAATATGGCCAAAATAGCCAATTGGTGGTAGGCTGCTCGGTCGTAAGGCTTAGAAATAAGCCCCAGGACTACACCACAACCCGGAGCACGACATGCGTGTTTGTACTACTATCGGATTTCTGTTTCTGTCACTCATTATCGGATGCGCATCGGAACCGTCTGAGGACCCCGTCCCTCTTCAACACGTCTGGACGCCAGCGTCGCCACCGCCTCACAAGCTCCAGAGTGACTGCAGCGAAGTCGGACAAGATCTCTGGGGTTTGGATCGAGACGGTGACGGGTTTGCTCGCGCACACGTCATGTATGGTGGCGTCTCTAACAACTACAGGTGTTTGCCGTACGGCATGTCGATGCACGGATACGTGAAGATACACGAAACCTCCGAGATTGGCGCCGATAAGGACGACGACAACGTGAACGTCCACCGACACTATCCCTCGCCCCGTGCGAGCGACAAGCCTCCTCTACTGGGAGCGCTGTCGTTCTCAGCACGGGGTTTGTTGTTGATATGATGGACGGCCCGGTGAGTGTTTTCCTTATGAGATGGTAATCTCCATTTTCGCATCAAGGGCATCGGCAATTTTATAAAGAAAAGTGATCGTTGGATTGTAGGTTCCAGATTCAAATCTAGAGATTGCCGATTGTTTTGTTCCGATTTTCTTTGCGAGATCGGCTTGAGTCAGCCCATTCTTAAGTCGGCTTCGAATCATCATGCTGATAATAGCGAATTCTGGCCCGAGCTCGTTGTAGTATTTTTTGACTTCCGGGTTTTTGAGAATGTCGGACTTGAAGGATTTATAGGATTCCATATATCCAGAATATATCGTATACGTTATGTATGGTCAAGATCAGCTTTTCGTTTGATCGCAACACGAAGTGCTCTTGATGGTATCTTTTGGGACTTCTTTATATAGCCATGGAGAAATACAATCGAATCCTTGTGAAACGTATAGAAGAGTCTTACTTCTTGTATCCCACGAATTCTGAGTTCAAAGACGCCTGATATGACGTGTTTGCTGTGGGGCATGCCGAGATTTTGATCAAATTCTTCAAGGAGATCAATAATCCGTTCTACCTTCGCTTGCGTTGATATTTCAAGTGTTTTCACGAACGCTTTTATGTCTTTATGAAAGAAAAAGATTTGCATGACGGTTTTTGTCGAGACGAAAAGATGCCTATAGTTTATCAAAAAGCCCCAGCCAAAGCTGAGGATTTTTGTTGGTGAACGAAAAGCCACGCTAACCGAATATTGGAGAAAAATGTTGACAAAATTGCCAGATTTTACTAATGTTTTGCATCCGTTTACCCCGCGGATTGTTTCTCACACTAGGGGTGTGCCCACTAAGGAGGGGTGTTCTCATGAAGATCAAAGCAGTTGTTCCCGAGGATTCCACGTGTCTTCAGGACTCGGTTCTGAGACCACGGTGTTTTGTGGACGCGTTTGGCAGCGAAGCGTTTGCCCGGCGCGTTCTCCTCGAGGTTGTAGGTGAGTGTTTCGGGGCTGAAAGGGTCCTCGATCGTCCGTCAGAATATTACGTCCAGCGGCCCGATGAGATGGTAGTCATCGGAAACAGGCAGCCGCTCGGCGTGGTCGTTACGATCAGCGGTGTCAGCCGCGACGGACGCAGGGCCAAACAGTTTCATGCCGCTATGGCCAAGCTCTGTGAGATCGTAAAGGATACTATTGAGGGCGCGCTCTCCGTCCTAGACGGGGCTGTAGATGTCCAGTTCTTCTGCCTCATCCAGCTTGACGGGCAGATCGAACTCACTCCTGGTTCTGGGACGTATGGTACCCAGCTTGAGCAGACCGGGTGGGTGAAACATACTGGAACCTGATGACTGCATGAGCGTTTCGCTAGGTTGATCAAGCACATTCGACCTGTTCGTGGATACCCACCTCTCTCGCCCCGTGCGAGACGACAAGCCCCCTCTACTGGGAGCGCTGTCGTTCTCAGCACGGGGTTTGTTGTAAAAATAATTTTGTCATAGAGCGGAAAGATGAGAAAAGCAAAACGCACCCAGGGGCGGCACGTTTTGCCGCGTGGGTGCGTTGAAGAGGGTCTTCCTACCCCTGGGACGGCGGACCGCCTTGGGGGAGGATGTTGTATTCGAAGTCGGTCACGAGGCCGATTTTTTCTGGAAGGGTTGGAAGGTCGGTTTTGAGAAAGACGATCCCGCCGACGCTGACATTGGATTGGGTGAGGATTCGATAGATCCCGGAGCCAAGATTCTGGGGAAGCTGAACGTCGCTGAGGGTTCTTGGTACCCGGAGCTTTCTAGCGCCGAATCCAATGGTTTTTTTCGAAGTGTCAATCTCTTCTTTGATGTATTCAGGGAGGTTGCACGCTACGTCCATTGTCGTTATCACCATGGCATCAAATCTGGTCATCCACCAGATCGCGAGATTGGAAGTGTCTGCTGGGGCCATTGTGGGCTCCTTTTCGAGGTGAGGGGGTGAGGGGGAGAAGCATGACATTCGAACAAAAGAGCGTATCAAGAAAAGCAGCTCACGTCAATGAAAACTCCGGATTTCTTTGACGAAAGCCAATTTTTATGATATATTTCCTTGTTGCTTGTCGGCGACAGGGCGGCGCCATTACGGTGCCCCTTAACTTAAGGAGACAGAGATGGGAAAGTCGAAAGTTTGGCGCTTCCTTGAGTCTGCGTCATTTGTGCTAGGAATCTTGTACGGTGTGTTCTGGGCGCTTATTGCGCTCATGTCGGTTCCTATGCCTGGAGAGCATCAATCTGGCGCGGAACTGTTGTTCGTCCTGATTGCTGGTTCGCCTTCTGGCATCCTGCTTCTCTCTTCACTTCTTTTCTGCAGGTGGTCGGAGGCCGCAGAAGGGGAAGAGCGAGCGCGTAAAGTTTCGTGAGTTTCTCCAATTTCTCGCCCCGTGCGAGACAACGACCCCTCAACGCTGAGGATAGTCGTCGTTCTCAGCACGGGGTTTGTTGTTTGAGGGGGTGGATGTGGGGGATTGTGATGTGGAGTCACCAACAAAAAGCCCCAGCCGAAGCTGAGGATTTTTGTTGGTGACTCCACCGGGAATCTGGCCTTCGTTGTACTACGGCCAGATGGAGCGGCGTTCGTTCAGGAATGAACAAGAAGGGTTGTTCATTCCGTTCACTCACTTGTTCCATCGAACCACGTGTTCTTGCCCATGTGGAGTCACCACAAAAACCACCTGCCGAAGCAAGTGGTTTTTGTGGTGA
>JBAYHK010000007.1:0-44507 GCA_041666145.1 Patescibacteria group bacterium | reverse complement strand
TTATGTGTTGGTGGGGAGCGAACCCACGGTTCGATAATCAAGCGAGCGAGGAAAGAGCAAAAGTCATCTTAGGTGACTTTTGCTCTTTCCGAGCGAGCGCAGATTATCTGGCTGGACGAAGCGTAGCGAAGTCCAGACAGATCCCCACCCGGCGCACCATCCCCCGTCGCCCAACTTTGTTGGGCTATGGGGGATGTCCCTCCGAAGCTCAACTTGGTTGAGCGAAGGGGGACAAAAAAATACGACCTTGATGGGGTCGTATTTTGTTATGCCGGATGGAATGAGGAACTACAGTCCGATAAAATATTTGCCGAGAACTTCTTTCAGTCATTGCGAGCGTAGCGAAGCAATCTAGGGAAGATTCGATCTTTCCAGCAAAGCCGGATCCAGCTTTGCCGGACGTCGGACGATTGCATCCTCCTCGCAATGACGGAAACTCATTATGAGTTCAGTAACAAAAATGCCCTCAGTGTAGAATGATTCTATCTAAAATATTGCATAGATTTTTTATGATCATAGACAGTCATATACACATTTCCTACTTAGAAAAAGGAAACCGAGCCCTTTCTGATGTAAAGAACGAACTCTTAATGACCATGAAAAAATTCGGCATCGACTATTCAATCGCCATCCCTGACAACGTACCGAATCCTCAATGCGCCGATCTTGAAACACTTATAAAAATGGCAAGTGAAAATGAAGGGATATTTGCGACAGGAACCATAAACGTCTTCGGGCCAATGGATGAACAAATTGAAAATCTTGAAAATTTGATAATAGCAAAGAGAATCTGTGCAATAAAAATATTTCCAGGTCACGACCCCTTCTATCCGACGGACGAAAGATGCTCGTCAATGTATGAACTTTGTTTGAAATATAGCTTGCCAGTCATAGTCCACACTGGAGAAAACTCAGGAGACCCTGAATGTGCAAAATATAATGATCCAAAATATTTGGTCGAAATCTCAAAAAAATATCCGGCATTGAAAATCGTTATTGCGCATTTTTTCTGGCCAAAAATGGAATACTGCTACGAAATAACAAAGGACGTACCCACAATCTACTACGACACTTCAGCAATGGCCGATTCAGAAGTCGTCGAAGCAACGGGCGGATGGGATAGCGTGCTAGACGTCTTACAAAAAACAATTTCTAAAAAACCGAACAACGTACTCTTCGGAACTGATTGGCCGATGTGTCCAATAGATAAACATATTCAACTCATTAAAGACTTACATTTAAATCCAGAGATGGAAGAGAGAATTTTTTCAGGTAACGCCATCGCACTTTATAAACTTACAATTTAAGAAAGGAAACAAAAGACACCCAGCGCAACAGGCCGCTGGGGTCTGTCACACTGGGCGTGCGTGTTGATGCTATTCGCCGAGCATCAACGTGTTGCCGAACACTGGGTCGAGAATCGAGGACTCTGGATAGGAGTCAGGATCGTCGATGCCGTACCAGGAGACTCCACGCTCAACCGAAGCGCGGAACAAATCGCTGAACGACGGTTGAAGTCCTTCCGTTCCGCCCATCCGAATCTGGAGGGAGAACGAGAAAGTCTCGTCCTCTGGGATGAGTATGGGCAATGGGAATGTGAGGTCCCAGACGGCCGTCATTTCGGAACCGTCATCGTAGAGATCAACAGGCCTAGAGCTACACAAGCCGAAGCCATCGAAATGGCCCATGTCGTCCCAGTCGTAGCAAACTCCCGAGACAACGTTGTTGATGTCACCGATCCAATCGATCCCCTCGATATCCGTTCCGGAGAAGTCGATGTAGATGTGCTCAAGCACAGCGTCACCACACGCTGCCGAGACGTTGACGGTGATGATGTCGTCGAATCCCGGTTCAAGAATCCCTACCGCGGAGTCGATGTCGAGCGAAAAGACGAGGTAGGAATTCACTACATACCAGACACCATCGGTACCCTGGACTTCGAAGGTGCATCCGTCATCGACGGCCGAATCTTCGCCGGAATCATCAATCTCGGTATCGGCCGTATCCATCAAACTGTCCGTCGAGGAATCGACCGAGCTGTCCGAATCTTCATTTGCTGTGTCGACGGCGGAGTCGGAATTGCTGTCTGAGGTGTCAGCCCCAGTTTCAGCGGTTTCGATGTCGTCGATGGTCTCGGTATCTTGGAAACTGTCGCCGTTACCTGAATCGTCAGGTTTGACGATGCCGCAGCCGGCGAGGACGGAAACGAGGACGGAAAGGAGAAAACGGGTCATGAGCTACTCCTTGGAAAGAACGCAAAAACGCGTCACTGTAACGAACAATCATAGCAAAAAAATGGCTTTTTGTACAGAACGAATCTTAAAAAGTTGTTTAATATTCGCAAAGTTTTAAACAATAAACTTCATTCACAATAGGCGGGGCTCCCACGCCCCGCAATATGAAACAAAGAATAAGAAAAAGGCCGCTCATCAGAGTGAGCGGCCCGTATGCGGCGCAGAGACTACTTGATCTTCATGGCCAGCTTGACGCCGACCGATGCACCGCAAACCACTGGTTTGCTCGTCACCGTGCACCCGATTCCGAATCCGGTTCCCACGGTTCCGAAGGTAGTAATGAACATGGGAGTGACCGCCGCGCTGAGCGCGGTTGATGCTGGTGCCCCTCCGTAGCTTGGAGTGAACTTCAGAGCCACACCCTCGCCGAGAAGAACGTTCTCCGAAAGCGGTTGAGCGGGTCCAGTCGATACGTAGCCAGACGGCGTGAACGCAGAGAAGGAAGCGCCGAATCCTCCTTCTACCATCCACCATCCGCGGATCACACGAACTCCTTCGCTGATGCTCGGCGCCCCTCCGAACGGTTCCTCGAACCCAATCGGAAACGTCACACCCTGGGTGAAGCAAACGCTGGTCTTCGGCGACTCTGCGAATGCTGCCGGCGACGCGATTGTGAAGGCGAAAAAAAGACCAACGAACCTTCGAAACATAGCTGCTCCTCTCAACATGATCGGCTTGCCCTGCCGTAGGGTTCCCCTGGCCGAAAAGGCGCAGGAGGCATGATGTTTTCACAAATGGAGCAAAAAAGCAAGCTCGCGCCGCCATCGACGGTCACAAAATGGTGCATTGAATTCTTGAACTTCCAACGAATCACTAAAGAAAGAACCCCGAAAGCGCGTGGCTTCCGGGGCTTCGTTTCGGACGAACGTTATTCCGTAGATTCACACACAACGTCAGCCGTGAAAAAAGAATTGGCACGTGCAAGCACGGCTCGTACCCTTTCCAAGTCGCCCTGTACGGCGTCCCGATCGGAGTATCCGTTGGAGACAACCAGGCTTCCAGTGTCTTCGTCCCGAAAGGTTTCCAGCGTCACCTCAAGTTCTTTTATCCAACCCATCCTGAGACAGATGAGTATCCACTCCCTATATTTTCCCCCCGCTTCAGTGCCACTCGATGCCCCTCCTTCAAGAAGACTGAGAGTAGTTTCGAACAAGGAGAGTGTTTCTCGAATAAGCTCAGCGGTCGCCGATTTTTCAGCGAAGATGCCAAGATCGGGTTTAGGTTTATCCTTTCCCAACTGATTTCCTTCCATCCCAGAACCCTGAGATATAAATGGGTTGACTTCTTGCTCTAACATCGAGAAGGCGTCTCCGCCGACTCCCCTTTATTTGTTTCTTCGAGCAAGTGAAAGGGAGTCGGCAGAAAACATAGCATCTTATATAAAAATCAGAAAAAGTCAACAACAAAACCCCGCGCCAGAACGACAGCACCCCAGGTTGGGGCTTTGTCCCGCCGTGTGAACGGCGGAGTGTCGTGTTGGTGCGGGGTAGGCGTAGTGGTTCACTGGAGCCAGATCTTGCCACGAACCTCTTCCCGAGTGAACTCACGACCGAAGAACATCAATCCGTTCCGCCCATCCACTTTCTTGGCAACCAGGTAGACTCCGGCATCTGTGAAAACGGCACGCATGACCATGACGCCAGTCGTCGCCTCGAATGGGTTCAGCTCACCATCGAGAACGAATCCAATTTCACGGGTCTTCCACTCGAGCTCTGCCCAACCCTCAGGGATACCGAGCTTCTTGACGACCAGTGGATTGTCAGCTCCGACAGGATTGTACTCAAGTGCGTTGCCGTGAACCGCAATCCCACGCCACCTTTCTACCTCATCATCAATGGAGACAATGACAAGGCGATCATCCACGACCTGCGCACGCGCTTCATCGAGGCTAGAGAACGCACGGATGAGAACCCGCTCCATGCCCACCTGGATCCATTCATCCTGAGAGACGATCTTCCAGGCGGAAGGATCAGCGATCTCTCTCTCGGAGATAGCCACGATCTGGATCTTGTTGCCGTCGTCTCGGTTGATGGCACGGGAGAGAAGAATGTCGCACGGATCGCCATGGCCGTAGATCGTAGCGACCAAAACGCCCTCGCGAACGTAGTGGAGCTGGAATTTCGCATCGGCCACCACGACAATTTCCTCGCCAGGATCCGGACGAGGAACGGGACTTTTAGCGTGCACATACGCCGAGACACGACCGTAGCGACGGAGAACATCGACGATGTTCAGGCAGACCGGATCGGTCGACTTCAGCTCGGCACCAACGATTTCGAACAAGGGAACGGGCATGGGAACCTCCAGGTTTCAACACACCAACAACGGCTGATGTGGCCCCCAAAATTCTGAATATCTTCAGAAGTCTGGGCGCTCAATGAACGGAAGATATTAGCAGAAAAAGAGAGTATTGTCCATTTTTAGCCCCACAAAACAAAACCCCGCGCCAGAACGACAGCATCCCCAGGTTGGGGGTTTGCCCCGCCGTGTGAACAGCGGAGTGTCGTGTGGTGCGGGGACGCGACGGTCTAGAGGAAGATTTTACCTTTAACTTCCTCTCGCGTGAACTCTCGAGCGAAGAAGCGAATCCCGTTTCGCCCATCCATCTGTTCAGCGACTAGGTAGACCCCAGCCTCCGTGAGGATGACGCGCGTAACGTTGACGTGATCCTTGTCTTGAAAGGGGAATGGACTCTTGTCGAGAATCCCCTTGATCTCACAGACATCCGACTCAGGCTCGAGCAATCCATCGGGGATACCAAGTCTCTGGACAACATAGGCATTGCAAGCTCCAACTGGCTGGCCCTCTATGTCGTAACCATGGACGAGGACGCTGCGCCATCCCGTTACTGCGTCATCGAAGGGAACAATGACGAGACGGCCATCGACGATCTGCATGCGCGCCTCTTCGAGGCTGGGGAATGCACGAATGAGGATCCGATTTTCGCCCACCTGGATCCACTCATCGCTCGAGACAATCTTCCAAGCGCTCGGATCCTTACACGTCTCCTGCTCCAAAGCGGCCACGATCCGAACCTTGCCGCCGTTATCTTGATCGATGACGCGGAAGAGGATGACATCGCACGGATCACAACGCTGGAACCTCGTGATGACGAAGCCGCCCTCAGGGACACGGTAGAAGGGAAACCACGAATCGGCCACCACGACGGTCTCCTCGCTGGGATTCGGAAGAGAAACGTCACTCCTCTCGTCCACAAACGAAATGACAGGCCGACAAAAACGGAGAACATCACTGAAATTCGCACGGGCCGGATCGGTTGGCTTCAGCTTTCCGCCGATGATTTGAAACAGAAACGGACAAGTTGGCATGGGAACCTCCAAGGCTTCAACACATCAACAACGGCTGATGTGGCCCCCAAAATTCTCGAGCATTCAAGAAATCTGGGCGATCCTTTGAGATATGAACATTGAAGGTTAGCTAAAAAATGTGAGTCTGTCTATGCCTCGCCCCAGTATGTCTCGCCCCAGTAAAACAAAACCCCGCGCCAGAACGACAGCGCCCCAGGTTGGGGCTTTGCCCCGCCGTATATGAACGGTGGAGTGTCGTCTTGCACGGGGTAAGCGTGGGTCACAGTCTGAGAACGCCCTCACGAATGAAGTAGTCACGAGCGCGCCAGTTGTTGCTCATCTGAATGATTAACTCGATTTCAGAACCATTAATCAAATGAAGCCGATGCGCCACGATCAGCATGAGCATCTCGTCTGCCCACTCAGCAAGCCCAGAGAATGCCATGACGAATCGATCGGTGATTGCGATGCCACCTCCATAACGCCCCCTCGCTGAATCACGAGTCTGCCAGCTCGAGCGAAGACTATCATCGCTGATCCGCTTCGCCTTCTCAGTCGCGTTTTCCATAAAGACTATGGATCTCAGACGGCCATCGTGATACGGGCCTACAACACGACCAATCATGCAGCCGAAGATGGGTTCAGATGAAAAGCCCCTGTCTCGGGAAATGCCCCAAAGAGCAAACCATCCGCCAGTGTCAGTTGGATCTTCCGCTTTCGCAAGTGGACCAACGATAGTTCTCAGAACCTCCTCAATGACAGGAACGAAATATCCCATCAAAACAAAGGGACCTACAGAAATCGTAAACATGAATCACCCGAAATCAATGAGCGTGTAGCGAATCCTCGCCACCAGGTGGTGCCTTGGAGAATCCTTGGCAACGCCCTAAATTAGCAAAGATTTGTTTTTTATGCAAAAAATGCCAACCCGTTAAAAACAAAAAACCCTGGAACACGTACTTCCAGGGTTTCGCCTTGAGCAGACATTCCGAGTCTCTACAAAGGCGCGAGACGAATGCGGCTCATCAACCTTGCTGATCCGTAGGTCGATACTCAGGATGAAGCGCAAAAAAAACTTTGAGACGAGCAAGAATGGACTGCGTTCTATGCAAGTCTTTCTGAACAGCCTCCCGATCGGCGTATCCACCGGAACCAACCAAGCCGCCAGAACCTTCGTTCAGAAAGACCTGGAACATCGTCTCGAACTGTTCTATCCTACCCGCCGTAAAACAATCAACGATCCATGTTCCACCCTTTTTCCCATGTACTTCACCACTCAATAGCTCTCGCTCAAGAAGGCCAAGAATGGCTTCGAACAAGACGAGTATTTCCTTAACAAGTCCAGCAGTATCCGCTTTCGTAACGAAAGGGCAACCATGGAATTTAAACGTTTCTTGCTCCAACTTCTCTCCCTCCATCCTGAAACTCAGGATATTACGTGGTTGACTTGTGACTCTTACAAGAGAAATTTAGACACATTTCCCCTCCCCCGTCAAAATCCTCTCAGCTTCGTAAACAATTCTTTCATCTCCATTTGTTGGAAAAACGGCACGGATTTTTGAGCTTAAGGCGTCGCGCTTTTCGGGATGGTCGACGTAACGAAGGATTGATTGAAGAAGCGTTTGCGGGGTGACGTGATGAAGAACTTCTGCAGCGCCACGGTCTTCTAGCGCTTTGGCGTTCACCTCTTGATGCCCCGCAAGCGGAAGAATGATTGCTGGTTTTCCAAGAGCGACGAGTTCAGAAATGGTGCCCATACCGGCTCTGCAAACCACAACATCGGCAACGGCATACATGTCTGCCAAGCCCTCCCCAACAAATTCACGAGCGACGTATCCGTCACCAATCTCCTCAAGAGCCGATAACATTTTTCCCCTGCCTGTAACATGCAAAACATTTGCGTGACGAAGAAGCTCTGGGCCGATAACTACCAGAATCTCATTTATGCTCTTTGCACCAGTTCCACCTCCAAGAACGAGCACTGTCGGCTTCTCTTTTCGCAATCCAAAGAGCTCGCGTGCTGTTGTTGCATCACCCAGTCGCAAGAATGAACGAATCATTCCGCCAACAATAAATGTTTTTTGAGTGCCAAAATCTTTCACATTCTCCTCCCACGTCACACTAATTCGCTTGGCAAAAGGCGCCATGAGTTTATTCGCAAGCCCTGGAACAATATCGAGCTGATGAATCCATGTTGGCACTCCAAGAATTTTCGCCATCCAAGAAAATGGAACGCTCACATATGCGCCAGCGGAAACAATGAGCGACGGTTCAAGTTCCGAAATAATACGAAATGCCTGAATACAACTTCGCGCCATGGAAAACGGCAAAGCAATCCATGTCCACCAACGAGTACGGTCAAACTTTGGTGCATGCATTGCAATGAACGGAATCCTTGCCGCATCGACAAGAATCTTTTCCGGACCATCTGGAGTTCCAATCCAAGTCAATTTTACTTGCGGATTACGCTTTCGCCATTCTGCAGCAACCGCAAGAAGCGGCGTTACTGGCCCGAGCGTACCGCCTCCTGTAAAAACAATGTGTTTTTTGACTTCCATATTTTATGCAGCTTTTGCGTGTGCAGAAACATTAACTACTACACCGAGAGCGGTAAGTGTTACTGCGAGTGCGGTTCCTCCATAACTTACCAGCGGTAAAGGAACGCCAGTAATTGGAAGTATCCCAACCATAGCTCCAATATTTACAATCGTTTGAGCGCCAATCCAGCACATCACTCCAGTTGCGAGATACCTCCCAAATGCATCACTTGCGTTTGCGGCAATACGGAATCCGCGCTGCAGAAATGTTACATAAAGCACAAGAAATGCTGTCGTGAGAAGGAATCCAAGTTCCTCACCGATCACTGCAAAAATCGAATCACCTGCAACTTCTGGCAAATATTGAAACTTCTGCAATGAGTGGCCATATCCTCTACCAAGAAATCCACCACTTCCAATAGCAAGTAATGCTTGATTAATGTGGTAACCCGCACCTTTTGGATCAAGTTCAGGATGAAGAAACGTAACAAGACGCGCGTAACGATATGCTGAAAACTTCAAAAGAAGAGCAAACATCACCACTCCAGCACCACCGAAAGCAAAAAAGTATCGAATCGGCGCACCGGCAACAAAGTAAACGCCAAGCGCCATCGCAACGATGATGCCGAGTGTTCCAGTATCGTGTTGAAGAAGCAAAATCCCCATAACCACTGAAAGCACAATAACGAATGGAATGAGTCCAGCATGAACATCCTGAAGGTCACGTTCTGTGCGCTTTTCCATCCATGCAGCAATGTAAAACAGGAACGTGAGCTTCACGATTTCAGAAGGCTGAAGCGTAAAGGTTCCAAGCGCAATCCATTGTTTCGCAAACGTTCCCAAATCCGTACCAAGACCAGGAATAAAAACTGAAAGCAAAAGTGCGAGGGAAACTATGAGCATGATTCCAGCAAACCGACGAAAAATACTATACGGCACGCGACTTGCAACAATGAACCCTATCATTCCTGGAAGAAAGCCGAAAATGAGTTGATGCTTGAGAAGGTAATAAGAATCGTGAAATTTCACGAATCCAAGTGGACCAGATGCAGACGCGAGAAGAACAAGGCCGAGCAAAACCACTCCGCCCAAAAGCGCGAGAAATGTTTTGTCTCCATGAAAGATTCCTCCTTCTGCCATATCAAAATTATCTGACCGGAACATCAAGGATCGCAAGAAGCACACCGAGCACGGCAGTAATCCAAGAAATGACCCAAAAACGCATAACGACTTTTGGTTCTGGCCAGCCTATCGCCTCAAAATGATGATGGATCGGTGCAATACGAAAAATCTTTTTTCCGAAAAGCTTTTTTGAAAGAATCTGCAGAATCGTCGTCACCATCTCGATAACGAAAACAAATCCAATAAGCGGCAAGAGAAGCGGTTGATTCGTTAACATCGCAACAACTCCCAATGTAACCCCAAGCGACATCGCTCCAGTGTCTCCCATGATGAATCGAGCTGGATAAATGTTAAACCAAAGAAAAGCGAAAAGCGCGCCCATGACCACGGCACAAAAAGCTGCGAGATCGTACCTGCCCTGCATGACGGCAATTAAGGAATAGGCGCCAAATGCGCTCGCAACTGTTCCACCAGCTAAACCATCAAGCCCATCGGTTTGATTGACAGAAAATGAAGTCGATACAATAACGGCAATAAAAAAGAGTGCATATGGAATTGGACCAACAACTAAGTCGCCAATAAATGGAACGTGAAGCGCGTCAAAACCAAGCTTCATCGTAAACCACCATGCCCCAACTGCAGCAACGAGTGCGTACAAAAAAAGCCGATGACGAATATGTATGCCACCGCCATGTGGCCCAATCTTTAAAACATTCATGAAGTCATCTGCAAGTCCAATAACTCCTGCGGCAATAAGCGCCGCAATCGGGAGCCAAGTCTGCGAACGAGAAAGAAAGCTCAATTCTCCAAGCGCACTCTGCGGCATCCAATATGCAAATCCCGCAAGAACAAAAGCCAGTACGCCAACGGTTCCCCAAACAAGAGCACCTCCCATAGTCGGCACCCCAGCTTTCTTTGCATGAAGCTTTGCAAACATTGGCGCCGTTACTGCGCTTCGAATTGTTTTTCCAAGACGATATTTATACAAAAAGTGCGTCAATGCTGGAGTCCACGCTATAGCAATAAGAAATGACGCGGTGCCAAGAATGAGAATTTTTGTAATCGCAAAAGCATCAACCATAAACAATATTCAAAGAAACAACAAAGACCATGGCAAGGAACAGGAAAGCCGTGAGAACAATATTCGCAATAAGTACGACGTTAACGAGCATTGCATCTCGACGAAGGAAAAAAATGGCAAGACCATTATTCACAAGAAAAAACACGATTCCCATTGCTGGCAATGTGAAAATCTGCCACCACATACCGGTCCAATCAACACCGTAGTGAATGTTGTAATGGAGCGGAACAACAGGCTGACCATAGATACCTGGAAAAAGACGAAAGAGCGGTAATACTATTGCGGCGAAAATCGCCAAAAGAGAAAACCCCGCCGAAATACGAAATAACCGCATTTTTAGCAATGCAGAAAAACGCCCAGATCGTTCATTCCTATTTTTTGTCATGAAGAAGAACAATGAATTTTTTGAATGGCCGGTACTTTCTCGCACAAAAGAACCTCTACCCCCCTTTTTAACGTCATCGATGAAAGAGCGCAGTTCGCACAGGCTCCTGTAAATCGCAAAACAAGTTCACCAGTTGAATCGTCCCAAGAAACAAGCTCAATTCCGCCATTATGTCGTTGCAGCATCACCCGCACCTCTTCGAGCGCATCCATTAACACATCCATCATAACGCCCAAAGTATACCCCAGTTCTCGTCCACGACTAGTGCTTGACGCTACACAAGAATTGGGCTAACCTACCACCCGTTCACCGACTCGGTATCAAAAAATCGACGCTCGGCTTTACCCCTATTTATGGCACATAAATTAGCCCAAGGCTCTACAAGTAATGGTCGCGATTCTCAGGCAAAACGCCTGGGAGTAAAGCGCTCAGACGGTACTATTGTTGGTCCAGGAGACATCATTGTCCGCCAACGTGGTACAAAGATTCATGCAGGAACTGGAGTCCGCGTCGGCAAAGACCACACGCTCTATGCCATTGCAGAAGGCGCTGTTTCTTTCATGAAGAAGCGCATGCCAGACTTCACCGGCACGCTCAAACTCCGAACATTCGTTTCAATAAAGTAACTTTAAAAAAACTCCGCATTCATTGCGGAGTTTTTTGTTACAAAAATTCTCACTGTGCCGAATCAGGAATCTCCATCAAGAGCCAAGAAAATGCACTCGGAAATCGTTCGCGGAGGCAATCAAACATTGCAGAATACACATCTCGCTCCTCTTTGGGAACATCGGCGTGAAGCCCACGGTCTGCATATACAAGATTTTTTCGAGCTTCACGCAACACTGGTTCAATATCATCAATCGAGATCAAATCGTCCTCACGCGAATGTACTCGTACTATCCGCATCGTGAACTCTGGAGCGAGCAGCTGCCACGTTAACGCAACGCGTCGGCCATGCCACTTTGAACATAAAGCCCAACAAGAAAGATGAGGAATCTTTCGCATCATTCGAACTTCCGTCCCTGTATTCGTAGCGCAAGGATCTAGTAAAAATGTCTCTCGAGTTACGGATTGATTCTGCGATTCAGAACATATCCAGTTCACGGTTGCTTCAGACTCAGAACTTTTTGAGTCATCCCAAATTGTGCGAGACGTTCCTGTTAATGCACAAAGATATACCGACTTTGACGGAAGATGGGCAAATGATCGCGCAAGGAGCTGAATGTGCCGCAATTGATAAGCTCCGCCATGTAAGACAGTCACTCCGTCACTCATGCCTGGAAAAACACCCAGATCAACAAGTCGATCAAGACGCTCAGTCCCTCGACGAAGTTCAAAAATCGTAGCATCAAGATACTTCGAAAATATAGAGTTTTCTAGTAATTGCTTAGCGATGTTCTTATCAAGGTTCATACAAAGCTATCGATTCGATGCGGCTCTCAAAAAAGCAACAAATAATGGATGCGGGCGCAATGGCCTAGACTGAAATTCTGGGTGGAACTGCACACCAACAAAGAATGGATGATCTGCAAGTTCGACGATCTCAACAAGACGATTGTCTGGCGAAATTCCTGCAATTCGAAGCCCAGCCTTCGTCAACTGATCGCGATAGTCATTGTTAAACTCATACCGATGACGATGACGCTCATTGATCGTATTGGTCTTATAGGACCTATAAGAAATCGAGTCCTCAGCAAGAACACATGGATAACTCCCCAATCGAAGTGTCCCACCGATCGCGGCGCCCTTCTCTTGGTTATACAAAATATTAATCACCGGATTCTTCGTTTTCGGATCGATTTCGGTTGTATTGGCATCAGAAAGACCGAGCACAGAACGCGCAAGCTCAATTACCGCGCACTGCATGCCGTAACAAATCCCAAAATACGGAATCTTGTGTTCTCGAACATACTTCACTGCGACAATTTTGCCTTCAATGCCCCGAGATCCAAATCCTCCAGGAACAAGAATCCCGTCGAAGGCGTCGAGTTCACCAAGCTTCGAAGGGTCAGTTTCATACTCTTCACTATTCAACCATTCAATCACTGGCTTGCGCCCCAACGACCATGCTGCATGCTTAATTGCCTCAAGTACAGAAAGATACGCATCTGAAAGCACAAAGTCTCCAGTTGAAAAATATTTACCAATAACACCAATACGGACAGGCCTCTCCACCGATTCGATTGTTTTGACTAGCGCATTCCAAGCCTGAAGATCCGGCAACTTTCGTGGTTTTACGCGAAATGATTTTAAGACTGAATCTGCAAAACCTTGCTCATCAAAAAGTTTCGGCACTTCATAAATCGATCGTACGTTTGGAGCGGTAATAATGTGCGCAGGCAAAACGCCACAAAAACGGCTGAGCTTCTCACGACGCGGAACATCGAGCGCAGCCTCAGAACGACAAACAAGAAAATCTGGATTAATACCAATACGATTCACCTCTCGAACAGCGTGCTGAGTTGGTTTTGTCTTCATCTCGCCAATCGAAGGCGGCACAGGAAGGTAGCTCACAAGAACAGTTCGAACATCATCTGGTGACCGACGTTTCATCATGCGGATTGCCTCCAAAAACAAAATATTCTCATACTCCCCCACGGTTCCACCAATCTCCACAAGTGTGAAATCCGCCTTCACTTTCTTCGCCGCACGCTCAATACGATCAATAACTTCTTCAGGCACTCGAGGCACAACCTCGACACATTTTCCGTGATAATCCCCCCGTCGTTCTCGCTCAATAACAGACAAATAAACACGACCAGTCGTCATGTAATTCATTGACGTTATATTCTCGTCCAAAAACCTTTCATAATTTCCAATATCTTGGTCTGTTTCATCGCCATCGATGGTAACGAATACTTCACCATGTTCAACTGGATTCATGGTCCCTGCATCAACGTTCACATATGCATCGACCTTCACTGCAGTAACAGAGAAGCCTCGCGCCTTTAGTGTTAATCCAAGCGCAGCATTTGACGTTCCCTTCCCAACGCCGCTCATAACACCACCAACAATAAAAATATATTTCCGTCTCATAAAATAAAACAAAATAAAGAGACCGCTATGTTGCGGCCTCTGTGACTACGGACACCATCGCCTCGAAACCAGACGGAAATATAACCGGCACCTCAAAGGATCCAATGTCGTCAATTTTCTGACGTAACTTAATCGACTCAAAGGGTACTTTAAAACCAAGATCTTTTAACCCCTGTCGAATAATCGCACTCGTAACATCTGTAATAACTTTTCCTTTTTCTATTTTCACTGGAACAACAACTTCAAGTCCATCAATTTCACCTGCAAGTTCTCGATCTTCTCGTTCTGTTTTACTCTCTGCTGGCCTGTCATCAAGAGCTTTATCTCGAGCTACAACGTCTTTGGACGCGAGAACGGCGAGATGTTCTGGAAAAAGGAAGCTTTTGGCGTACCCGTCTGGGACGTCGACAATGGCGCCTTTTGGCCCAAGGGACCGGACGTCATCGAGGAGGGAGACGAGCATAATCTGAGTGCTTTCTTAATAATACGAACCATGTCTTTGTAACTAGAACGTTTTAAGAGCTCTTTTGCCGGCACCCAACTCACTGCCCGAATAGTCTCCCCTGTCTCCTTAGGCTCTGGTGCACGAACCACTGCATTCGGCGGAGCCTCGAGAAGAAAGTAGTGAATATATTTATGGACGAGCTTTCCTTTGTAAACATACCGGTCTCGAAACCATATATCTATGGTGTCCAGACGACAGAGCACTTGAAGGCTTTGCAAGTCCATCTCCTCACGAATCTCACGAATTGCAGCGTCCTTATATGACTCCCCTTGCCGAACATGACCTTTCGGAAACGCCCACTTACCATATGAGTCCTTCACCATTGCGAAGTATATCAAGCCGTTAACACGCTTAAACACAAGCCCCCCTGCAGAGACTTCAGTACGATGACGTTCCTCCTCTCCTTTATTGCGTCTGGAGGATATGGAGCGCCGCGTCGAATTGTGGATCGCGTTTTGCATGAATGTCTTCATCAGTAAATGAAACTTCCTGATCTGGAGCAATGCCTTGTTTATCAATCGAACGGCCAAGCGGAGTAAGCCATCGAGCAACAGTGATCTTTACAGCCCCACCATCTGGCAGGTCGTGATACTCCTGCACAGATCCTTTTCCAAAAGTCGTCTCTCCAACAACAACTGCTTCGTCAGTATCTTGAAGTGCACCAGCAAGAATCTCAGACGCAGATGCAGAACCACCGTTCACCAAAACAACCGTTGGAATATTCGCTAAACTTGCTGTGCCGTTTGTTGAAAACGACTCTTGCTTTCCACCAACACTTTCCATTACAGCAACCTGACCTGCAGGAATCCAATACCCGGCAAGATCAATCGCAGAATCTAACAAACCACCAGGATTGTTTCTCAAATCAAGAACAATGCCAGTCGCTCCATCTGTAATAGCCTGCTCTGCAGCACTTTTGAACAATGAGGAAGTATCTTCGTTGAACATAGAAACCTCAATCACTGCCACGAAATCATCTCTCATTGTATACACCACACTATCAATCGCAATATCGTCACGAATAATCGAAACATCAATTGGCGACTCTGTATTTTTATGAAGCAATGAAAGTATCACTGAAGTGCCTCGTTCTCCTCGAATATGCGAAACTGCCTCGTCGATAGTCATGCCCTCTGTCGTTGCTCCGTCGATAGCGAGAATAACGTCCTCAGACCTTACTCCAGCACGCTCCGCTGGCGTTCCAGGCAATGGAGCAACCACAACAATCTGATTTTCTTTCATGTCGAGCTGCGCGCCAATGCCTGAAAAACTTCCTGCTAATTGTTCATTAAACGCTGCAGCGTCCTCTGGAGTGAAATACACCGAATATGGGTCATTGAGTCCAGCAACCATTCCAGCAATTGAACCGTGATACAAAGCTTCCTCTGAAACCGGCTGATCAACATATGCAGATTTCACCAACTTCCACACATCCCAAAATGTCTCAAAATCGGCATCTTTGCTTAAATCAGTTGCGATGCTTCCTTGCCCAAGAACACGTGATTCACCATCTGGAAGTACAGAAAAAACAAACTCTCGAGAACCAAAACCGTACCCTATAGCAACGCACACTAAAGCAATAGCAATAACACCAAGTACCCGCAAAGGTGCGGCAAGCGGCGAACGCGAACTCATCATATAAAAGCATGGTACCACGATGGTCTGCGTGATACACTTGCACTATGCATTATCGAATTCGGAAGGTTATTTTCCTTATTTTCCTTAGCATTTTCGTCATCGGCGCTCCGACAATTGTTTTCTATACTGCAGGATATCGCCTAAATTTCACCACCCTAAAAGTGCAACAAACCGGAGTCATTGCACTCTCAAGTATTCCAAAAGGCGCAACAGTTTTTTTGAATGAAATATCAACAAATAACAAAACCCCATACGTCATTCAACGTCTGTCACCCGGAGACTATACGATCTCAATGAGCAAAGAGGGGTACAAGCCTTGGGAGCAGCGTGTGAGCGTAAACAGCGGAGCTACAGCATATGTAACAGGGGTTCTTTTTGCAGATTCAACACCGGAGCTACTCCTTCCACTTGAAGCTATCGCAATTGCCGGAGATCGTAATGGACGTTTCATAAACATCCTTACGAAAAATCTTTCAGAAGAAGACTCTCAAGACATAGTCCGATTCGATACCGTAACGCAAATCTCCCGTACGCTCGCCACAATCCCAGGTTCGTACACTTCTCTAAAACTCAGCCATGATGAATCAATACTCGTACTCGACGATGGGATGCGAGTGATTGCAGTGAGCGCAGAGACCGGTACGATATTGGGAGTAGACGCTCTCGACTCTGCCATCAACCCACTCCCCGACTACATATTCCTCGACAATGGAACGAATACGGAACTGAAAAATGCGAATGACAATTCCCTTGTCGCACTCCTGCCTCCTGGCGAATACTCCGTAGCATTTCGAAATACTGCATACGCCATTCTGAACGATTCACGAGATCGAACGTATCTTTTTACGTTTACAACTGGAGCCGTCACACAAATCAACCTACCAACAACACTCATTGCAATGAATGAAAGCGAGATGCTCTTTGTTGGAAGTGATGGAAACGAAATAGACTTCTACGACCCAAATTCTGGCACTACCACGCTCATTGCCAGACAAAGCACACCTATTATCAGCATTGGCTGGTATGGAAATGGAGAAGCGGTCATTTGTGCAACAAAGGAAGAAATCTTCGCGATCGCTAAAGACAAATACGAAACACGAGAAGTAACGCCATTGGTCAACGCCTCAGATATTCTTGGTATGTGGCCAGACACCACCGGAAAAAGCGTAACCTTCTTTGGAAAAATAAATGAAGTTTCAGGAATCTGGACCGTTGCGCTTATTCAATAAAACCAAACGTCGCAAACATGGTTGCCGCAACGTCTAACGCAGGATCGTCAGAGGTAAGAAGAAAAGTTTCAGAGTCATGGGCAACGGCAAACTCTATTCGCCCACTCCCGAAAACATATTTCAATGCAGGATAATTCGCGATAGTCACTTCAACAGGCTCCGGATACGCCTCATCCATAGAACGAGCAATACGAAAAGCGTCGAGCGACGTTTTTTCTTGTTGTACAGAAAAATATACTTCTTCCGACGTGGAATCTTCAGGAGCAAACAAGAAAAGTCCCTCACTCGTATTCTCTTTCACGTCAAACTGCGAAGGATGCCCAATGAACCATTCATCTGCTCGGTACGTATTCCATCCTTCAGGCAGAAGAGGCGATTCAAGCGCAGAAAATATTCCTCCATGTGGCGCCACAAAAACCTCAGAAAAATATCCATAACCAACGAACACTGCAAAAACAAAAACTCCAGATGCAAGAGCAATTATGCTTAAATATCGGTCATGCGCTTTCATAGAATCTGCAACTATCGTACCATGGCCACCGTATGAAAATCCTCCTTTTTGGTGCGTCTGGAAGGCTTGGTACCGCAATGCAACGCGTACTTTCTCATCACGAATATCTCACGCCAAATGGCAGAGAAGTCGACCTCACAAATCCAGAAATTGTTGCAGCATACGTCGCCACGCATCCCGTAGATTTCATTATCAACTGTGCAGCGTACAACGACGTGAATGGCGCGGAACAAAATCCAGACCTCGCAAATACGCTCAACGGATACGCACCTGGATTCATTGCAAAAGCTGCTGCACTCCAAAACATTCCCTTCATTCATTTTTCTACAGACTACGTTTTTGATGGGAACAAAACAGAAGGCTACGGAGAAAATGACGTTCCGAATCCAGAAAGCGCATACGCAGAATCAAAGAGACTTGGCGAAATGGAAACGCTTGAGAAAAATCCAAAAAGTTACGTCATTCGAACTTCAAGACTCTACGGCGAACCGGGCGCTGAAGCTACGAGCAAAAAAAGTTTCGTCGAAATCATTGTCGATCTTGCTAAAGAAAAATCAACGTTCGACATTAACGCCTCCGAAGTCTCTGCGCCAACTCTTGTTGACGACATTGCGCACCACATCGAAACATACATCTTTCCACTCCCAACTCCAGGCATTTATCACATGGCAAATCAAGGCGGCTGTACATGGTTCGAATGGGCAACTGCCATCGTCGAGATTCTCAAACTTCCCGTCACTATCACCCCTCGTGACCCTTCACTCAACATTCAAACCATAAAAAAACCTGCGCACTCAATTCTTCTCTCCACAAAAATTCCACCAATGCGTCCATGGCGCGAAGCGCTAGAAAATTTTCTTCTCAGCCACTATGTCCAATCATAAAATTGAAACGGAAATCGAAGGATGCGTTGTTGACCTCATGCCAATATTCGGCGACGCAAATGGCGGCGTTCTTCACATGCTTCCAAATGGAACATCGAATTCCGATTGGTTCAAGGGCGAAAACATCCTCGACGTTTACGCCTTCATGAGCACAAAACAAAACACACTTCGCGGCGGACACTATCATCCAATACTCGAAGAAATGTTCTTCACCATAACCGGCACAGCACTCTGGATTCTTTCCGACTTCCGTGAGTCCTCACCAACCTACAAAAAAACAATCGCGATCATTCTCGGCAATAAAGCTCCAACAAAGTCGACAGTCCTCCCCGACTACACCCAACAAACAACTCAATCACTCGCCCGTCTCACCGTCCCTGCCGGCGTCTACCACGCCATCTCCCCCCTTTCCCCAGAAGGCTTCACTACAATCGCACTCGGCACAACGCCATACAACAAAGATGACTATCAATATCCAAATACTGAAGACGTCCCAAACATGAAAAACATTCTCGAAACCTTCAACATCAACCTCTCCTAAAAACAACGACCCGCGCCTGAAAGGCCGGGTCGATTTCGTAGGGCGTCGCTCTAGAATGTAACTGTCACCTTTTTGTTGGCGACGAGGAGCGCCAGCAGCCTCGCGACTCCAGCCGACGTAAACACGTCGCGGGTCTGGATCGCTTCCGTCCAAGGAACGAATGTGCACGCGTCAATTACTTCGTACGGCGATCCCTTTGGACGCTTGCTCCGCACCACAGAACTGACACGCCAACCTCCAGTTTCGGAATCGAGCTCCATCTGCCCCTCGTCGACGCGAAGTGCATAGATCGTGACTCCGCCCTGCGCAACCGACTCACCATCCCTTCGTTCATCGCGATAAGTGATCCAGGCGTTGTTGCAGTTTAGATTGGCGCCAGAGAGACGAGCGATCTCGCCGGTCAGTGGGCCAACTTCTTCGCTGATCTCTTCCGCGGCGGTCAGACCAGGCTCGCAGTGGGGATTGTGAAATCCTCGAGGCGAATTAGGGACGAAACCGTCAGGGTTGTACTGAGGGTTCCGTTCGCAGCTCCTGAACTGACGCACGAGGCCGATGAGCAACTGACCGTTCACAATCGCGTACAGGAGAGTGACCGATCCACCGTTCTCCAGAAACTGGAAGGTATCGTAGCCAGAAGGCTCGCCATCCTTTCCAGGCTGCTCGCCGTACTCCAGACGCCCGAGCTCATCACCTGAATTCGTACGCGCCACGATCACGAGCGAAGTGATCTGCCTCCTCAAAAGCACAGAGAGCAGCCCACTGTTGGCATAAATCTTCCATGCTCGCGAATTTGGAGTTCTCGGAAGAAGTTCCGAAGCAAGGTTCCCTTCATTTTTCGATGGTTCCATTTCCCACACCTCTGAAATATTGTGACGCCAGTCTAGTAATGACCGACCAAAAATCATAACAGATTCCCCCATTTCTATCAACCGCAGCCCCTACAAAATCCTCTTAATCAGCCCAAAATACGCATTCAAAACCGGATTTACAACGTAGGTCAACATGGGATTTTCAATGTCTTGGTTCGTGATAACGCCGCACAACATGGGCAAAAGCTCAGCATCGCGGACCTTTCGAAAAGACGCGACTTTCGCTCGACGAGTACAAATAAACTGCCAGGTCGAGGGCTTGAAGAAATAAATCCAAGATCGAAGCTTTTCCTTCCACCATCCAGACTTAATCGCAAAGATCATAGTGCCAAGCTCCATGATCAACGTCATCGGCGCAATAACGAGCAAAGTCTTCCACTCATAATTAACTAAGTTTGTAAGATGACGGTTGCGCTCCATCCAGAAAAACTTTGAAATGCTTCGTGAGAATTCGTAATGATGAAAAACAACTGAATCCTCAACATAGGCAATGTCGAATCCGGCCAATCGAGCACGCCACGAAAGGTCAACATCTTCGTGATACATGTAGTAACTCGGTTCGAAAAAGCCGATGAGATCGATCGCGGAAATGCGAATCAACACTGCCGCACCGCTCGCGTAAAACATTGGCAACTTCGCTGTCTCATTCGGAATGTACTTCTCGCCATAACCGATGGAGAATCCGAAACCGAGATAATGAAGTGCGTTTCCTTGCGAATTACATTCGTCAGGCGATTGTTTCAGCATGAGCCGCGATTGCATGATTGCAGCATTCGAATGACTTTCCGCGTACTGCACAATTCGCCACAAAAAGTTCGGATCAACAACGGTGTCTTGATTCAAAAGATAAACGTAATCCGCTCCCCAGGTTCGAGCCGCAACTAATCCGACTCCTGTTGCACCGGCATATCCAACGTCATCAACATTTGAGATATATTCCATTTCCGGCATGGTCACTCCAGCTTTTGGAAACCAATCACGCTCAATCATTGAACGCGATTGTCCATGTTTTGATTTATTTTCAACAAAAACAATCATCATTCTGTCTTTTGGATACTCCGCGACTTCAATCGACCGCAAACATTCCGGAATGTCTTCAGCAGAATCCTTCGTGTTGTATGTGAGGTAAATAATTGCGATTTTTGGCATCATAGAAAATCTCCTGCTCTCCACTTCCATTCATATTTCAACCAACTAACAATGTGAGCATGCGCCATAACATTTGTTAGCGCATTCCAGATGCTATTCTTTTTTCCTGCCGATGCTTTTCCGTATGCATGACGAATAGCAGTCTCTGGGAAATAATACACTGGGTGACCGGTGTTCCATACACGTCGACACAAATCAATATCCTCAAAATACATCCAAAATCTTTCATCAAAGCCACCAAGTTCTTCAAGAAACGGCTGAGAAATACAAAGCGCAGATCCTTGCGCCCAGTCAACCATTCTTGCGTTCTTATGATCGTAATCACGCATTAAAAAAGCTGAGGCGTACTTCTTGCCAAATGCAGTGTTCCCAAGAAATGTTCGCTGAATAAACGGCATGAACCACTTTGGAAATCGACGACAAGTTTCTTGTAGTTCCCCGTCGTAATGATGAATGCGCGGCGCAACAATTCCAGCCTCAGGATTTGCATCAAGAAAAGACTTTACGCGATCAAAAAACTGGTCATCTGCAATAATCGTATCTGGATTCAAAAAGAGTACGTACTGCGCTTGAGCTTCACGAATCCCACGATTCGACGATCGGCCAAAACCAAAGTCACCATTCCGAAGAATCGTTACTGCATCTTTTGAAAAATACTGATCAACAAGTTCATTTGCACGATACGCCGCTGAAGCATTATCAACCACAATAAGCTGAACTCGTTCTTTCGTTTTCGCAATCGCTGATTGGAGTGATGTGAAATATTGTGCGTTCAATTCATTGTGCGAGACTGTAATAATTGCGAAAGTATATGGCGCTGCTGGATGCGCCAATGGCACAAAATGTCCTTTCGAATTTTCACCCCGAAGCTGCATCATAAACCGCCGTTTCCGAAGAATGTTGCCCCATTCATGCACGGTTTCTTTCCAAGCGTCAATCACTACCTTTGGACTCTTCGCAAGCCAATAAAAAAACTTCGCCAACTCAAACGGAAAAAGCGCCCATGTGCTCAAAATAATTCTTCGAATCGGCCAATGCATCACAAGAATCCAAAGATGATTTCTATACGACTGAAGTCTTGCTCCGAATGACTGTACGGCATGCGACTGTAAACCGAATGTTCGGCGATGATACGCGATAGCTTCGTGCACGATCGCCGCACGCATTCCGATTGCTGCGAATCGATACGCGAGCTCGACATCTTCTTTATATGCTGTAAACGTTGGATCGAATAAAGTGCTATCTGCCGATGAAGCAAGAACGGGCTGGCGACGATACATTGGCAAACATCCTGAAATGCCAAAAACATCTTGAACAAAAAAATCGCGTTCTGGAATTCTCGTCAATAAAGTCCCCTGAAATCGTTCTCGCACCATTCCCGTTGATAAACGTTCAAAGCCGAGAGTATCGATGATGTCAGTCTTCCCTTGCGTTGCGGAATTTGCATGATCGAAGTCCCATCGGAAAATACATCCAGACGCTGCGGCATATTTTGGATGCGCAACCATGAACGTAACAACCGATTCCAAGTATCCTGGCTCAAGCACGGCGTCGTCATTCAAAAGCTGCACAAACTCTGCACTGTGCTTTTGGAAAAGCATGTTGTGACCAAGAACAAAGTTCAATGTTTCTTCAACACGAATGTACGTAATCGGAAATCCTGCCGCATCGACCGCGGCTTTTATCGCATCTCGTTCTTCTGCATTCGAACCGTTATCAAGAAAATACAATGTCCAGTCTTTGTTTGTCTGCGCCGCTAACGACGCAAAAAGAAACGGGAGATACCGCGCGCCGTTGTAGCAAGTAAGCTGCAAAGCAAGGCGACTCATACATTCTTCTTCAAAATCGATTCATACCAATCCACAGCACAGGCAACGGCGATGCCAAAGGGCCTCGCTATTCCGATGAGAGCAGCTTGCCACCAAGAATTCCACTTGAAAAAATAACGCTGCATGCTTGCAGTAAAAATTCTCTGCTTTTCTCCATGCTTCATTTTCGCGAAGCCTTTTCCCACAAAATCATGACAAGAAACGCTTGCGTCGTATCTCACGCGAAGGCCGGCGTTTTGTACGCGTTTACAAAAATCCACTTCTTCAAACCAAAGGTGATACCCCTCATCCAAAAATCCAATCGACGATAAAAGCTCTCGACGAAACGCAAAGTACGATCCACGAACCTGATCAACGTCTTGCGAAATGCCATAGTCAAGATCTTCTGCCATGTATCTAGAAACAAGCTTTGGAAAAAATCGGGCCAGCTTTAGAACAATCGCAAGTTGTGAGCCAAGATCTGGAAATCGTCGAACGGAACGCAAGACTTCCTTTTCTCCAGTCAAAAGCCTTACTCCAAAAACTCCGATCGTCTTGTCTGCAATAAGTTCATGATACGTTCGCTCGAGAACTCCAACATCAATAAGCATGTCTGGATTCAGCAGCACGCAAACTTCTCCAGAAGTTACGCGAAGACCTTGATTACATGGGAACGCGAATCCAGCATCCCAGTCATTTTGAATAAGCTTCACCTGCGGGAATTCATCTCGAACCATGTGCGCACTTCCATCTGTCGAACCGTTGTCTACTACAACAACTTCAAACGACACCAAAGGTGACAATGAAAAAATCTTGCGAAGGTTAGCCTCTAAAAGCTGTCGCACATTCCAGCTCACAATAACGAGCGATATTTGCTTGACCATAGACAGATGGTTTCCTACAATCGAATCAACTAAGGAATACTTCATTCTAGATGCTTATGGCAATCAGTCAATCGCTCCCAGTCGTTCTGTGGTGCGGAGGAAAGGGCTCCCGTTTGAAGGAAGAAACAGAGTTTCGCCCTAAGCCAATGGTCACCATTGGAAGCAAACCGATTCTTTGGCACATCATGAAGGGATACGCGCATTACGGACACAATCGTTTCATTTTATGTCTTGGGTACAAAGGGGAAATGATTAAACAATATTTCATTAATCATCGACTTCTCTCCGGCGATTTTCATCTTGAAACAAGCACCGGCTTTACTTCAACTCCACAACATACCGACCGAGATGACTTTCTCATTACCTTCGCAGATACCGGAGAAGAAACACTCACCGGAGAACGCCTTTTGAAAGTCATGAAATATATTCCCGGAGAAAGATTCATGGTGACCTATGGCGACGGTCTTACAGATCTTAATCTCGATACTCTTGTTGAATTTCATGAGAAACAATGTAAGGAGCTCGGAACAATTGGAACGATTACCGGCGTACATCCACGATCGAAGTACGGACTGGTAAAGACATCAGAAAAAGGAACAATTACTGACTTTACCGAAAAACCAATTCTCCAAGAGTATACAAATGGCGGGTTCATGGTTTTTGAAAAATCTGGGATCCTTCCGTACTTAAAGGAGAATCAACCCATCGAACACGCGCTTGCCGACATGGCAAAAGACAGCAAGCTCGCACTCTATAATCACGACGGTTACTGGCAGTGCATGGACACCTATCAAGACATGGAGGCCCTAAATAAACAATGGGCAAACGAACCAAAATGGAAAATCTGGTCGTAATAGAAAAAGCTCCGATTCAATCGGAGCTTTTTTGTTATTCCCAATGATACGGATACGCTTCAAGCGGAATTGCGACGACCTCTTCTGCAGACCATGGAACCGTTGCGCAGTTCAAAATCGTAGCAACACTATCGTCTTCGTTTTTCCACGCGTATGCCACGCCCACCGGAATCACGAGCAACTGATATAAATCGCCAGGTCCGAGAATGACTTCTTGAAACTGCCAGCGAGTCAGAGACTTTTCACGAATGTCATGAAGAACAAACCGGACTTTTCCCATCGGAACGGTCATATTACTCGTCGATTGCTTATGAAGCTTCCAACCCTTCATCATGTTTGGAAGTATCGTCGAAAAATATGCCTCACCGAATTGCTGAAAATGCGGCGCATCTGATCGAAGCACGTGCATAATACTTCCTCGATCGTCTCCGATGACTTTTAAAGGCACAACCAATACACCGTCGATTCCAGACATAAGAATTTATGAGAGCAAAGCATCAGAAGACGCTGGAACAATTTCTTCGTTCGATTTTTCAAAATACTTTTTGTACCACGCAACAGTTTCTTTCATCCCTTCTTCCACGGTGTATGCCGGTGCCCAATGCAGAATTCTTGCGGCCTTTTCACTTGAAAGCGTCTGATCATGGATCTCTGCCTTTGCTTGATTCAAAATCTTTGGCTGCAGCGTACTTCCCATTGCCTTTGAAACATGACCGATAATGTCCAAAACCGTAAAGCGATTTCCCGTGCTCAAGTTAAACGCCTGTCCAACAACTTCTGGACGATCCATATTTTCCGCAATCGTGATATATCCAAGTGCAGCGTCTTTTACAAAGAAATAATCACGAATGAACGTGCCGTCACTGCGAACCAACGGCTCTTCATTATGAATAATATGCTTGATCGTCTCTGGAATCACACGGCTCCAGTTCAAATCACCAGGGCCGTAAAGATTACCGCAACGCGTTACACAGACTGGAAGTTTATACGTGTTGTAATACGTGTTTGCGATTAAGTCAGTACATGACTTTGAACAGTCATATGGATGGTCACCTCTCAGCGATGCGTCTTCGGTATACGGCAGAATCGGCTGCGGTCCATATGCTTTGTCTGACGACGCAACAAGAACACGCTTCACAAGTGGCGACAGCCTACACGCCTCGAGAACATTCACGGTTCCCATGACGTTCGTTCGAAATGTTGGGAGCGGTGAACGATTTGCGATCGGCGCAATTGCCTGAGCCCCAACGTGAAAAACTGTTTCTATTTCATAATCATTGATTGTTCGATAAACGGTTTCATAATCTTCAAAATCACCATTCACTACAATAACGTTCTTGTACTCTGGAACTTCGAATAAACGGCTCGTTGGAACATGGTCGCGCTTTAATACCACAACCCGAGCATCTAATCGTGTTAAAAAGTCGACAATTGTCGATCCGAGCAGTCCGTACCCACCCGTAATAAACACATGACGATTCTTCCAAAATGCTCTACGTTCCGGCGTCAAAAAATCTTCCATGTTTGGCATAACGGGAAAAGCTATCAATGATTAAACAACGAGTGAATAGTAGGTTTTTAAGCCCTAAGAGTCAATAAATCAACGGAAAAACTCAAAAAAACAAAAACCGCGCCTGTTTAAAGGCGCGGCACGAGTCGCAAGCTTTCAAACGCCTAGCGCGTGTACCACTGAATGGTAGGAATGGCAGTTGTTCGAAACTGAATCCAAATCTTGCGAGCGCAAAGCTTCACCCTGCCATCTCCGAACCAGATACGCGGAGAGAATGCCCACGGCTGAGAACCTCGCACGTTCAAAAGAAGTGCTCCATCAACAGCAAATGGAACGTTTTCTCCATCCATTTGCTCTACCCATCGCGGATGCTGATTTGCAGCAAAGAGCGTTTCAAGGGCCGTGAGTCTATTCACATGATCGTGGTAAGTCTCACGAATTGCTATTCCTGGGCTTGGGCTCCAATTGGCGCTGAAATCAACAAAGCGAAGCGTGAGTTCGTGCGGAATAAATGCTGGCGCACCAAGAACAAGTCTGACTCGTTCTTCACTCAAGCCACCGTCATACGCTTCTTTGAACTCATCGTATCGACGTCCCCACTGTTTCTTCATGAGCACACGACCGAGAAGCAATGTCTCAAAGAGGGACGAACCTCTTGGAACAATGACTGGAGCGAGAAAACGATTCTTTTGCGCTTCAACCTTGAACCTTTCTATCTGCACTCCTTCATGAGCCGTCCTCATCATCCTGTCGATCCTGTCACCAGTCATACCGTCATACTCACGAACCATCGCAACAACGTCACTAAGTGAGTTCCACAAATCCGTTCCCTCCTCATTCGTTGTTATCAAAATTCACGAACGAGCGAAACGCTCGCATACGACCAAGAAAAAGTCAAAGACTCTCAATTTCGAAACGAATCTTTTCCGCAATCTCTGCAAGCTCATCACTCGACGGATGCGTTCTTTCAAAGGTTCGAAGAACGTTGTTCCAACGAGGCATAATGTGAAGATGAGTATGCAAAATCATCTGACCAGCGCAAACACCATGATTCATGCCAAGGTTGTAACCGTCTGCCCCAACCGCCCTCATAATCGACGGAGCAAGCCGATAAACCGCATTCATGAGATGCAGAGCAGATTCCACAGTTCCTTCTGCAAGATTTTCTGCATGAATTTTCGACGTCACAATTGTGTGGCCCTTGCTCATCGGACTAATATCCAGAAAAACAAAAACTTCTTCATTTTCATAAACTTTTTCACATGGAATTACTCCAGAAATGATTTCACAAAAGAGACAGGACATAAGAGATAGATAAGATGATTCAAATTAAAACTTAAACTTTTCTCCGTCATTGCGAGACGGAATAAGAAATCTGCAGAAACATTCATCTATTGAATCGAAGGGGCACTATTGGCAGCGCACCGACTGCTGCAGCAAACCAGAATCGTGCAGCATCGAACGGTTCGCCAAGTTTCCAGACAATCAAGCCGAAGATGATGCCGGCAAGAATCGAAAGTACCAAGACCAACTTCGATCGCGGAGGAACGAAGTTTCGACTCATACACTCAACGATGCACAACGGAACGATCACAAGCCAAATGCCGTGAACATTCATCGCCGATGATACGAATCCTGGACGCAGATACTCCGCAAACAGAAGCACGATGTAAAGCACGACAGATATTCCGAGCGCAAATCGGATGTTCGAAATAGCTACCATAGTCGTTCTTCTAATGCATGCTTCCATAATCTAGCCTCCTCCCAAACCGCACGCCACAATGAAATCGGATCCTTGTGAAAAGTAACCGAAATCTTATGAACATCCACCACTTCACCATCGATTCCTTGCCCAGGCAACGATAGCGCAAACTTATACGCTCCAGATTCTGTAACAAGATCGGAAAGTGCAAATGTTGCAGAAGCTGTGCGCCAACCATCTCCAGTCTTCGAAATCGATGGGAGATTCGCAACAACGAATTCAATCGATTCAGAATCGATATCGGTAGTCGCAGTAAGCGCCCGAGGATCTGGATCAAAAAATGCCGTACGACTCAATGCAAATTTCCCTTCTCCAATCATCTTCACATCACCTGCATCGGTGACTCCTTCAACAATGCCACTGGCATCGCTCACTGTTCGAACTTTTGTATACGGTGCTGGTATTTCAACATCTGTACCATCGAACGAGATTGATTGAGCAGAGTTTGCGTGAAGTGTTTCAAAAACAACCGACGTGCTATTCGTGACAAACTTAGTTTGTCGATCATTCAACAAATAGCCTTCGTCATCTGCAAGAAATAATCGATTCTTAAACGCCATGTATCGCTGACCAATCACAAACTGTCGCCAAACAATGTCTGACGTTCCAGAAAGCTCGACCCGATAAACGCCCTCTGGCCAACCGTTGCTAGAAAGCGAAATCGAATGAGCATTTTGTGCTTGATCTTCCGAAATATTTCCATCATCAACGATCAATTCGTTAACCATTACCGTTCCATCCTCGCTATACACTCGAACATACCCTTCGTCCGCACCAAACGTTCGATTGATGTCTTGATACATCACATCTAATCGGAAAGGCTCATTCTTGATATACGTTACATATTCATGACTCCCCCGAAGTGAAACGTTAAACGTCTGATTCCCATTCAGTGGAACATACGACGACTCTCTATACACACCCGGCAATGTGGCGCGATATGTTGCAATAGATGATCGTGCAGGTTGATGATTCAAAAAATCTTGCACTGATAATTTTGCATCGTCTTTCGCGAAAACGAGAAAGTTCGATTGCTCGTCCGAATTCAACCGCGTCCAATCAAGCGACTCAATGGCTGAATTCGAAAACGCGTGAAAGTCGAAAGCGTATGCAGCAATATTCGTTAAGCCACCGATTTCAAAGGCGTATGCCGAATGAGGGTCGAACTCCACGGAAACCGTTGCACTCGTGAATGAATTTGAAGGAGAAAAGACCCCGATGTATGTCGGATCTCCGATGAGCGAAATAAAAGATCCGCGATCGCTCGTTTGAAGAGAAGAGACTCGTTCTCCTGGTAATGGTGACGTGATGAATGGCGAAAATTCACCAGGAACCCACGACACTGTTCGCTCACCGTTCGGAGACGCAGAAAGCCAAGACAACCAAACAACTGGAGCGATCGCAACGATAAGAATACAAATTTTTCCAATGCTCTTCATACGATTCCTATTCATTCGCTACGCGAGAAATGCGATACAACGTCTGGTCCATTATTGTTTCGATCGCATCAATCCGCAACGCATTTTCTCCAAGTTTCTCCTCATTCAAAAAATCAACGTCTCCTTGGGGAAGCGTTAAGCCGAAATAATAAATCGGAACAATGTCGATGAGCGTTGGAAGAATCGCGTACGTCGCGTCACTCCGAAGAGGAACAATCACTCGACATGTCGGAAACAGATATTTATCTGCATGATCGACAACGACTATCGGACGTAAATCTCCACCCTCCGAGCAACGCACAAGTTCAAAAACTCTTTCCTGTTTTTCTTCGTATGAAATGAGCGCTGATCGTGTGGCGAGTAATCCATCTGTTCCACCAAAAACTGTTTGCGCGCTCAAAGTTCCAACACATAGCAACATCACAATCACAATCATCGATGCGGCACGAGATCGACGAGTAAATGCGTCAACTGCATATGCAACAAATACACTCGATGCAACAAATAACGGCAACCAATATCGAACATGAGAGTTCCCAACAGTCACCGCATTCGGATCAATATTATCTGCCATGGACCAGCTCCCATACACCATTCCCATCCATACCGAAGTAATAAAGAGAAGCGCAACAGCAAGTCTCCAGCCAAGAAGCTTTGTTCTCCACGCCATAACTGCTCCAATAATCGCCAAAAATGAAAGCATTGGATACAACTGAAATCCATACGTCAACACATTCTTCATCATCGCTCTTGGATGAAAGCCGAATGGGAGCAAAAGTCCGGATGCGCGATCAAACATCGACGGCGCAACAGCAACGATCGAATCGGCCGAATCGGCAGCAGCACGGAGATCTGGAAGCGTGTATCCCGTTACGAATGGAGATCCATAAATCATCGCACTGAGCGCTGCATACAATCCGAACACGAGTATCACACTTCCAGAAGCGAAGAACACAAGTTTCCACGGCACCGATCGTCGATAGAAAATAAGAGCAATCGCGATAACGATAATAAAAATCGGCGCCTCGACAAGCCGCATGGTCATGGCCAATGCAGCAATCGCTCCAGCAGCACTCGCAAGCCAAACTGATCGTCGATCGATCGCGAGAATCGCTATCGATCCCGCGATGAGAAGGAAGGAAGCGAAGGGAACGTTATGCATCATCACTCTGGCGCTGTAATACCAAAATGCAGGATGAATCAACACAACAAATGCAGCAATGTCTGCCATGGATTCCCTTCCAGTAAGTCGACGAACCGTCCACCACCAAGCAGCGATGCCAAGACCAGCAAGAAACGGCGTTACGCACATCGCGGCAATAGATGCGACAGTTGAACCGAAAACTCCGAATACCAAAATAACTATTCCAATAAAAACTGGAAGACCTAAAAATGACGACGGTAAAATGCAGGTTCCTGGAGCAACCGTTGACCTTGGATGAACAAGTCCTTGAGCGATGACGTTCAATGGCTCCTCAGAACAAAAGCTTAATTTTTCTGCGAATGTTTGCGCAAAAAATGCATTTGCACGCTCATCTGGAGAAGGAAATACACCAGATATTCCGGCAAAAAGCCAAAACATTGAAGCAATAAAACAGGCAAGAATACCGCCTCGAATCCACCAATACACGTGAAATTTCATACCTACAATGAGTACGTCACTGCAGCAATTAGCGCAAATCCAAGAGCGAAACAAAGAACAATCTCACCGACAACCATTAATATCGGAAGGCCGAAGAACAGTCCAAGTAAAAGCAAAGTCAATGATGAAAACTGCAACACCATTTTTATCTTTCCCCAAGTATTTGCAGACATCACACGTCTCTCCTCCTTTTTTCGAGATAGAAAAAGTATTCCTGGAAGAAGGTCTAAAGCGACTGCAGAAAAAACAAGAGCGGGATGAAAATACTGAATAGCAACAGTCAAGGCGACTCCACCAATGAGAATCTTGTCCGCAACGGGATCGAAAAAAATTCCCCAAGCAGTAATCCTATGTCTTAAACGAGCAAGAGAACCGTCGATCGCGTCAGTAAAAGCTGCAAAAACAAATAAAGGTATGCCAAGAGACAAATCACCAACAGATAAAAACCAAATCACCGATGGAGTCATTGCCATTCGAAGCATCGTAACGTGATTTGGAGAAATCCATCGTGGAATAAGCGGTATTACCGTGTATTTCATGATGTAATCGTGCGGGTAGAGCTGAGAAAATGGACGCTGTGCCATACAAGAAATTGCCTGTACTATTGAATTACTTTTGAGTATACGCTATGTGGAATGTAATTTTTAACGCGCTCATCGCCACTGGGGTTCTCACGATTCTTGGACGAAGAATCGGAAGAACTTTCTTCGAAGAAGAGTCACGAGGTATCGCTACCCTCGTTGGCACTCTTTGTTCGATAGCCCTCTTTTCTCTTGTTGGAACCGTAATGTTCTATGTTGCGTCAATCAACATCTTCACACTCAGCATCGGCGCCGCACTCGTCATTATCGGAACAATGATCGTAACGCCAAAGACGAAGCAGCGGGTTTCGACAAAGCCGATTTCTGAAAGTCCAATGCTATCTCAACGATCGATATTGCCGCTACTCACTATCGGAGCTATCTCATTGTGGGCATGGTGGAGTGCCGTTCTTGCAATGCCAATTACCGATGCAGTTCGCTCACCGTGGCTCGTTCTCTCCCCCGTCTCCATTATTGCTCCAGCGACGGCGCTCATTATCAGCTTTGTACTCATAAAAGTTCATAAACCAATCGGGTCATTCCTTCTTTTTTCTACACTTTTCTCACTCTTTGCGAGCGCATCATTCCTGTTCCCACTTGGATACGGCTTTGATCCGTTTCTTCATCGAGCGACAGTTCTTCATATCGCCGAATTCGGAACCGTTACACCAAAACCGCTCTACTACATTGGCGAATACGCAATCGAACTTTTTACGCACTTCTTTACCGGCATCTCCATCTTCACCATCGATACGTTTCTCATTCCAATCCTTGCTGCTCTTGCCTGCGTCGTCGCCTCTCGTCGTCTCCCAGCTGGAATCGCAATTCTTCTTATCGCCATGAGCAACTTTGTTGTTTCTACTCCGCAATCACTTGGATACATTTTCGTATTACTTTCAATAGTAACCACCGCAAAACACATTTCATCGAAAAAAGATCTTGTTGTTCCAAGCATTTTCGCGATCGCCGCATTTGCTGCACACCCAATCGCCGGAGTGCCAGCAATTATGTTCGTTCTTTTCAACGCGGTTCGCAATCGAGCTCCTCGAATCATTCTTGCCATTTTGAGCGCTATTGCTCTTCCAGCGATGTTCATTCTTCAAGCGATTCTTAGTAACGCAGCGATCTCGATCACATGGACAAATCTCTGGCGGCTCGATCTATTGCCGCTTTCAAGCTTTCTGTTTACAAACGGAAGTCCATGGCTCGACGCACTTTATCTTGTCATCGGGAATCTCTCGCTCATTGCGCTTGTCTTTGCCGTTATTGGTGCAATCGTACGTCGCTCGTCAATGGATTCTGTGGAACGAAGCGGCGGAATCATCAGTATTACGCTCATCATCAGTTTCATTCTCATCTCACTAGGCCTTGACTTCACCTATCTCATTTCATACGAACGACAAGACTTTGCGCTTCGTCTCATTACTCTCGCAACACTCTTTGCACTCCCTCTTGCTAGTGCCGGCATCGAGACGATATGGAAACAAGTATCACTTCATCGACTTCATGTTCCGGCACTCCTCATCTATTTTCTCTTCGCCGCAGCATCAATCTACAACCTCTACCCTCGACATGACGGCTATGCGAGGTCATCGGCTTTTAATGTAAGTCAATATGACATTGAAGCAGTGAATGCGATTCACGAAATGGAATCAGAAAACTCAGACTACATCGTTCTCTCAAATCAGGCGACTGCGGCAGCAGCGCTTCAAGAATTCGGATTCAGAAAGTATTATCACGGAGATATTTTCTACTATCCCATTCCTACTGGTGGCGTTCTTTATCAATACTATCTTTCTCTCGTTGATGGCGCTCCAATGAAAGAAACCATGAAAGAGGCCATGAATACTGCAGGCGTTCATAAAGCCTACTTTGTTGTAAGTGATTATTGGTGGAATAAAGATGCAATCATTGAAACAGCAAAACAGCAAACCGATGATTGGCTTGCTGTTCATGAAGGGAAAGTAACCGTTTTTGTTTTTACTGACGAGGAGTCCGCGCCATAGCTTCTGTTAATAAGCCGATGAGGCGATCTGCATATTTCACAGATTCATACGGAGCAACACTTTCACGCATTAAATCCGCACGCCCTGCAAATTCCGCTTTTTCACGATCCATTGTTTGGATAGCGCAAAGTAAATCTTTTTCATCACCTGGAGTAAATAACAATCCAGTTTTTCCGTCCTGAATAAGCTCGCCAACTCCACCAATACGCGACGCAATCAATGGGATCCCAGCAGAAAGAGCCTCGTAAATAACGGTTGGAGAATTCTCATAGCACAAACTCGGAACCACAACCGCGTCGACTGCAGCAACACACTTCATAATCTCTTCTTGTGGCGTGTATCCAAGATAAACAACTCGACTGTCATATTTTGCGCGTTCCTCAACCATGGTTCGCAAAGGCCCACCTCCGATGATTTGCAATCGAGCGTCACCGTCATATTTCATAAACGTATCAAGAAGGAACATTAATCCTTTATGATATCCGAGCTGACCAATGAACAATAAACGCAATGGACCGGAGCGCTGCGTATTTCGAATGACTTCAGAAAACTTTGGCAATGGATTCGGCACGCAACGAACGTCAACATTCTCAAAAAAACCAACCTTCTTATGCTCATCAATCAAAAACTGTGACGGTGAAATCACCATGCTCGGCCTTCCCATTCGTCGACGACAAATTGCTCGATACATTGCATACGGAAATTTTGCGTACCAAGGTTCCTTTTCCTGTCCGAACATTCGAAGTCCAGAAGGAACCACAAGCTGAAGATCGTGCAAAACATGAACATGCGGGATGCCTAAGTCTTGAATGGCTCTAGGAATCTTGAGTCCGATCCCTTTCAAGTTATGCGTTACAACAACGTCAGGCTTTTCCTCGAGAAGAATGGATCGCACTGCGTCGGCACCGCTCGTACCAAACGCATCAATCACGTGCCAAAACAAACGAACGCTCCAATGATATTTATAATCATCAAGTGTAAAGTAGATATTTTTTGGAAAAAATCTGTAAACACGTTCAACGGTGGATGTTCCTAAATTCGTACGTGTTCCAGCGGAACGTGGTTGTCCAGTAATCACAAAAATGTCATGACCCATGGCGAGAAGTTGTTCAACCGTACGAACCGTCACATTTTCTGCACCTCCACGAGCATGAGGAGGATAGAGATTTATGATAATGCCAATCTTCATACAAAAATACTCTACAACCATTTAAGAAGAACGACGAGCCGCTGCATAAATCTCGAGTAATCGATGAGAGAGCACGGAATCTGAAAAATTCTCTTCTGCAAACTTCCGAGCATTTTTTCCGCAGTTTACTCGAAATTCTAAGTCTCCACACAATCGATCAAGCGCCTCAACTAACTTCGAAGCATCGCCAGGCAAAACACGCAAACCAGTCTTTTCCTCAATAACTAATGTTCTCACTCCAGGAAGGTCTGAAACAATACTTGGAATTCCAGTTGCCATTGCTTCCTCTGTCACGATACCAAACGCTTCTGAACGATCGATAGATGGCAAAACATGAACATCAGCAGATTGATATGCGAGAGGAAGGCTTTCAGATGCGATCGATCCAGCGAAGCGAACACGACCTGCGATTCCAAGACCAGCAGCGATCTGTTCAAAATCTGCTCTACAGTTTCCATCACCGATGATAAGAAGCTGAGCGTATGTTTTCATCATCGCAAAAGCACGAAGCAGCACATCAAGCCCCTTAAAATAATGTGCCGCATCAAGTCCACCAACGAAGATAATCACCGGTCGCTCATTCGTAAGCCCAAAATGCAAACGAGCGGCAACACGATCCCCAGGTGTGAAACGTTTCACATCAACTCCAAACGGCAATACACGACGATTTCGATGCTTAACGTTCTGTGCATCTGCGTAATCATCAGATGAAACAAGAACAGAATGAGCAGCGCTGAATATAAATGGCTGCAATATTGTGCGATAGACAAAAAATGTTGCACCAAGAATGCCGCGAGCTTTTGGCTTCATGTGATACGTCACCACAAAAGGAATGTTCCAAAGTCTACAAGCAAACGCAGCAAGAATGTCACTTCCGAAAAATGGGTAGTGCAAATGCACAACATCAAATCCCTTCAGAGCAAACAAGAGATCAAGAAGTACGGCACCGTTCCCCCAGGAATAAAAGGGCTGCAATCGAGTAATACTCGCTTCCTTTGCAGACTGTTTTTTATACGCAGGAGTAAAAATCTCCACGGTACAACCATGTTCACGAAGCTGTTCGGCGTCATGCGCCGCAACAGTACCGATGCCACCACGATACGGTGGGTACACTGGCGTAACAATCGCTACACGCGTTTGCTGCTCCATACCAACCTAAGAACGTTCCGGACGATCGACCGCAATTTTTCTTACAAGCTCAGTAATATCTTCACTCATTTTTTGCTGATGAACCATGGAACGATACGTTGCGTACAGTAAAAAGATCACCGCAAGATAGACGAATAAATCCGCTCCCCTGCCAACACCAACAGCATTTGCGACAACATCTGTTACTTGCGGCATAAGTGCAACAGCAATAACAAAAAGCCACATAAACGACCACACTACCGCCCAGTACCACGATGCTTCTCGCCGATGATATTGCCGTCTTGCTCGTGCAATAGCGTAAAGGGAAAAAACAATGAGGAAGATTTTAAATACCATATTAGCCAACAATTTTCTTTTTAATAATCTCTTTTGCCGTCATCATTGCCTTCACTGTTGACTGGCCCTTATGCAAAGTGTCCATCGAATACGAAATGGTCACTGGGCGCTCAACATATCGAAGTCGTCTTGTTTTCACCAGGTCTAAAATCTCAGATGCGTGAGCCATGCCATCAAGGGTGATCCGTATTTCTGCGGCAGCTTTTCTTGAGAGCGCACGAAAACCGTTATGCGTGTCTGTTACACGAATACCAGAAAGTAAAATTGTAAATAAAGTACCAAGGCGAATCATGATCTTACGAACGAACGGCATGTTAAGCGCGTCCTTTCCAAGAAAACGAGATCCAAGAACAACGTCTGCTTCACCAGAAGCAATCGGTGCGACCATGGCCGGAATTTCATTCCCTCGCATCTGACCATCAGCATCGAAATGCACGATTACGTCTGCAACGAGTGTTTTCACTGCGTAGTCTGTGCCAGTTTGAATCGCAGCGCCTTGCCCTCGATTAATGATATGTCGCAAAACAATCGCCCCAGAACTTTTTGCGACTACAGCAGTTTCGTCAGTCGAACCATCGTCTACAACAACGACGTGATCAACAAATTGCCGCGCATCAGCAATGGCAGCTGCGATGCGAGCGCCTTCATTATGAGCCGGAATAACAGCAACAATACGCATATAGAGGCATGGTGACTGGCTAAACGCCATTGGTCAAGAGAAGCTTATTTGCTCGCACATATTCAAGCGTTTTCGCCAAACCATCATCCAATAAAACCAAAGGCAACCAACCCAACTGACCTCGGGCCTTTGTAAGGTCTGGCAAGCCGATCTTTGTTAAAAATGGTGGAGCTGACTCATACACAATCTCTGAAGAACTTTCCGCAAGCTTGATAATCGCCGCTGCGACATCTTTCATACCAATCTCAACATCGCTACCAATATTCACTGGGCCAATCCCATGCTCAGCACCCATAAGACGAATCAACCCATCAACAGCATCAGAAACGTACAAAAGCGCAGTGGTGATCGACGCATCTCCCGCAATAGATAACGGCTTTCCATCAAGCGCAGCAAGAACAAAGTCGGAAATCTGATGCCCCTGAAATAAAGGCATTCGCGGACCATACGTTCGAAAAATGCGCGCAATTTTCACATCAAGACCATGAACAGATCCATATGTGGAAACCATAGTTTCCGCAAAACGCTTTCCTTCGTTATACGGCGCGCGCGGACTCAAATGGTCAACGATTCCCATGTCTTGCTCTGTAAAATGTTTCTTCCCGTCTTGCTGGTTTCCATAAACCACCGCGCTTGAAGCGAACAAGAACTTTGACTTGTACTTCACCGCAATATCGAGCACGTTTCTCGTTCCAATACTATTCGTAAGCAATGTTGGAATGCGAAACTCTTCAAATCCTTTCGCAATCGTCGGCATGGCGAGATGATAAATTTCATGAATACCAATGAACTTCACCTTAAACGCATCGAGTTCTACGAATGACTCGAGGTCGAATGGAACATTGATATCGAGTCGAAGGAATTGAAAATCTGGGTTCCGAAGCAACCCTTCGATATTTCGAACATGGCCTGTTGAAAAATTATCAATACAAATCACTCGGTATCCATTTCGAAGAAGCGACTCGCAGAGAAATGAACCAATAAACCCAGCTCCCCCGGTCACTAATGCTGTTTTCTGTTCAAGAGACATAAAACGCTTTCAAATAAGAATCAAGGCATTACCACGCTGCGAGAAACGCACCAGTCGTTGACGCGAATGTTGGCGCATTGAACGACCCAAGAGGAGTTTTCAAATCCGATGAAAGCAGAGTCACCAGTCCTCCGTTTCGGTTCTCTGCAATAACAAGATCCTGCAACCCGTCGAGATCAAGGTCTGTTCCGATGATGCGATTTCCTACAAGCTCATGATCGACAAGCGCTTTCGAACCTCGCAATGCACCAATCTTCGTAAAAACGCGTATGTCATTCGTTCCAGACAAACCGGAAACGGCAATATCGTCGTAGTAATCTCCATCAAGATCGACGCGGGCAACACTAATATCTGACTTACCGTCATACGGAATGAAATCAACAAGATACGTTCCGTCACTATCGTACAACGCAACACGTGCAACGCCGTCAATGACGCCAACAACAGCAATTTCTTCTGCAGGATCATCGTCATAATCAACGGCGGAAACAGAAAGTGGTGACTCTATTGGGAACAACGAAGCGGTAAATCGAGAAAGCTCATCTCCAGATTCAGACCACGTCACAATATCTTGACTTACTCCAGATCCAACAGAAGTGACTATTTCATCTTTCCAATCACCGTTCATGTCTCCAACAGCAACGTTCACTCCATGATCCGACCCAGGATCATACGCAAAGAACTCAGAAGCAAGCGCGCCGAATGCTGTAAACACTCGAACGTGCGGACCGCCAGACTCACCAGCACCAGTCACGATCCGCGGTATTTCTCCACCGTCATTATTCAATGTTGCGACATGAACGCCGCCGCTAAAATTACTTGAATACGCTTGAAAACGTGCATACTGTGTTCCGTTTGCTCTATACACATCCACCTCTGGCAAAACACCAGCAGGAGCGCCGAAAGCAACAAAAGAATATTGCAGCTCGTCTTCAGTAGTATCGACGTTCTTCGAAGAAGCATTGTCAGACGCCGATGTCTCAGTTGTCGCGTTTTCTCCGGATGATTCAGATGAAGAATATGAAGCTGCAAGCTCTAAAGCTCGAGCAATATTCAGCTTCCCGGCACCAAGTCCACCAGACGGATATCCTGTTGCACGAATTGGATCTACAGAAAGCTTGAGAATATTTCGAACGTCATTTGCGGAAAGCGTTGGGTATTCAGAAAAGAGCAATGCTGCCGCGCCGGCAACCAAAGGCGCTGCCATAGAAGTTCCATTCCAAGAACCAATATACGCATCTAAATATCCAGCTGACGGGTTCCGATAAGACAGCCCATAAATTTCCGTGCCTGGCGCAGCAATGTCTGCGCAAATAGATCCGTAGTTCGTAAAATTCGCACCAAGATTTGTTTCCGTAATCGCAGTCACACCAATCACCCAATCATCAGAACTTGTTCGAAGACATGCTGGGTAAACCGGTTCAATATTCGTGTCTCTTCCGTCATTTCCCAAAGCCGCAACAACCACAACACCTTTTGTATACGCGTCCTTAATTGCAGCCGTTAACGCTGTATGTGTTTCATTCCCTGTAAAACTTAAATTAATCACTCGCGCACCATTTGCTACTGCATATCTAACCGCATTCGCTGCTTCATATTCAGAACCACTTCCGTCATCTCCGAGCATTCGAACCGACATAATAGAAACATCCCAAGAAACTCCGGAAATACCTACGCCGTTATTCCCCACTGCGCCAATCTCACCAGCAATCAACGTACCGTGAGATCCTGCGCCAAAATCCTCTCCAGTCAAGAACATTGGGCTTGGGTCGTTGTCACTATCAACAAAATCCCAACCAGAAACATCATCAACGTATCCATTGCCATCGTCATCAATTCCATTCCCAGAAATTTCATCTGAATTCGTCCAAAGATTGCCACGAATATCCTCGTGGTTCAAATCAATTCCCGTATCAAGAACCGCAACAATAATCGAAGAAGATCCTGTTGCAACATCCCACGCTTCAGGCGCCGAAATTGAACCAAGATACCATTGCTCTCCATACTGAGGATCGTTCGGTGTACGCGCAAAAACAAGTGAAGGAATCATGAGAATACTGAAGACGGTGAGTACGGTTCTAGAGGGAGAAAAAGCGCGCATAGAATGCACAAAGTATCCCATATTCACCCAAACAAAAATACGCGGTACCCACAGTGGTTTCCGCGCATTTTCTCTACACTACTTCGCCGTACACGCCGCGTATTTCTCTTTCGCGTCAACGGCGATACTTTCACTCTCTGGAGCCAATGTCTTCGCGACTGAATAGTGATCGTGACCAAGCTCACAGTCATGATGCTCAAAAAACCAATCTCCGAGTGCAACCATTGTCCAGGGAGTCTGACCGATATTCTCAAAAGCATCATCAAGGACTTGTTTGTACCAATCTTCATGCTCCGGATAATTCTCCGCCAAATATTCTGCGTAATCACGATAATATTCCTCTTCTGTTTTCAACTCGCTGATTGCTCGCTGATATGCCACACCAGCATTTTCAATATCTCCCATTGTTTCCAAAAGAGAAGCGTATGCATTCCATGCAACGTACGAAACCGGATTAAGATCAAGGTACGTTTCGTAAGCCTTTCGCGATGCAACAAGATCGCCAAGCATGTGCTCATGTTCTGCAATAACGAGGTATGAGTTCATATCTACTTTCTCTCCCGCCTTTTCACTCGCTACAATCGATGACTTCGCCATTGCTAATCTTTGTTGAACCAACGTACGAGTCGCATCATCCATCTGCACTTCGATCGTGGTCTTCATTCCATAATATGGATTAAACCATCTTGGAGATACCAGCCAAACGCCATAACCCACCAAAACACAAATGACTACAATAGAAATCGATAAAACCGTTTGTTTCCTCGTGATTTTCATATAGGCGCAGTGTATCGGAAAGACAGAAATGAGAAAAGGCTCACACAAAAGCCACCCTTTCGGGTGGCTTTTGCTGAGTCAACACTGTCTCACAAGAAACAGCCCACGTTCATTAGAACGAGATGCCGTAACCCGTGAAGCCGTTGATCAAGTGCGAACCGTAGTATTCCTGCGTTGAGGATGTTACCGCGGTCGAACCGTCATCCTGCCAGAGCAATGCACCTGGCAAACGCTGGATATCATCAGTGACTTCATAGTCATCTGAATCAGCATCTGCGTCTGCTGCCTCAACTGTTGAACCGAGGTAACCACGGATTACTGTCAGGGCGTTGGTATCGATTGCTGTGATCAGCATCTTTTCCTCGTCCGAGTCAGCAACACCGCTGTCATCCACGTCCATGTTGATTACATCTCCAACTGCGAATGCAGCACCACTGTCAACGTTTACCGTGGTTGCAGTGATTGCGATGTCCGCATCATTGGCCGCGTTAGAAACGTTAAGGTATGTGGATGTGATTGGATCTGATGCAAGGCCCAACTGTACGGAGTCGTCATTGTTTGACGAGGCCGTATCAGAATTGAACCAAACTGAGTAAACCATTGACTCTCCTGCTGGAATAACTTCCGCAGTCGTGAGTGCCAACTTTACAAAGTTCACGTCTGCATCGTCTGAGTCACATGCTGCACCTGTTGACTTCAACAAGCTGTATGTTCCTGCGAGTGCCGTTGTTGCACTTGCATCTTCTGTCAGGTTGTAGAGTTTGAAGTCTGCACCTGATGCATACAACAACGTACCGTTTGTGATGTCTGTATCACACTGGTTCCAGTCTGAACCCGCGTTGTCTGAAGCCGAGAATGTGAAGACGAGGTTGTTCAACACAACATCTTCTCCAGAAGCTGCAGCAACATTAAAGCGAAGTGTTTCCTGGTTTCCAGGTGTCTTTCCAGCTCCTGATGGGCTTGACGAGCTCAACGTTATTGTTGGCTTTGTCTCACGCACCACGAACTTGTTCATAAGAGCACCTGCTGCGTCGACACCAGTGATTGTTGAATCATTGATGGTCTGGTTTGATCCAGCGCCGACTGCACGAAGTTCGCCAGTACCGTCGTCAAGCACCATACGAACTTTTTCGTTTGATGTTGCCGAACCGCCTGAACGATCTGTTGTAGGTACATTTACCTTCACCGTGACATCTGCGCGGGAATCCTTTCCAACGTAGAAGGTCAAATCGTTAAAGGTAATAGCACTACCGGTCAATGCGCCGGTTGCAGTCTGTGTTGTGCCGTTAACATCTGGGTAAGACAGTGTTACGAGCGATACGTTATTTGCGTATCGTGCTGCAACTTCAGTGTCTGCAGTTCCCTGAGCTTCTTCAACCGTCAAACGGTTGACGGTGAATGCTTCACTTGTTGCACTGAAACGGAACTTTGAAACTGAATTGTCATTGCTGCCTGTCATTAAGAAGGCTGCAACTGGAGCATCAGACGCCGCGGTCACTGCGAGGGAACCTGTGTTCGCAACGCTAATGATCATGGTTGGTGCGATGTTTACGTCTGTACCAGTCACTGTTGCTGAGTCACCCTCGGTATCTAATGCGGTGAGGTCAGCTGGCAAAAGCATTGCCCATGCGAAAAGATCCGCAGTACCTGGGTCAATATTCGCCAAGTTACACTTGATTGTTACGGTCTGTGTTGTTCCCGCGCTCACTGTATATGAGAAGTCCTCAAAGTTGATTTTTCCAGTTGTTGCACTTGCAATAGAACGTGGGCCATCAATCAAATCGGATCCATCATAAAGTGAACATGACACAATGCGTTCTGTTGAAATCGTTGTGCTGTCTGTACCAGCAACGAACGTTCCACCACCGTCATGGTCAACTTCTACTGTTGGTGAGAAAGCTGTCACGTTAATATCGCCGCCGCTTGCTGCCGCGAAGTTAAATGCAACCACCTCAACATCTGATGTTCCACGGACGTAGGTCTTTGTGCCAGTTGGCGTTGATGCCAAGCTAACCGTCAAACCAGAAACCACAACGGTCTGTGCGTTTCCATCCAAGTTTGCAGTTGGAACAATGTCGGTGATTGCATCACCATCACTGTCTTCTGCTGTCAAACCAGACGTAAGATCCATAGATATCGTAAACGTGTCGCTTGCCTCTGCGTATGTTGATTCCATGTCTGCAATTACCATGAAGTTCAAAACTTCACCCGCTGCCATGTCGAAATCATCAGTGAATGAAAGAACTTCTGCTGTGTCATCTGCATCAGTTGAAGCAAGATCCAATGGTCTCATGATGAGATCACCAGTATCTGCATTCACAATGCGGATGTCTGAAATTGGGTCTGTTTCAAGACCAGTTGAATCATCATTAGTCATTGCCAAGTTCATTGGCATAGCTGTGATGGTCATTGCACGCTCTGCAGTGAGAGTTCCTTCGAAAAGTGAGAAATTCTGAGTGGTGTTACCCACGTCGCTTGAGGCTGGGCCACTAAATGCGACCGAGAGTTCACCACCCTGAATTGTGGTTGTTGAAAGGTCACCTGTGGTGCCATCAAAACCAGTTCGTGTAACGGTCACGCCGTAACCGTAGTCTGAACCAACAGCATAAAGGTCTGCACTGTTGTCCAAGTACACGTTAAGAGCATCTGCTGCATTGCCACCAATGTCTGCAGTTACTTCAAAGGTTCGGTCTGAACCCTTGTCGATTCCGTATGCATTGGAGCCGAGATCGAACATGACAAGCTTGTTGCCAATGTACGAACCGTCTGCAATCCATTCATTGTTCTGCCAGAGCTGGAAGTCGCTGTGATCTGCAGAGTCATCAATCTTGAGAGTGATGCGCTCAACAGAAATGTCTTCCGTTGCTCCTGCGGCAAGTTTGAAGTACGAAATTGTTGCGTCATTTGCGCCGATCACAGGATTCGTTAACGAACCCGTGTCTGTGATGGTGATGGAGCCAACATCCGAGTTCACAACGCTCATGGTGTTCCCAGTGATTGGGAATGATCCAGAAACATCGCCACCCGCTTCAACGTCGCTAGCTCCCTCAAGACCAACAGCAAAGTTGGTGGTGAGTCCTGCGTTCGCCATGTCGACAACTACGGTGATGTAGCGAGTTTCGCCAGCACCAAAGTCAAGACCAAGGGAACCAAAGGTTGCCTTTCGTGTTGAAGAGTTAAAGCTCTTTCCGTCAGTCAAACGCTCGCTACCTTCATAAAGGTACACGCCATTCGAAGAGATTGTTGATGTTGCTGCAAGACCTGAGAGCGCCACATACATGACGTCAACAGTTGCTGCTTCATCTGCAGTCATCTTGAATGTTGCAACCTCTACTCCAGCTGCTGCATCTGGGATCGTTGCTGCTGCTGGTGATGTTGATGCGAGCGAAATGCTCACGCCACCAGTCACAGTTGCCTCGTCAGTCTCAGTCTGTGCGACATCCATAATTGATGTCAAACCAGATGTGATATCTGTTCCAGCAGACAGGCTGCTGTCATCGATACCAGTTCCTGTGAGGAAGAACGATGTCTGAAGGTTGTTTGCGCTGCGACCAGCTGAGCTGACCATGCGCTTTTCACCACCCTTAGAAATGTAGTAGTTCCCACCATCCATGTACAACATGCCATCAAATGCTGTTGCGGTCATGAGTGATGTTCCTTCTGTGTAGTCT
>JBAYHK010000006.1:0-53620 GCA_041666145.1 Patescibacteria group bacterium | reverse complement strand
GTGCAACAAAATGGTAGTGGATTTGATAAACGTTATGTTCCGATATCTTGACCGCTCGCATACGCTCCAAGCGTACTGGTTAGCGGTACCGCGCAGCAAGCTGGCGCGGTAAAGCGGGTTAATTTACTCAAAATACAAGCACAAACATGCTCAAATTCTAAAATAATATATGCAAGTTTCACCTCCCTGTCACAATCGAAAAACCAATTCTTCCAAGCACCTGTCCAGAAACCGTTTCCACGCTTACGCGCCATTTCCCAGCGGCTAGAGAAGAAACCATTGAATATCCCCTGTATCCGTCTGATCGTCCACCAATGATGGTAAACGTAAGCCTATGTTCTGCAACCCAATTTTTCTGATCTTCGTCATAGCGCTCCCAGACGTGAACAATTATCGCGGAAACATCTTCTGGCGCATAAATCGCCGTATAGGCATAAAGCGCATTCCCTGGAGTAAGAAGGATCTCTTGTCCCGGAATGAGCTGATCAAGCCAGGATTCTTCCGGAGCAGATAACGTGAAGTCATCTGCAATGCTGTATGCCATGGTAGCGTCTCGAAGCGCAAGCGGAATTGGCGGAATAATATTAAAAAAGTAACAAACATTCATAAAAGCAAAAACTCCAGCCATAACCGTCCACATTCGCATGCGGTCTTTGTACAAATCTCCAAGGCGAATGAGTAAGGTTAGCAACCCAGTCATCACCACCATGCTTGTAAATCCTCCAGCAAGGAATACTGGCCAACTCAACGAATGGAAAAGATGCGCAAACCAAATGGCACAAAGCGAAAAGAGCGCAAAAGAAAGAATTCCAACTTGAACTAATGGACGAAGCACAATGTGACGAAGTGTCTCATTCGAAATCATGAGAAACGCCACTAAAGTAACGATCGGCCACGTTACCGCAACATCTCCGCTAAACCAATAGAAAAGCAAAGCTGTGCTCAGTAATCCTCCCATGGCAAATTGCTGTGCAAACGGTGCCACAAGTCGGATATATCGAAGTCGAGACGATGCTTCTGACTGCTTGTACGTTGCAGAAATCATTGATCCCATGACCACTGCAACGTACACACACATGAGAATAAATTTCTCACGCAAGTCCAACACTTTAAATTGCCACACATCAAACGCAGTACCAGCAACAAGCATTGCTGGCATAAACCACCGTTCATATTGAACAGCAAATTCACGAGCACGTTTATACGTGCGGATAGCATGACGAGAACCAGGAATCATAATGCGATACTCCGAGTATACAAGAAGCATCATGGAGCTTTTTTCGCATTACTCATCGATGCTACGTGCAACCAAATCTTTAAAACGCATCAATATTTTTTCTGCCTCTGGTGTTTCTTTTGTTTGTATTGCTACGTTCGAGGCATCTTTTATATTCCCAGAAGCTCCAGCATCAGATATTTCGCGAATCGAATCATGAGATGAATATTGTTCTTTGTAATATGCAAGACGAGTCAAGATGTCTTTTTTTGAAAGTTCTGGATGAAACTGCACGCCATATATTCTCTCGCCCGGCATAACAAACGCCTGATATTCAGAGCGTGTTGTTCGTGCAAGATGAATCGCGCCACTCGGAAGACGAACCACATGGTCTTTATGACCTTCTTGTGCGAGGAATTCCTTCGGCATTAAAGAAAAAATCTCATCTACCGATGCAGCCTCAGTACACGTAATCTCAAATGTTCCGGTTTCCTGTTTTGCAACATCTTTTCTCACTTCTCCCCCAAGAGCATGAGCAAGAAGCTGATGGCCGAAGCAGATTCCAAAAATTGGCTTTCGCAATTTTCTCGCCTCTTTAATTACGGAAACTATCGAATCAAGCTGCTCTGGAATCGACCAGTCAGAAACATAAAATTCCCCACTCCCCCCAATAATTACCGCATCGAACTCAGAAATCGGAAGCGACGGAACAGAAGAACTGAACACGTCCCAAGCAATAAGCTCAAATGCATCAAGCGCCATCTTCTCTTTTATTGCCCTATATTCATGCTCACGCATGGCATGAGTACGAACCTGAATAAGAAGGATTTGCATAATTTGGGCAAGGATACTCTAGGCCTCTGCCCTGTACAAATCCGCGAATATCAGCTATATTCCGCGCCTCTATGGCCCAAGGAAATGTTGTTGCGCGGTTTGAAAATGTTGTTTTCGGCTATACCACAGAAAAGCGCCTTTTGAATGACGCAAATTTTTCTGTTCGGGAAGATGCGAAACTTACGGTCATGGGTCAGAACGGCGCCGGAAAGAGCACTATTTTTAAGCTCATTACTGGCGAGCTCAAGCCAGACCAAGGCAACGTTCACTTTGCACCACAAGCAAGAATTGCCACTGCAAAACAGGTCATGGCGCGCGAGCATCTTACGGAAACGGTTCGCGAATACTTCGCGCATGCCTTCGAAGAATCCCATTACAACCTAGACAAACGCATTAACGACGTTCTCGAAATCGTAAATCTTATTGCGCCACTCGATAAAATCATTGGGGAATTCTCGGGAGGTCAACAAGCCCGTCTTCTTCTTGCCTACGCACTCATTCAGTCGCCAGACATTCTTCTCCTTGATGAACCAACCAACAATCTTGATCGCGACGGAATCGACCATCTCACTGCGTTCATCATCATGTATCCAAAAACCGTTCTTGTTATTTCTCATGATGCAGATTTTTTGAATAGCTTTACTGAGGGCGTGCTTCATTTAGATATCTACACTGGCAAGGTCGAAAAGTATGAAGGCAACTACACCGACGTTGTTGAAGAGATTTCTGCGCGAGTGGAACGTGACCGTGCAAAAAATGCCCAGCTTCTCAAAACCATTCAAGATCGAAAAGACAAAGTGAACTTCTTTGCACACAAAGGCGGAAAAATGCGCAAACTCGCAAGTAAGCTTCATGATGAAGTTGAAGAAGCGGAAGAAAATATGGTCGACGTTCGTCGTGACGATCGCACCATCGGCAATTTTACAATTCCCGCACAACCATTCAGTGAACCGATCGTGACGATCAAGAGCGTGAAAGTTATTCGCAATTACGAACCAAAAATCGCAACAGTAAACATTTCACTTCGTCGCAATCAGCACCTTCTTATCTCTGGACCAAATGGAATTGGCAAAAGCACATTCTTACGCTCACTCGCAGATGGAAGCAATGAAGGAGCCTCAATTGCTCCAGATGTAAAAGTCGGATATTACAAACAAGATTTTTCTGGTCTTGATTTTAGCCAAACAGCTTACGCATCTCTCGCAAGTGCAATGGACGAACCAGACAATGAAATGCTTCGACGCATTGGCGCAAAATTCCTTCTGAATGGCGACGTTCTTGCTACGCCAGTTGGTGCACTCTCTGAAGGACAAAAGGGACTTCTTTGCTTTGCACGATTCGTGGCACAAGCTCCAGGACTTCTTATCTTTGACGAGCCAACAAACCACATTAACTTCCGTCATCTTCCCGTCATCGCCCAAGCGCTCAATAAATATGAAGGCTGCATGCTGGTTGTAAGTCACGCTGATGATTTTGTGAAGCAAATTCGATTCGACAAAACTCTCGATCTCTCAACTCTCACTACGGTGTAATCAGGATATGAAATTTCTTTCTGTACCAGCATTGAAACAGTCGCCGTATCAGTGTGGACCAACGAGCTTACGCATGGTTCTTACATACTTTGGAATTGAGATCGATGAGGCCACCGTCAGCAATATTGCCGAAACAATGCCAATCATTGGGACCACACCAGAAAAGCTTTTAGGTGCCGCACGCAAACTCGGACTTGAAGGAACGTGGGCCGCCGAAAGCTCGTTACAAGATATTCAAACATACATCGAACAAGGCATCCCGGTTATCGTGAATTGGTTTTATCACGACGATGGGCACTATTCTGTTGTTATCGGTATCAATAAAAAAACCATCGTCCTTCTCAATCCAGACAATGGAAAGCGAAAAACATTCGATCGTCGAACTTTCATGCGAGTTTGGTTTGATTTTTCAGGGGAATGTCTGCAATCACCGCTAGATATAAGAATTCGCTGGATGCTTCCTTTACATCTATCGTCACCAACTATCCAAAAGCCACTATGATTCCCGCAAAATTCTTTGCAAGCGTTGGACGATTCCCAGAACTTCCAGACAACCCACGCCCACATATTGCCTTTGTTGGTCGCTCAAATGTTGGAAAGTCATCACTCGTCAACCATCTGGCAAATCAAAAAAAACTTGCGCGCATAAGTCGAGAACCAGGAAGAACGCAAACAATGAATTTGTATGACTTTTCTGGAAGATTTTTCTTAATCGACCTTCCGGGATACGGCTACGCAAAAACATCAAAAACGCAACGCGAAAACTTTTCAGAAATGATCACCGAATACCTCAGCACTGCAAAACAGCTTCGCATGACTTTTGTTGTTATCGATGCACGAATTCCTTTCAGTGCGCTCGACGAAGCAATGATGGAATGGTTGCGGCAAAATCAAATCTCTTTTTCCATCATCATGAACAAAATGGACAAAGTTGCACCCAACGACGCTCAAAAACTACACAAACTTCTGGGAGAAAAGTATCCGAACGTAAAACGAATCGAACATTCAATACACTCGGGAAAGAATCAGAAAGCAATCTGGGGAGCAATAGAAACGGCGCTCGATGTGCGGATTCAATAATCGAATACACCCGTTCAATTGCCTACTCATCCAGACTCTTCACCAAAGACTCCTGTACATACAAATCCATATTCGCAACAACTTTTCCGACTGACGGGCGATTAATAAAAGAAAAATGATCTGTCGGCTCATCAAATCCAACCATCAACGAAAACGCAGGATTTGTTAATGGGAAAACAAGCTGATCATATGACGTTCCATGATCTGACGTGTCACTTTCTCCTGAAGAGCATACGGAGTGAATGAGAATGTCACTGGATACAGAAGGTTGTTTTGCTGAAAAACCCAATCTATCCGGAGTAGAATCGCCCACCCCTCCCCCAGGAAGAAGGTAAACATATTCCACATCATCTTTCAGCGAAAAAGAGAGACTCTGAGGCCCGTCTGCAAGCGACTCTACACAAAGATCTTTAGCTCCACCGAATGCTTTACAGTCATATCCAGTAACAATAACTCTTGCATCTTCTTTTACTGATTCAAAAGCGCCGTCACCATTCAGCGCATTCTTGTCTCCAGGGAACCAAATATTAATGTCATATTCCCCCTGTGCTATACAAATAACTGCAGCACCATCAACCACCATCGGACTCATCTCTGCAACGACCGGCCCCCAGATATGTACTTTTCGATACGAATCATTCATTGTTTTCGTTCCAAAATATATACCTGCAATAACACCAACGGTCACAACGGCAACAGCTGGTGGTAAAAGAGAAAATTTATTCATAGACCAATGTTATTTAACGGTTACTATCTGAATGTCTTTTTCGAATGACTTCGAAAGATCTTTATATATTCCCACTCGATATTTCTTCACATCCTTTGGGAGATGAATTAATGACAGAGCAGTCTGCGGATAATATCGAAGCTTCCCTATTGTTTCAAAAATGGTCTGTGAGTTTTCAAAGGATAACTGGCGCTCAAGCAATCGATTACTATCAACTTCTTGTAATAGTCGCAATATTAAATAAATATTAAATAAATAGTAACTAAAAGAATCGAAATAAATAATGCGGTAACCGTTGTCCCATCACGCAAACTCAAAAGAAGTACTCCCACAAGTCCAGCAAGAAGATGGATAACTGCCCAATGCTGCGGCGAAACAATACACTTTGACGTTAAGGCAATTTCTTGATTGAGAGGATACAAATGCATCTTTGCAGACTGAAGATTCTGGAACATGACAATTCCAGCAGGATCATCCGTTTTAATATCATCAACTGCACTTATAACAGATCGAAGCTCTTTGTGTACGTTTGCCGCATAAGAAAGCAACTCATAGTCAAAAGAAGCAATGACATAGGCATCAATCACATTCGCTACTTTTTTTGCACCCGCCGAATCAATCAATGCAACATAATTATAAATCGTCATAATTGTTGCATCTTCGTCAGTTATAAGCGTTTGAAAACGAAGAAAATTAGCCATTGCACTCGCAAAGAAAAAACCAACGAGAATGGCGAATAAAAGCGAAATAACAGTTAGTACAAGTGGAATATCGAAAGAGAATGTAATCGGAGGAAGGCCGAACACGGTCGCAGTTGCTATACAAACAATAAAGATTGCAAAAGGAATACGAATTCGTGATCTTAAATGAATCTTTTTCATATCTAACAAAGAAAATATTTCTTTCATCGTAACATAAACTTTAAAAACAAAATGGATGCCCTCCAAAAGAAAAACCGCTCCGGAGCAAGGACGCCGGAGGCGGTCTTTTCCAGAGCGGTCACGTTGGAAACGGTGGTGCCCATGAAATCACCATCGCGAACACGGCCAGGAGGAGTGCAATAACTCCCACCGACACATCACTCAACCTATGGGTTCCCATGATCCCTTCTTTATTTCTGTAACGTTTTTTCTACTTGTCACATTGTTGCAACATCGCAACAAGAAGCTACCCTCTAACAAAGAAGTATTGCATATTTCCAACTTTTCTTCAATAGACGCCCCCCTACGGAGCTGCTCTGAAAACATCACCTCCGTGCGAACCGGTTCCAACCCAAATGGTTCCATCTGACTCCTGCGCTAGCGCCCAAACAACATTGTTTGACCCTGTGTCACCAGCTTCTTGCCAGTGCACTCCGCCGTCCTTTGTTAAAAAGGCCTTTCCTCCATTGTTTCCAGTCCCAACAAGCATCGATCCGTCACAAAGCTCAAGGATTTGATAAATACGAGTAATCTCATCAGATCGCATAGACTCGCCCCCTTCTCCAAAAGGAATCTGGATTGTTGGAAGATGCGTCATTTTTTCCCACGTCATTCCATTGTCTTTCGAATGCAAGAATTCTCCAGAAATTCCGGTTCCTGCGTAAAGGTCTCCTGACGTATGAAAGAGAAGATCGTAAATACGATTCGCGCCGAGCGGGACCCCACCCTCCTTCCATGTCTTCCCGTCATCTTCCGAGATAAAAATATGTGATTGTCCAGCTATCGATGAATCGTCGTGTTCACTACTTTCTTCTGTTGCGACAACGATTACTCCGTCTACATTAACTGCAATCGAAAGAACGCCAATGCCAGGAAACTTAGCAAGTTCTGAAATCTTTCCAGCTTCATCAAGAATGAAGAGACTTGGATTATTCTGCAGAGGATCGTTCGTAAGAGCGTCAGTAGCAATGAGTATTTCCCCATTTGTTAGCTCAACAATGTCCCAAACACTTGTTACCGATACATTTGGAAAGACCACACCATTCTGCGAATTCGTAGCAATAGGATCCCAAGTTTTTCCTCCGTCAGTGCTTTCGTAAAGAATCGGTTCATTAGTTCCAGTTCCTCCAACAAGAAGTCTTCCGTCTGAAAGTTCACGAAGAGCACGAATATTTTTTAAGCTATTCTCCGGAAGAGGAGTTGAATCCCAATGTTCGCCATCGTCACTGGTTGAAGCAACAAAAACCTGATCATTCTCTGTGGTATACGCCGCAAAAATCATGCCGCTTTTTGAAACAAGAATATCTGTAACATTTGTAATGCGTTCAGATATTTCTTTATGAAGGTTTGTTACTGCCCATTCTGTACTGTACGTACAGGTCTGAACCTTTAAGACATCGTCAGGAACATCTGAGTTTTTTGGAACAACTGTACGGGCTAGTTCAGAAGACTTTTGAAAGAACGTTGCCATGATGGCAACCACTGAAAGACAAAAAATTATAGTAACAGCCGAGAAAAGCAAGTAAAAGAATCTTTTTTGCATATTATCTTTATTAAGATTACTTCCATTCGTATTAAGGTTTTCAAATTCCTTCTCAGTATATCTCCTTTATATTTTTCGCCGATATTCGCAGAATAAAGACGGAAGTCCGTTGACAATTGTTCCTTTTTATGAGTGAATGTACCGGCCGCTGAGTACCAACGGCAAAAAAAGCGAGGTGTCTCTTGAACATTCGAAATGCAAAAAACCTCCTCCCTCTGTTCCTTCTTCTGGGCTGCACAGACCCGGCGATTAATGGAACATGGACGCACCCCATACCCGCGGAATACGGCGGGTTCCCCATCCAGTTGGCCTTCTTCGGGGCAAGTGAAGACGACCCAGATCGCGGGACTTGCACAGTGACCCTCCCTGGAGGAATTTCGACGCCGTGCTTCTACACGACCAATGCTGATCCAGACGAAGAAGACATGCCAGACTCGGGCACGTTCGTGATTGACGAGTACGAAGACGCAGACTGCGCCGGCAAGCCGGGGGAATACAGGTATTCCATCCCCCTCGAAGAGGACGTCATGACGCTGGTCAAGATATCTGAAGAGTGCACAGACCTCTCCGGTCTCGGACTGCCCGGGGTTGGGCGCGATGCACTCGCCGAGGGAGAATGGGAAAGGGTCGGCAAGTCCCCGAGCCTCGAAATGTCGCTACTGGTCGACGAGTCACCGACACCCTAAAATTCACCATCAGACTACGAGTCGGGGCCGCAAGGTCCCGACTTTTGCTGAAGTTCTTTTCAAATGGTCACAAAGTATACTGAAGCAATATGCGTAAACCTTTTCCTCCTGCGCCACCGCTTCGTAAACTTATTGGACCAAGTTTTCTTATTCTTGCGCTTGGGCTTGGGTCTGGCGAAGTCATTCTATGGCCGTATCTTGCCGCAAACCACGGTCTTGTTCTTGCATGGGGTGCACTTGCAGGAATTACGTTTCAATACTTCATCAATATGGAGATTGAACGCTATGCGCTCGTAAAAGGCGAAAGCGTTTTTGTAGGAATTGGAAAACTTTGGAAAGCTGCACCTTTTTGGTTTATTCTCTCCACCTTTATTGGCTTTGGATTACCAGGAATCATCGCCGCGAGCGCAACAGTAGGCGCATCACTTCTTGGAATCGATGACATGCGACTCATTGCGATTCCTATGCTCTTTTTTATTGGAGCAATTCTTTCATCTGGACGCACCGTTTATGGAGTCATGGAAAAGCTCACAAAAACAATCATCTTGATTGGTGTCCCTTTTATATTCATTCTCGCAGTAGTGATGGCTTCTCAAGCGGATTGGTGGAATCTCGCTCAGGGACTTGTTCCCTTCTCTGAACCAGGGCCGCTCATTCCAACCGGCGTAGCACTCGCAACATTTCTTGCTGCATTCGCCTATTCGGGCGCAGGAGGCAATCTCAATCTGACTCAGTCGATTTACGTAAAAGAAAAAGGTTACGGAATGGGCGCATATGCAGAAAAAATGGCTGGATTATTTACTGCAAAAGGGGCAAAAACAGAACTATCACTCTCTGGTCCTTCTTTTGAGGACACTAATAAAACTCGAAAAACGTTCAAAACATGGTGGCGCCGCGTAAGCATAGAACATGCCGTAGTCTTTTGGTTCACCGGAGCACTGTCAATAATGATGCTCATGTTGCTCTCATTCGCTGCAGCACATAATTCTCCAGGCAATGCACAAGGAATCCAATTTGTTCTTAACGAAGGACTGGCTATAGGCGTACAGCTCGGACCATGGATAGGCACAGCCTTCCTTATTGCAGTCGTTGTTATGCTCTTTCAAACACAACTCGGAGTCTTGGATTCAACATCACGCATTATGGCGGAGAATGTTGTTGTGGCGTACACGCGCGCAACAGGAAAAACGCAGATTCGCTTATCACGAACATACTTCTTCTTTGTTTGGGCGCAGATCGCATTCGGAATAACACTCTTCCTTCTTGGTCAAACCGAACCAAAAACGCTCCTCATTCTTGGAGCGTGTTTGAATGCTCTTGCCATGTTCGTCCACATTGGACTTGTTGCAATACTCAACCGCAGAACGCTTCCTAAAGCCTACCAAGCACCTCTCTGGCGCCAACTCCTTCTCTGGGCAATATTCCTCTTCTTTGGTTATTTCTCAGCAGTAGTGGTGTAGGACCAGATTTGGAAGATTCTTTCGTAATAAAACTAGTGCCATAAAAAATACCGATCATTTTTTGATCGGTATTGTATTTCGACTTTTCTTAATTCGTCACATCCTCCCCCACGCTATACGCAGGAAAAAATCCATCCGGAAGGTCATGAACTAATTTTGCCCATTCTGCACCGTACTGAGATTCTGCAATATCGGCCGACGGTATCCACCGCAATATTCCGTTCTTTGCAACGGCGTAAACCTTTGGCACGCTAAGAAGTTTTACCAAACTTGTTCCCGGCTTATAGGTTACCGTTCCACGAAGCGGAATGGATCCCATGGTTTCAGAAGAGATAACTGTCACGCTCGAAAAGTCATCGTACCAAGAAAGGAAAGTGTTTTCGTCTTGGAAAAGATATCTGCCACCATCACGACCGCAATAATAAACCGCAGAATTCTCTAAAGTACGGATTAGACTGTCAGACGTGCAGTTCACCGTTCCGGTTACAGCTTGAATGTCTTTATCGTCATTAATTGACGTTACCTCAGACAATCCTTGCGCCGCGATTGAACTCGATTCAACTGCACTCTGTGCTGCAACAAGCGATGCATAGGGATTTAATACAACATCACCAAGACAAATCTCAAAGTGAAGGTGCGATCCTGTTTCTTCCGCATTCCCACTGTCACCAACGTACGCAATGTGCTGACCACGGATAACGCGGACACCTTTCGCAATTCCATCAGCGTATGCATGTTCGACTCCGCCAATTCCGTCGTCTGTACCAGGAGTGTCGTTATTGATGTGAACGTAGTTATACGTATATCCATCGTCACCCTTTAGCGTAATCATGAACCCGTAGCTCGGCTCGATAGATGGCGCATAAGTAACTTGACCGTCGACCGCTGCAAGTATTGGCGACATTTTATCTGCCATAACGTCCGTCGCACTATGCACCCTTCCGCCACTCCGAGCTGCGTAAAAATCGTCTTGAAATGACACATCGCCCTCTACTGGAAAAGCAATGTCTATAGCGCCTTCTGCGTGGACCACTGCAGGAAAAAGGAACAAGGAAAGCGCTGCAAAAAGCAGATACTTCATAGGGCTGCAGTGTAGCGTTTTTTAGTGATTTTTGAAAGAAATGATGGGGATCTTTTTAAAAATTTGGCTTGTAAAGCACCAACGTATTGAACTTGTATTCCCACGTGTCTTTTCGGGAAAAATGCTGGTCGAATACCGGAAGAAGGTCAAGGGAAACGAATGCATTTAAGATGCAGAAACCGTTTAGATGAGTAACGTGAGATATCGCGCTAACCATCGATGCGCTACGCAATTCTTTCGGGGTGACGTTTCCCGTAAAAAGATCGACGAGAACAAGATCGAATTTCTCAGTCATGGCGGGAACAACAACACTTGCATCACCCTGAATGATAGAGATCGGATCTTCTTCTTTGTGAATATTATGATAGAGATCAATCATGACAGGATCCCATTCAACAACGGTGATTTTACAACCAGGAAAACAATGACGAATTTCTTTTATTGCAGATCCTCCACCTAACCCAAGCATAAGAACAGACTTTGCGGAAAATGTTTTCGGAAGATGACCAAGAGCCTCGCGCCACATGAAAACAATATAGTCTGTTGACTGGTCAAAACCATGAACAAAAATCGACGTTTTACCAAAAAGACGATACGCAAGAATACTTCCGTTCTTTTCTGACTTTTTCTTTGTAAAACTAAAAAGCGAATTCATGCATTGTCATTAAAAACTGCCGAAAACATATTTTCTTAGATAGGCCGTCTTATTCATGATTCACCACAAGATCTACTCCAAACTCATAACTTGACCAAAATGCCTCAGAAACATCTTGGACTAAACTCGACCAATTATTACCATACAAATTCACGGCCGACGCTTCTGAAGTCAACCAATGAAGCGCACCAGTAGAATCAACTGAATAAACTCTTGGCACTGAAGGAAACTTCACTAAAACAGAATCTGGCGCGAAAGTAACAATAGGACCAACAAGGATCTGAGACATGGAAACCACATCGATAATATGGATCTCATCAAAAGTACTGAACCAAGACCTATAAACACTTTCACTTGGAAATGGATGACGACGCTGATCTGCACCAATGTAATACACTGCTGAATCTAATTGAGTTTCTGGATTCCCATCGTCCGCAAGCTTTACGAGCGTTCCCACTGTTACAGAATCTGGAAAACTTGTGGGGAACATTGTAAAACCACGGCTCTCCACGTCCTCTTCCCAACGTGCACCAAACGTCTCCTGAAGAGCAGAGCTCTGTTCTGTTATTTCAGAAACTGGAGCCTGTTCATTTTCTTCTTCGTTATGAGAAACGTCCTCTTCCGGCACAGCAGAATCGCTCTCGATTGAGAACGTCACCGTGTCAGTATCAAGAACATTTACAAGATCAGTTATTTCAATTTTCAGAGTAACATTATCCTCTGAAACATCCGGAACTAACCATGAATATGATCCAGAATTGGTTAGATTCTTTTCAATGACAGTATAGGCGGCGCCAAGGTCGAACGAATAAGAAAGATTCACAAATGCAGTATTCCCTGTTGATGACCAACGAAGTGTTTCCGTGGAACCACCAACAAGCTTCTCATCATGAGATGGCGCAGAAAAGGTAACGGTGTTTACGATCGAGGGACTCGTTGTTCCTGGACCCTTTTGAATATCATCGCGAAGAATGGAGGCCGTGTGAACCGTTGTTGATCCTTGGCTCGCATTCGTTGGCGGTCCCATGGTTACAATGATTGTTTCGTCTGGCTCAACAATACTGTCTTCAATAATCGTGATCGCTATGTTCGCTGTAGTTGAACCAGGAGAAATAGTTACCGGACTTGTGGCAATCGAATAGTCGATACCTGCACCAGTAGCAAGACCAGAACTTTCGAACGGAACAGATATCAAAAGACCGGAAGCAGACGAGAGTTGGGCAGTTAAAGTGATCGTAGTGTCATCTTCCAGAATCGACTGAGAGGCACTGGTCCAGCTGACTGTTGGCGCAGAGTCGTTGTCAGTAATTGTATAAGTGACAGCAGTATACGTACCAGCTATGACATTATTAAAATCAGCAAGATGAAGACTAAAGATTTCATTGTTTTCATCAAGAGTGTCGTTATTAATAATGACATTAGCGGTTTTTAATGTTTCACCAGGATCAAAAGTTACGGTGGTAGAGATTGGAGTGTAATCAATGTCAGCGGTAGCTGTACCTGCGAGTGAGCTACAAGTAACAGTGACAGAACGACCAGAGATGGCGGACAAAGTTACAGAAAAAGCGGCTGGAGTAATGGTCTCGGAGCCATTCGCCGTATCACTAGAAAAAGTAACAGTTGGCGTAGCGTCATTGTCGGTAACGGTCATAGTTCCAGTACCGTCGTTGATCGAACTATTCGTTTGATCTGAAAGAGTTACATTAATTGTTTCGTTATTTTCATCAAGAACGTCATCAGTGATCGTGATATTAAAAGTTTTGGTACCAGTCTCATCGGCTGCCCAAGTTAATGCTCCAGAAGCAGCTGTGAAGTCAGTTCCAGAAATAGCAAATCCACTTGAAGTGGCGTAATTTACAGAAACGCCAAGGTAACTCCCACCAGCAAGAGTCACAGTAACCGAACCAGTGCCAGCATCTTCGGAAACCGTAGAGTCATTAATCACAAGAGTTGGCGCAGCGTCATTGTCAGTTATCGTAGCGGTGTGAACATCAGCCGCTCCTTTCATACCGTTTGTCGGCGAACCCATCGTAACTATAACCGTTTCGGAAAGTTCATCGATAACATCGTCCGCAATGGTGATGGTGATATTTCCAGTTGTATTACCAGCGGTGATGGTTAATGGACTTGCGCTTATAGAATAATCTGAAGGCGAAGCAGCTGTTCCTGCTATAACGTACGGAATAGTTACATCAGAAGCGTATGAGAAAGACAGGTTGGCCGTAACCGTTACGGTTCCTGCATTTTCGGCAGCTGACTGCGAAACAGTGCTCCAATTCACTTCAGGACTCGTTACAATATCAATATTTTTATTAGCACCAAGCGAACCGGCTGCACCAGGTAAAGCCAATGTTAACGTCGCACTATTTCCTGCTAAGTCTTTAATGGTCCCAGAATTTAATGTTAAAGAACTCGTTCCGACATAATCAAGATCAGTTTTATTATCACCATTTACAATCGTATAAACAAAAGACAACCTTGTAGTGAGAACCGATGAATAATCCGCCTGACGATCAGTTCCGTTGAAATCCAAAAGAAGCTGAGGTGCGCCAGTCACTGCCATATTGTCGTTAAACTGGATAGTCACAGTCATAACAGTGTCCGCGCCATAAGTCCCATCAATGTTCGTTGCGCTTACACCGGAAATAATTGGGACAACAGAATCGTATATGGTTATATCCGATACTGATGACGACTCACCTGATACATTTTTTATCTTTGCGAAAATTGTTTTTGTTTCATTCGTGGCGCTACAACCAGTTGCGCCACTCGTCATATCAAAGGCCGGACCATCGTCGTCGTTAAGAATATTGTCATCTGGATACGCTATCCACGACGACCAATTTGAACCTGCATTACAGGAAAAAGCGACATGAGTTGGCAAGGCACCAGATTGTATAAGCGTAATAACCGGTGTGCTGTCATTCGTATAACCACCGTTATCAGTAACGGTACTTGAAACAAGATAAACAGTTTGAATTATAGAAAGAGTGCCGACTGAACCACTTTGTGCAGTACCACCACCTTTTACGCCGCCAGCAACAACGGAAGCAGCGACCAAATTTGCAAGATATGTTGTTGAGTTATCGCCATATTCAAATGCAATCCTTCCACCACCACCTCCGCCACCATAACCTGTAGAGCCTCCACCATTTCCACCATTAGCAAAAAATGTTCCTGTTGAACCAGATATTGACCCTGCCGTTACATAAACTGAACCACCAGATCCACCACCCCCAGCTGTCCCGCTACCGCCTGCGATTCCCGCGCCTCCATTAGCAGATATCGCACCATTCGCAATGAAGTTTCCAGAAGTTGATAAACGGACTATTCCACCACCGCTTCCTGCCTTATTTGTATCAGCCGAACCACCAGAAGATCCGAATAAAACTGGAGCCGTTAAAGAATCGTAAGCTGCCCCACCGAGATTGTATGTGGCACTAGAACCTAATCCTGCAATGCCTCCATGCCCTCCACCCTGATAACCAGCAGGAGCAGCTACGCCACCGTCACCATAACCAGAAGTTCTTACGGTACAAACATTGCCAGGACTCGTTGGACCGAAGCCATCATGGCCTGAATCATCAAGCTGTTGACACCCTTTTGCGTCTGCATTTACAGATGAACCAGCGTCAATTTGTAAGCTCGCAAGATTCGTCCACTGAACATTAGAGCTGATTGTCGAAGCATTCGTTACTAGAACCGAAGCAGCGTCATTTATTGTAAAAATATCTGTGGGACCCATGGTAAAAGTAAATCCATTCATGGCCAAACTTGAGCTAGGACTCACATCAAAGCCCGTGACCAAACTATTCGTACAGTCCAAAATTCCTTTCAAAGTAATTGTTCCTGCGGCAAGAGAAGGCGTTACATCAGCGCCGTTGCAATATTGGTTTGTTGCCGTTGAATCAACCGTCCAAGTTGATTCACTGTAATCAGCTGCGTAAGTAAAGCCGTGATAAATAGTAACTGCGTTTATCCCAGTATTCTCCGTATAAACAGTTCCTCTTATCCCAGCTACAGCTGTACCCGTAACAGATCCTCCACTTACAGAAAAATCTTCGCTACCCAATCCTGAAAAAGTGCTAGACCCATAAGAAAGAGAGATACGCCCACCGCCGCCTCCACCGCCATCATAAGTGTTATCACCGCCGTTTCCTCCATTCGCAAGAAAAGTGCCAGTGGAACCAGACATTGAAGTCGCTGTTATATAAACCGAACCGCCAGATCCACCACCCCCAGCTGTCCCGCTACCGCCCGCGATTCCTGCGCCTCCGTTAGCAGATATCGCACCATTCGCAATGAAGTTTCCGGAAATTGATAAACGGATGATTCCGCCACCGCTTCCTCCCCTATTCGGATCGGCAGAACCACCGGAAGAACCAAACAAAATCGGAGCTATGGCTGAATCATAAGTCAACCCACCAACATTAAAGCTTGTAGTTGTACCAAGTCCACCAGTACCACCATGACCAGCGCCTTGATAACCAGCATTTGCTACACCACCACCGTCTCCAAAACCTGCAGTAGTTATGGTGCAAACATTCGAACCATTCGGACCAAAACCGTCGTTACCACCAGAACCGGTCTGTTGGCAACCTTTTAAATTGGCATTAATAAAAGCTCCAGACTGAAGCTCAAAATTACCAGTTGTCGTTATTGTTATCCCATCAGCATCCATTCCAACTTGCGTGATAGTCACACCGGTGTTGATTATCACCGATGCTGCCGAGATCGGATTGTCTAAAACACACCATCCGCCTCCACCACCATTCGTAAAAGTAACATCATCACCTGCAAGATCAGCTTCCGTAACTGCAGTTGGAGATCCAGAAGTTCCGGAACAGGAAACGCTTACAACTTCAGCCCTTGCTTGAGCAATAAATAAAGAAAGTCCCAAGAGGCTAATTAAACCAATAAAAAACGAATATCGAAAAAAACTCTTCATAACTCAAACCTTAAAATTCATGAACATAATAGCATGAGTAACTAACAAAAAACGCTAGTCCCACCCTATTCATCAAGGATAAAAAGTGAGGTGGAACGCGATCGAAGAAGAATCTTCGACGCATTCTCAAACATAAAGAATATATAAAATTATCATGCAAACAATTTCGGAATGTCATGAAGGGAATTGATCGTTCTCCACGCCTCTGATTCTATGCTCGATCCAGCAAATGTAATTCCCTTCCCAGTGCGACGGAACATTTCAAGATCATTTTCGCCGTCGCCTATGCATGCACATTCCGACATCTGTACTCCAAGAAGTTCACAAAATGCTTCAAGGTGTCGTGCTTTTGAAATTCGATCGTCGCCGTCGGTAGTGATGCCATTTAAGCGATCATGTTCATCAAAAAGAAACGTGTTGTTTGCTTTTGCGTATGTAATCCCAAGCTCTTTTGCTATCAGGTTAACAATGATGTCAATGGAACCAGAGATCAAGACAACGATGTATCCCTTCTCTTGCAAATATCTCACCGCTTCCCGAGCGCCGTCAGAATATCGGTAATTCGAAAGCGCTTTTGTTACGCCGTCACGCGTAGCATCGGCATGCTCAAGATATTTCTCCAGCGTCAACGCATTCCATTCCTCGTACGTAATTTTTCCAGTTTTATATTCTGTGTATAGTCGCGTATCCTCGTCAGCCGAAACCCCAAGAGCCATATTTAAATCAGACCAACTATTGTGAGAAATGAGGGTTAAATCAAGATCAAAACATACGAGTTTAATGTCAGAAGGCATAGAGAATATCTTACTGGAATTCCTAAAATTATTTTGAAGCAACAAGGACAACATCTCGCTCAACTCTATCTGCGAGAGTGATATTTTTGAAACCCACTTCGCGTAAAACGTCGATCAATGCTGGTTCGTCCATACGATGTTCGGGGAGATAATCTTGTCGTTCGTGTTCAGTGATGCCTCTCGCGACCTCTGGATCAAGATATGTATAACGCTTTAATTGCTTCTCAAGCATCTCTTCCCCACCATTTTCTGGATAAACTTTATCCATCAGAATAAAGGTGCCCCCATCGTGAAGCGCACCATAAATTGCTTCAAAAAGTTCGCGCTTTTCTGACCATGAAAAATTATGAATGGTCCATTCTGAGAGAATAACGTCGTAGGGCTCAGAACTTCGTAAATATTCGAGTGCATCCTGACAAATATAATTCGTGCGATCAGAAAACTCTGATAAATATTCTCTCGCTTCATCAATCATTTCTTGCGAAACATCCAAGAGATCCATGTCGATATCTGTCATTTCCAATACCGGCTTCGCAGAATTCCCACCTCCGCATCCCAAGTCCAAAACTCTCGAACCCTCATGAATAACTTTTTTAACCTCATATGCAGCAATAATGCGAGACGTGAGTGCTGCCGGCGCAAGCTCATGAATGGTTCTGTCGTTATCACGCAGATTTCCTGTATAGCGATTTTTCATATCAGTTTTTTTGTACGATGACTTTGTAAAACTCGTGCTTATGTTTAAACGGTACCGCGTCCAAACGAGTCTCTTGGGAACCGACGTGTACGACTTTACCATCTAAATCTCGCACCACCAGCTCAAGATGATCCAGACTATCCTCATGAAAAACCTCACCTCTATCTAAATGGATGATGTATGCATCAAAACTAAAGACACCATAACCTCCATTTTTTAAAACACGAAACGCCTCCCTTAACACGACATCAAGATCTAAGTAAAACAAAATATTCGTTCCGTAGACTATATCGAACCGCTCATTCTCAAAAGGCATCAACGCCGCATCGCCACAAATAAATTCAATATCAGGATACTGTGTCTTCGCGTCACCAATGAGGTTAGGATTATTATCTATCCCAATTGGATCAAGCCCTTCTTTCTGAAAAATTTCGCAATCACGACCCTTCGCACAACCTATATCAAGGAACGTCTTTCCGCTCAAATCACCGATGATCTTTTTTATGAGCAATATAAACTCAAAAGCCAAAGACTCTCGATTTTCCCAATGCACGCTTTGCGTTGCTTGCTGTAAGAGCTCATTTTTCATACTGCGATAATTTAATCCCTCAAAAAATAATTCGCGACTATGGTTTTAAAATAAACATATAATCACCGTATTCAGTGTTCTCGACTGGCCACGTCTTCTCTTTTTCTACACGTGAAAACGTCTTTTCAAAAATTGGTTGCAGTTTTTTTATCGAACTTTTGAACTCAACGAGCAATACATCATTTTGAAGAATTCCTATCGTAGAGATGATTACGTCTTCAGGAGCACCATTCTTCATTGTTGCAACAAGATATTCGTATCCGAGTTTTGCGCCAACTAGTTTGCGTTCATCTTCATTCTTATATTCATCAATATAAGGATCTGCAATAATCGCAAAGCCGCTAGACTTCAATAAACGAGCAACTTTTTGCAAAAATAATTCCTGTTTTTCGTATGCTAAATGATGGAGGCCTCCAGTACACAACACGACATCATATTGCTCTTCCGTATTCCACTCGGCCGCATCAGAAACAATGAATTCTATCCCTGGATGGCGAATGGTCGCATAAGAAATAAATTCCTCTTCCATATCAACTCCAACAAAAGAAAGATCACTACGCTCTTTCCGAAGTTCTCCCAGTAAATATCCCGGACCGCAAAGAAGGTCGAGGACTCTTCCACCTACTGGAGCTTTTTCTATAACTATTTTCTGTACTCTATCCATCAAAATTCCCCAAGGCATATATAAAAACTCTTTCTGATACACATCAGCTATTGGTAAATTTTGCATATAAATCTAGTCTATCAGTTCTAACCCCGCTTCGGGTAGCCTGAAAACGCAGCAAAATACTAAGGGCTATGCTGGCTCCACACCGTCGAACGCGCTTATTGATTAAAAACGAAACCGCCCACCAGAATGAGCGGCTCGTATGACGCTCGTGGTGGGCGGTGAGATTGTGGCTACTCCGGTGACCGAATGCTACGCAACATTTGATTCACTATTTTGCACTCCCGGTACCGACTCCGGAAGAGCAGTCCTAGCAGGAACACAGCGGCCACCAAAGGAACCGCCTGAGACCACTACGCTCCACGAGTTCCGAAGACCATGACCACGACAGATCCCGGGATAACCATCATGGCAAGAAAGGTCGAAGGCGTTTCGAACATCATCAAAGCGGCCTTCTTGATGAGTTTATGTTGAGCAACTGGACGATCATCGGGACTAATCTGAAAAACAGTCATGAGAATGTCTCCTTCGTGGTATGCCGCGATATGTGCAGGAATTGCATCAAATCACGACACTGCGTCAATAAAGCACGTTTCGTGCCACATTGACGTAGAATTCCTTCTCAAAATAACTAATAATAATAGCAAAAAAATCCTCTTTTGTCCATTTTAACCCCCTGATTTTATAAAAACATCACAACTGCTCAATATCTTCAAAAAAAGTTCTAACCCACCCTGAGTACCTCCAAAACATAGCAAAAACCCCAGCCTGACCACCGTAACCGCTAGGCGAGAATGGGGAAAATGCCGAAGGTGATGCCGGCTCTGCCTCGTGGACGCATTCAGAACGATGGATTGGGATAGTTTTAGTTCTGATTTAGCCGCAATAATTCAGAAACCTTAACAAACCCATAACCTTGTTCGTTTAAAGCATCAATGATTTTCTGAATCGCTTCTCGCTGTCCGTTACATGACTCACAGGATGAATGCAGCAGAATAATCGATCCATTTTTTACGTGCTCAATCGTATACTGAACAATGGAATCTGATTCGGAACCGAAGGAGTCAGGCTCAACATCCCAAGTCACTGTCTTAATTCCATGCATCATAAGATACCAAGGAAGACCGAAAAGCTTTTTTCCGTACGGTGGTCTGAATGTAATCTCACCATCAAATCCAGCTTGACGAATCAGTTCACTTGTCGTTTGGATTTCATTGTCGATGAAATGTTGAGATTTCAACAAAAATCTTGAATGAGAATATGAATGGTTACCAAGGTCGTGGCCTGCCTCAACAATAGCTGTGCCAATATCTGAATGCTTTTCTAAATCCAATCCCGTAACATAAAAAGTTGCTGAGACATTTTTTCCCTCGAGAATATCAAGAACCGTATTTGTATATTCGGTTGGACCGTCATCAAATGTGAGAGCGACTACCCGTTCCTCGGTATTGACACTACTCGTTATATCTCCAAAAAATTGAAACCATCTTGATTTACTGATTTTGTATACACCGAAAAATACTAAGATTAAAAGCAATAATTCGATCAATATATAAAGCAGTTTTCTCATATCTTCAGAACCAACTTATTCTCCAGAGTAAAACAAAACTCGAACTGTTTCCAATTCGAACCCTGTTGGCTCTACGTTGTGGAACAAGTTAGTGAAAACACGAAACCGTCCACCAGAGATGAGCGGCCCGTGCGGCGCTCGTGATGGACGGTAGAGTTGTTGTTCATCGATCCTCGACGAACAAAAGGGGCCTATGGCATGTAGGGCTCGCGGCCTTGGAGCACGAACGCGCGGTTCTGCTGAAACCACGGGTCGTCCCGCCAGTAGAGATCCTGCTGGGGGATCTCCTTGGCCTGAGCCATGATCAATTCGCCGCTACGGATCATCTCCTCCGCAACCTCCTTCTTGATCCAAAGCTCGGTGAATAGGAAGATCTCGTAGATGGTCATGAAGCCATCGGCGTCCGCGTAGGTGGCGGTGATCGGTTTGTAGTGGTTGCGTCGCACCTTGCGCGGACGATCAACGCCCTGAACTACGAGGCGACGTACGGCGTTGGCGTTCTGGACCACGACGAACAGGTTCGGACCGCGTTCCTCGAGCTCGATGTCCAAAGAGTCGAATCCGATGCCAGTTTGAGTGAGCAAAGCGATGAGCTGGGGGTGAAGCATTGAGTCCTCCTGGGGGTGTTGTGGACCTGATAATATGGCATAAAAAATGAGTTTTGTAAAATCAAAAACCCGAGCCTGTCACTATAGCCGCTAGGCGACGGTGGGCAAAATGCTGAGGGTTATGCCGGCTCCACATCGTCGACTCCACTCGAACTACAATTGAGGAATATGAGGGATACATTAGCATCCCAAAGCACAGCCTAAACTTCTTCATATTTACTGAAATAAGCTCATAAACAATAGCTCACCAATTTTTTGGTGAGCTATTGTGTTCTGGCCAGTACACGCAATTATTTAGACATTCTTCGTCGAATCAATACAATGCCGCCGATGATAGACGCCAATGCCATAGCGCTTCCGACGATCAAAAATAGACTCTGCTTCCAGGAGTAAGGATAGGGTTCGTCAAAAAGAAGCTCAGGGTTTGGAAGGAAAGAGTTCGGCCAATTGATCTCATCAGGGCCATATCGGTAGGAGCGGAATACGGAGTGATCTTTTTTCTCGTCCCCGCCAACTTGGTATTCCCACACAATTTCTTTTGCTGGAGTAACTTCAAAAATCTGTCCAGTAACGCCTTCTGTGATGAGCGTGTTCCCATTTTTCAGTCGTTGCGCTCCGCTAATTTTTTCAGCGAAAAAGCCGCTTGCCTCATAGGTCCAAAGCACCTTATTTGTTTTAGGATCAATTTCGAGAACCTGTGAGGTTTTCTTGGTTGGTCGGTTGTTAAACACGAGAACATGCCCATTATCAAGCAAGGTTGCATCATGTTGGCTTTCGAGGACGTTATTGCTGAATTCCCACACAATGTCACCGCTGGCTTTATCGATAATCATGATCATGTTTTGTTCGCGCGAACTGATAAACAACGATTCTTTTCCATTAAAAGCATTTCCGGCAGGGATGTATTCAACAGCATTTGTATGGAATATTTCTCCAGAACCATGGTAGGGGTATCTCGATAGGTCGAGTTCGTCTTGTTCACTCCACTCCCACACAATTTCTTTCGTGTTGTGATCAATTTCAATGAGGCGATCAACCCATACGGATGATGGAAGACTATCATCGGAAATGCGTGATCGAAGTTCGTCACGCAAGGGCTCTCGAACCAGTCCGATAATATTTCCATTTGCGAGCATCGCGAAATCATGATGGAGATTGGTATTTTGGTACTCCCACGTGATATTTCCATCCCAATCAATCTCAACCAATCGTGCCTCCGCCTGTCCTCGAGTACGAGACTCTGGACGCGATGCCCCACCAAGAATCGCAAGCAGCGTTCCGGTAGGCATGAGTTCTGAAAATTGTGTTTCGCTTGTTGTTAACTTCCACGAATGAACAATGTTTCCATCCATGTCGACGAGATAAATTTCATTTTTTCCGTCCGCACCATTCCCGCCGGTGCTTGGAGTAATGAGCGTGTAGCCTTCGTAGGTTTGCGCTATGTTTACGTCTGACGTTACAGCCAACGCGGTCGATGGAAATACAAAGACGGTGAGAGCTAAAAGAAGGAGGATGCGCATATACGCACATCCTACACCGTGACAAAAAGAAAACACATGATGAGCATGATGTGGTTTCTGGTTCCACATCGTTAACTCCGTTCGAATTGCAGTTGAGGAATACGAAGGCTCCATCAGTATCCCGAAGTTCACAGAGGCAGATTTGGTTTTGGGTACGTCAGTATTTCCAGGCTCACAGAAACGAAACTGGTTTATTAACCAGTAGTCGACACACCAAACCAACCATCTTCGATTTATCTTTCGGATTACTTTCAGCAATCAAAAGTGTTAGCGCGGTGAGTGCCTCTGGAGACATGCGGGTTGGGTCAAGTCGTTTGGCGCGACGCAAGAACCACACAAATGCAAAAGCACCGGAACGTTTATTGCCGTCGATGAACGGATGATTTTTGACAACGAAGTACAAAAGATGAGCAGCTTTTTCTTCGATACTCGGATACATTGCTTTGCCGCTAAAAGATTGCATGACGTTTCCAACAATCCCCTCGATCGCGCCAGTAGATCGTTCAGCGCCAAACAGATCGGTCGCTTCACCCTTTTCCATGAGATTGCGTTTGAGCTGTACTAAAGCAGATTCAAGTTCATTGGCAGTAAGCACCGATTGTTTCTTGGTGACGCCTTTCATCTCAAGAGCGTCCTTGTCGTACGCATCCAACGAAAGCCACGTATCAGCAAAGGCACGGATGAGCTCAAGAACACTTGCAGAATCAACCATCTGATTGACGGGAAGCAAAGCCTTGATGTCGCCGACGGCTTTCATGAATTCGTCATAATGCGCCGCGATCATCGATCGATTGATGGTGTAACCGAGGGCGATGTGTTGACGCAAAACCGTGGTTGCCCATTTACGAAATTCAACAGCTCGCCTTGAGTTTGTCCTATAACCCACACTCAAAACAACATCAAGGTTGTACGCTTGAACTTGATACGTTTTGCCATCACCAGCAGTATGTGCAAATTTTGCACATACTGAACGTTCGTCCAGCTCCTTGTCATGAAAAAGATTCCGAATGTGCTTCGTCACTACCGATCGCTCAACCACAAAAATATCGGCAATTTGCGCCTGAGTCGCCCATATCGTCTTTTTCGTTGCATCTGCCCTAAGCTCAATCGCCCCAGATTTAGCTTGATAAACCGCGAGCTGATTTTTTGTGTTTTTCTTGAACTTCATAATTAACAAAGATCATAACAAAAATCACCAGGAAAATCCTGATGATTTATGTGGCGCCACATTGTCGACTCCGTTCGAACTGCGGTTGAGAAATATGAGGGATGCATTAGCATCCCGAAGCTTACAGAGTCGGATTTGGTTTATTGATTAAAAACGAAACCGCCAACCAGAGTGAGCGGCTCATATAGCGGCTCTGGCGGGCGGATGAGACAACTCGAAGGCAACCTATGTGCTCAACTCGAATTCTTGAGGATCGAACCAGGCGACGGCATTGTCATCGAACATGACCTTATAACAGAGACCGTGCGAATCGCTGTGTTCAACGACGGTACCTTTCTTGCCCCACCTGCCAAGACGCTCAGCTAGTGCAAGTTCGTTCCATCCTCCGGCCATGTCACTGTTCGGAACAGTGGTCTTGACCATGGTTCCGTTAGGAATCGGTGGGTAGTTATTGGCACTCATCTTGTTTGATCCTCCTGGGTTAAGCGGTGAAGATGAGAGAGAAGTTTATCAAAAAAAGCTTTATTGTCAATAACGGGCTTATAAATATACAAAATGCAAAAGCGACCAATTTGCATCGGTCGCTTCCACATGGCTCCGAGGGTGGGGATATGGCAGAGCCATATGACACTGCGCTCGCTCGGGAACTGTTGTGAACATAAATGTCGCAACAGTTCCGCTCGCTCGCTTGTGTCATCGAACCCAACACATTGGTCATGGGTTCTGATCCCACCCAGAGAAATGAAAAATCACTAACGGAAGTTAGTGATTTTTCATGGCTCCACATTGTGGAACGCGGTGGAACTACCATACGCGAGCAAGAAACACACGAGTATGATTTTAAGCTTTCTGTATTTTGAATAGTTCAGCGACCATCAAGCCGAGACGAGACGAATATCGGGAACTCGAAGCGTAGCTCAAAGCCATTGATGGTTCGCAGGGCGTAATTCATGTCTGGTGTTATCATCTGACGAATACGGCCAATGTCTTCAGCTGATATCCCGTAGCGATCCTGATAGTCGCGATCGGACGTCACGAGATCCTCGCTTGCCCCGATACATTCCGGAGCTGTGAAGCCGGCCTCGTGATAGACATCTGCCATGTCAATCGATTGAAAAAGTCGATTACCGATCTTCGGACAGTCTTGATACATCCTGCTTATCACTTTTCTCTCTGAGAGATTTCCGATGTATGCCGGTTGATTCGCAAATAATCCATCTCCACGAAGATGATTTCCAAGTATTTTTAAAACGCGTATCTGTTGTTCCATTGTTGGAAAATAATCCAGTGAACTTCGCATGATAATGAGATCGTATCGCTTTCCTAAATTCAAATCTAAAAGATCCTTACAAATCTTCAATGTGTTTGGATTCGTATTAGCATCAAGGTGTTCCTTTGAAACGTCGACTAGCATTAAGTGTCCTTGTCCAAGCTTTTTTATTAGTCGCTCACCCAGAAGACCACTAGCTGATGCTACATATAACACTTCGAGTGATCGGTTGGGCAGTAGAGGGATGAGCGCATCAACGAAAACGTCGATGTTTTTGAGATTTGAAAAATAACCACCATATGTGGAGTACCACTTTTGTCCAAGAACGTTTTTGTCTTTATCCAGGTTATAGTCTGTGTTGCGATCCTGCATATGCAATTTATAGTAAACCGACTATATCAGTTCTAACCCAACTTTGGGTACCTCCAAAAGATAGCAAAAACCCCAGCCCGTCCACCATAGCCGCTAGGCGACGGTGGGCAAAATGCTGAGGGTTATGCTGGCTCCGAGGGTGGGGATATGGCAGAGCCATATGACACTGCGCTCGCTCGGGAACTGTTGTGAACATAAGCCTTCCCAACAGTTCCGCTCGCTCGCTTGTGTCATCGAACCCAACATATTGGTCGTGGGTTCTGATCCCACTCAGAGAAATGAAAAATCACCAACGGGTGTTGGTGATTTTTCATGGCTCCGAGGGTGGGGATCGAACCCACGACCAAAAGATTAACAGTCTTCTGCTCTGCCGCTGAGCTACCTCGGAATAGAGGAATTTGCGGGAAGAGAGTACCACGCCGGTATCGGCAGAGCAAGAGGAAGATTAGAAGTTATCTTCAACTGTCTTCACTGAATAGTAGGCTTTTGTCTTGCTGTAATCTGATGCACTATCAATCTTTTCTCCGTAAGAATAATCACTCTTTACTGTACCCGGTAAAGTGACGATCATACTGTTCCACCGCGATCCATAAATAGCCTTTGCGACGGCCTCATTCACAATCGCCCGCAACACTCCCCCCTTTTCAACCGCGTACACCGTCGTCGATCCAGAAAATTTCACCAACGACGTTCCTGGTCGTATGGTGACGTTTTCGCCGATCGCCAAACGATTAAACTGCCATGTTTCAATCTCTTGCACGTTCGAGAATGAAGAGCCGTACCAGCTTTTGTAAATTGATTCCAATGGGAAAGCATGTGTCGTGCCATCCTTACCGTAGTAATACACCGAATGACATGTTCCAACTTTTGGTTCGGAATTCTGACACATTGGCTTGATCAATGTTCCCGCAGAAAGAACAATTCCTGGATTGATTGCAGACCCCTTTGTCACTGAAATTGCAGTCGTCGAACCAGAGGAATAATTTTTGTCTCCATCAACACAACGAACATACGCCGTATGCGAGCCAGTCGTCGTGAATGTTACAGAACTCGTGTATCCACTTGGCGATAAAAACATTTGACCCTGCTTCACTGCGTCAACATACAACCAGCACGCTGTAACTGTTGCTTCTCCAGATGCTTTCGCAAAAAAAGTCGTCAGCACTCCAGTCTTTGCTGTTGTTGGTGTTACTTTTGAAACCGTAGGACCAACCGTATCGATTTCAAATGTTATCGATGTTGAAACACTTATCTGCCCGGAATTGTCATGAGCACGAACATAAAAAGTGTGCCAACCGTTTGAAAGGCTTCCCGTGGTGTACCGCCCAACATTTCCAAGGCTCTGCCATTCACCATTATCAATCAAAAATTCATACCACGTTGCTCCAGATGGACGATTCCATGTAAACGTCGGCGTGGTGTCATTCGTGTACTGTCCACCAACGATCGTAAGGTTCGATGGCGTGCCAAGCGCGGCATATGCTGGCAATGTTGCGCCGAAAACCAGACCAGTCACCACAATAAGTGAAACGATTCCTGCAATAAAACGTTGTTTCATAAAAAAATTAGCCTCCGTTAGAGCCATTTCATGATGAAACCCTAAAATTGTCAATCACTTACAAAGCGATATATTGTTCCTTCCATCTCTATGCCCTACTACGACGTTTGCATTGTTGGAGCGAGTTTTTCCGGACTTACGCTTGCACACCATCTTCCAAAAGAACTCAAAGTTCTCATTCTCGACGTCAAACCAGAAGCTGGAGCAACTGTTGAATCTACTGGACTAATTACGAGCAAAACCCGCACAGAATTTTCAAGTTTTTTTCCTGTTGATTCGTATATCACGAATCCAATTTCCGCCATTGCAGTCATCGCACCAGGTCTGGAAGATATGTTCGTTTCAACTGTTTCAGCACCTTGGATATATCAAACGGATACAAAGGCGCTCGTAAAAGCCCTTGCCGATCGACTTCCATTAAACGTCACACTTCGAACAAAGACGGCATTCATTGGAGTCGACAATGCTGATCACCCAACGAAAGTTCGTATTCGATCGCTTGGCGCTGAAGAGGAAGAGATTAATATTGCATTTCTTGTTGGTGCAGATGGTGGTCATTCTAAAGTCGCCGAAACAATTCCGAGTTTATCGAAGAACACTCGATTCCTTTTTGGCTACGAACAAGTCTTCTTCGGAAACGTATTACGTGGACCAAAACCTTCTGAAACAATCTATCATTATTGGTTCGGAGAATTCTCGCTCGGCTACGGCGGATGGCTGTCACCAACCGTGATTGATGGGAAGCCAGCGTTTCGCATTGGCCTTGCGAAATTACTCAAAGATCGCGGCGATGCAAAACAACTCACCGAAAAATTCCTTTCAAATCTTATCGAGCGCGGTGACGTCGTTCTCACAGATCCAACTCCGCACTACGTCTTTGGCAGCCATATCCCAATAAACGGAATTCGACAAACAATCTCACACAACAACACCCTCCTCATCGGTGACGCCGCTGGCTTTTGCGGCGCGTTTGCTGCAGACGGAATTAAAGGATCGGTTATTTCTGGAAAAGAAGCCGCAATTCTCATCCCACAATATCTTCGAGGAAACATTGGCGCACTTTCAAAAATTCACGCTCGTATGGACAGCCACGGCGGCATCATTGGATATTATCGAAAGCAACTTCTCTACCGATACATTTGGGACGCCATGCAGAAAAATAGAACGTTTCGTGCCATGTTTGACATTATCGCCGCAGAACATGAAACCTTCTTAGCGCAATTTTGTGACAGCAAAGACAAACATAAGAGTCTCGTTCTTACCGTTGTAAAATGGCGTCATGCTTTTCGACTTTTAAGATACGCCTTCTTCTGGCTTATCGACGGAGCCTCCCTCATGACTCGCCTTTTCGTTTCCCGATTCAAACACATCAATCTTTCCGCAACCTAAACTAAGTTTAGCCCAAACTAAGTTTGAATCTCCCATCCGGTAACAGCTTCGGATCCCTCACATACGTTCGGGATGGTGAAGTGATGGGAATAGGAAAGAATCGAGACAATGAAGTGAAGAGAAGTGAAGAGACAAGACGAGAAAAGTGACGGATACCATGCGGTCGAAGCGAGCGCCCTGCTGCACAGCCGCAGGCAAATTTCATTTGCCGTTGCGGCGTAGCGGTCATGGCGCACAGCGAAGACCGTATGGTATCCGTCACTTTTTGTACGAAGGTGATAGTGAAGGGAATGTGAAGTGAGTCTTTGAAAGGGTTGGGAAGAGAATCTGAACGGGAAAAAGGATGTGTTGGTTTTGAGCAGTTTGTAGTTTGTGACTTTTACCAACACGGCATGCCTTTTTCACCGATTCCACAATGTAAAGTCCGCTTTACATCCGACTTGCCAAAACATTGGGGTTTTTCGCTTTTCAATGTAAAGTCGACTTTACATTGCAGAAACTAAAAAAGAAACACCCCGCCAACCCTTTCAGGCGGCGGAGCGCGTAGTGCTCAGTCGAGTCAACGACGAACCGGGTGAAGCATGTCTTCGATGGCGGCCTCGACGGTTTTTCCTTCTCCAGAAATCCCTCTCCGCCTCCGTAACATCCCAGAATCCATCGGAGTAAGAGAACAGTGGATCCCATAAGACCTGTTCGGAAGCCGAAAGACACGGAGGACCTCGAAGTCGCCGATGTTCTCGAAGGAAAATTTGAATGTAACCGGGGTGATCCGCCATCGCCGGGAATCTTGTTGACCACAGTTGCGCTCGACAACCGACATCGTAACCGTTCCAGCCTCCCTGTCGCATAAAGAGCGAACGGAAAGATCACCGCAGATACCGAGAAGATCCTCCAGAGAATGAATCTCCTCTCTCGGAGTAGCCAAGATCCCCCAAGTTCTTGGAGCCAGGAACCGAACTTCTTCTCGCTCAGTGTCCCAGTCCTCGCACATGCCGCAGGTGCCTTTAAGGACGTTTACCTCTACATAGAACCTAGAAACCAGAACGGACCTTCGAGGCCCAGGCCACCACTTTCCATTGATCCATTCCCATGCGGAATCGATGGAAGCCGCCAGGATGAGTTCGCGCGACTTAGCATGAGCATAGTAGCAGTCGAAGCAAGAGACGATACCGAGCTCTCTCGGCTCCCCTGTCGGTGATCCTATTTGCATCTGACCACCAATAAAAGGCGTGAAAAAACCTCCGTCCATCATTCACCTCCGTTGTTCGAACTTGGACGATTTATATTGCCCCCAATCTTCATAAAAGTCAACGCCCGCCACCTTTTTCAGGTGGCGGGCAGCGTGGTTTTAGCTCGCTCGTAAACGGACGATGCTGTACAGATATTGAAGCGCGTCGTTAAACGCCGCTTTAATCGTCTTGCCCGTTCCGGTGAACTGCAGAACGGTAGCATCACCATTTGCTTGCGCCCGTACGGTCATCCGAAAGGTGTGTTCCACCATCCGCTCAATCTTGGTGATGGAAAATGAACCGAAGCTAACCGGCAGGAGCTTGCCTGACGGATCCACACGACAGCACGAGAACGATGGAACCGGATCCACGTGCCACAAGTCGCCAGGGTTGATCGCGGCTACCGGAATCCGAACTATTCCGGTCGACGCGTCGAACGTGGATACGGGAGTCACGAAAGAGCCACTTCTGACTGCCTTCATGAGGCTCATATATTCCCGTCCTCTCGGCATCTCCCATGCGGTTGGGTCATCTTGCTGAAAGAAAATAACGCGCATGTCGAAGTTGCAGTCGAATCCACCGTCACAAGTACCTCGTATCATTTCATTCCTCTCGCAAAGACCTGTGATCGGAATACGCGTCCGAACCATCGGCGTCCATTTTTTGTCCTTAGGATCAAACCGCCAGGAACGAGACGCGTAAAGTACAGGAGGATCTCCATCTTCACCTTCTTCCATGTGATCAACGACGAAACACGCTTTCGGTTCCCCTGCCGTGCTCACCTGTGCCTGCCCGCCGATGTATTTCGTATTGAGATTTCTGAGAACGTTCGAAGCGTCCACTGTTCACCTCCGTTGTTAGAACTGGGACATTTCATTATAGCTAGAGCTTGACCAAAGTCAAGAAATTCTGCATACTTTGGACAAATTTTGGGGCCATAAGCCCCTTTTCAATTCTCAGTATGGAATTCCGCAATATCGCAATCATCGCCCACGTCGACCATGGCAAGACCACCTTGGTTGATGCCATGCTGAAACAGTCTGGAACCTTTACGGATAGGGACGTTATTGAAGAATGCGTCATGGATTCCAATGAACTCGAACGAGAGCGCGGCATTACGATTTACGCCAAAAATACTGCCATTATGGTGGATGGCGTCAAAATCAACATCGTAGATACTCCTGGCCACGCCGACTTTGGAAGCGAGGTTGAACGCGTGCTTCGCATGGTGGATTCTGTTCTTTTGCTTGTTGACGCATATGAAGGCCCGATGCCACAAACGAAGTTTGTGCTCCGGAAGTCCCTGGCACTTGGGCTCAAGCCGATCGTGGTCATCAACAAGATCGACAAGCCAACTGCACGTCCAGACCATGTGCTCAACATGATTTTCGACCTCTTTGTTGAACTTGGCGCAACGAATGAACAGCTTGAATTCAGTCATATTTACAGTATTGGTCGCGACGGAATCGCCAAAATGGAACTTACCGACGAAAGCAAAGACCTTCGCCCGCTTTTCGACCTTATTCTCAAGACTGTTCCTCCGGCAAAGAGTGACACCGCAGCACCAATGCGCATGCAGATTGCCAACTTGAAATACGACAATTACGTTGGGCGTATTGGTGTGGGCCGTGTATATGAAGGCATCATTAAAAATGGCATGAACGTTTTTGTTACACGCCAAGACGGCTCACGCGAACAGCACAAAATCACCAAACTTTACACGCACAAAGGCTTAGTCAAAGTAGAGGTTGAACAAGCAGAAGCGGGTGACATTGTTCAGATTGCTGGAATCCCAAACATTTACGTTGGAGAAATGGTGGCAGAACGTGCAGATGCAGAAGCGCTGCCAACACTCTCAATCGACGCACCAACGTTGAACATGACGTTCATGGTGAACACGTCTCCATTTGCTGGCCGCGAAGGAACACTCGTGACTTCCCGCCAAATCTACGATCGTCTTGAACGCGAGCTCGAAACGAACGTTGGACTGAAAGTCGATTTTCCAGACAACGGTGATGAATTCAAAGTTTCTGGACGCGGCGAAATGCATCTTTCCGTTCTTGTTGAACAAATGCGTCGCGAAGGGTTCGAGCTCCAAGTTTCTCAACCAGAAGTTATTACGCAAACCATCGACGGCGTGCTCATGGAGCCAATGGAAACCGTTATTGTTGACGTTCCTGATGAATTTTCTGGAACTGTCATAGAAAAACTCGGGAAGCGCAAAGGTGAAATGGTAAATCTTACCAGCGAAAACGGGTCAACCCGACTGGAATACATCATTCCCACTCGTGGTCTTCTCGGCTACCGCACTGAGTTCATGACAGACACGAAAGGCGAAGGAACACTTGCACACAATTTTTCACATTACGGCGCACACAAAGGAGAAATCAATCGCCGAACAACAGGGTCGATTATTTCTGGATTCGATGGAAAAACTACTCCATACGCTTTGGCCATGGTGCAAGAACGAGGTCCGCTCTTTGTTGCTTCCGGAACAGAAGTCTACGAAGGCATGGTGATTGGATCGTCCATGAAAGAAACCATGACGGTGAACCCAGTACGCGAAAAGAAGCTCACAAACATGCGCGCTTCCAGCGCAGACCACATCGTTCAGGTGACTCCCCCAATCGACATGAACCTTGAACGATCACTCGAATATATCGACAACGACGAATACGTTGAAGTCACCCCAAAAAACGTCCGCATCCGCAAAAAGTGGCTCAAAGAATTTGAGCGCAAACGCCACGGCGTCGCGAATCAGTAGATCAAAAAAACGTCTCAGAATATGAGACGTTTTTGATAGGCTCTTCCTTCATGTCATCCCCGCAAAGGCGGGGATGATTATTTTCTCCTACATCTTCACGTTCTTATTACATTCACAAGCCTCTTAACCCCCAACCCCTCAATCATTTCCTAATAGTCCCGCAACTTTTGAATAATATCTTTTTGCTGAATCTTCTCAAGTGCTTTTGCTTCAATCTGACGAATGCGCTCACGAGTCACGTCAAACTCGCGACCAACTTCTTCAAGCGTGTGGCTCACGCCATCCTCAAGACCAAAACGCATTTCCAAAATCTTTTGTTCACGCGGAGTCAAGTCACGCATGGCTTCTTGAACGTAGTCCCTGAGCAACTGACGTGCAGCCTGCTTATCTGGTGGAATGTTCTTTACGTCTTCAATGAAATCTTCAAGCGTTGAATCATCATCGTCATCGCCAACACTTGTAGTAAGCGAAACCGTTTCCTGCGAAATCTTCTGAATGTGCTGAACTTTCTCCAGCGACATGTCCATTTCAGCAGCCAGCTCTTCCAGCAACGGTTCACGACCAAGGTCCTGAATGAGTCGACGTTCAATCTGCTTAAAGCGATTGATCGTTTCCACCATGTGGACTGGAATACGAATGGTGCGGGATTGATCAGCAAGAGCGCGCGTAATCGCCTGACGAATCCACCATGTTGCGTACGTTGAAAACTTGTATCCCTTTCGATATTCAAACTTCTTTACCGCACGGAACAACCCAACGTTTCCTTCTTGAATCAAATCGAGAAGCGAAAGCTGCTTGCCCACAAACTTCTTCGCAATCGACACCACCAAACGCAAGTTCGCTTCAATAAGTCGACGTTCAGCCTCTTTTTCATTGCGCTCTTTTCGCTTTGCAAGTGCAACTTCTTCTTCCGCAGTCAAAAGCGGAATCTTTCCAATCTCACGCAAATACATCTGAATACTGTCTTGCGTAAGTTCCGACGTGGCAGAAAGGTCTGCTTTTTTATCAACAGAAATACGCAACTTGTCGTAAACATCGTCACGCGACTTACTTCCCCCAAGAAAGCCCTCTTTCAGCTCAACAAAATGAAGGCCCTTTCGCTCAAGACGATCAAGGAACTCTTCGAAAAGCTCAAGATGATCCTCAATGAATCCGAATGCGAATACCACCTCATTCTCTGTAACAAATCCGCGCGTCATTCCGCGTTCAATCACGCGATTAAGCATCTCCTCTGTTGGTGGAGCAGATTTCTTGTCTGGATGCGGAACAAATGGAGTTCCCTTCTGTACCTTCTTTTCCGGCTTCTTTGCAACAATTGGCTTCTTTACGACAACTGGTTTTTTTACAACTGGTTTTGACTCCAGTTTCTTCACAATTGGCTTCTGAACAATCGGCTTCTTTGCGATCACCTTTTTTACTATCAGCTTTTTCACGACAACTGGCTTCTTCGCGATAACTTTCTTTACCTCTGGCTTCTTTCCAACAGTTTTCTTCACAACAATTTTCTTCGCCAAAGGCTTTTTCTGAACCGTTTTCTTGACCACTTTAACCTTAGCTTTAACCTTCTTTAAAAACTTTCCTTTTCCTTTTGCCATAAAGCGTACAAAGCGAATGACTCCCAAAAATCGTTCGAAAACTTATTTTTGAGAAACCATGTCGCGATAAGCGCGCATCAACGAATGCAGCCGAGTGTCGTCACCAGACAACTCCGCCTCTCGGATGTCACGCTCCAAGGCTGCGCGCGCACGGAGCGCAAGCTCTTGGGAAACAATCAAAAGATTTCTGTCCGCTTCTTGTCGCACCTCCTTGGGCGACAGTCCATCCAGAAGCTCGTCAGTTTGAATCACCAAGGCATTGAACACGGATGTCTCCCGTGTATGACCATTGGCAGAGAGCCAGGAAAGAAGTCGTAAAAAAAGGGGTTCTTGAGGTGCTAACGTGTTTGGAAGCTGTTCGGGGCGATTATACAGAGCTCGAAGGCCAATGTACAGAGGCTCCCACGTACTTCCTGTGAGTAATTCTTCGCGAACCGTGGCCAAAATTTCCGTAACAAAGCCTTCATACTTCACCGAAATCCCAAGCAAAAAACCAAGCGATCGCTCATACTTTGTCTCCGATGTATCTGGAATACGAACGGGCTTCGCGACACTTACGATCGGATCCTTGCCTTTCGAAGGTGCAGTTTGAGATTTCGTAGGCAATGATGCATGAACTTTAAATTGCAACATCTGCATTAAAGAATCCATGTCTACATGAGTAGCATCGCTAATCCGAAGAAGATAAAGGTGACGAGAGTCTGGCCTAGTCAGCTTTGCAACATACGGCAAAAGCTCATCAACGAGCGACTTCCTTGCTTCGATTTTCGCCGCGCCAGCACCGTCTTCAAATAGTCGGAGTCGCTTGGTAAAAACATATTCAATAACATCCTCTGAATGCGCGACAATTCGTCGCCAAAGCTCTGGATCTTTCTGAACAATTTCGTCTGGGTCCTTTCCTGCACCATCTGGAATAATCAAACAACGAATCTCAAATTGCGGAGCACCAGGGTCCTTCTGAAGTTCCAGTGCCAAGTCGAGCACTCGCTTTGCCGCTGCAAAACCCGCAGCATCCTCGTCGAGCGCAAACACAATCTGCTTGGTATATCGCGCCAATGTTCGAAGTTGTAGCGCAGTAAGTGCTGTGCCAGAAGAGGCCACAATATTCTCCACTCCAGCCTTATGAGAGGCAATCACATCAAGGTTCCCCTCAACAACAATCACACATTTCTTCTCTCGCATTCCCGCTTTTGCAAGATGCAGCCCATATAACATCTCTCCCTTTTTATAAATCGGGGTTTCTGGCGAATTCATGTATTTCGGTCCATCGGCCTCACCAGCACCAGGAAGCTGACGTGCAGTAAACGCAATCACGCCTCCCCCAGCATCACAAAGTGGAATCATTAATCTGTTTCGAAATCGATCAACGCAACCAGACCCATTCTTTCGCTTCATCGCCAGTCCACCTTCAATCATTTCCTGCTCAGCAAACCCTCTCTTCGATAAATGATTGACTAAAACATCCCATGCATCTGGTGACGCGCCGAGCCGAAACTTCATTGCCAGCGCTTCATCGATACCACGATTCTCAATGTACGTTTTCACCGACTTTCCATATTCACTCGACCATAACGTAGAGGTGTAAAACGATGCCGCAGCATCATGCATGAGCAATAATCGTTCACGAGTATTGTCATGCGGCGTTGACTTATATGCTGGCAATTCGACACCTGCCTTCTTCGCCAATTGTCGCAATGCCTCCGGAAACGTTAGCCCGTCCATTTCCATAACAAAACTAAAAATATCGCCCCCTTTGTCACATCCAAAACAATGCCAACTCTGTCGCTCTCTTGAAACGTGAAACGACGGCGTTCGCTCTGTGTGAAATGGACACAATGCCTTTAAACTCCCCGTTCCTGCAGGCTTTAACTGAATATAGTCCCCAAGCACCTCGGCGACGTCGAGCTTCTCTTTAATTTCATCTTTCGGTTCGATCATGTGGGGAGTGTAAGCGAAAAACACTCCAAAAGCGAACACCCGACCTTGCGTAGGTCGGGTGTCGTATTAGTGGCAGAAAGTAGGCTGCCTAGTCTTCAACCAGTGGAATCCAGTACATATCCCCGGTGTCTAGATCCCCGAACAATGCGATCTCCTCTTCCAAATTGGCTCCTGGACTTGTTTGTGTCCGAACCTTCAGAAGCAGAACGAGACCTATTGCTCGAGCCCTTTTGGAGTTCTCTGCCCTTGGATGATTCGGAAAACTACTGATGACTTCGAAAGAAGCGCAATTAGAGTCTCCGAACAACCGAACAGCCCTTTCTTTCATTATTCGATGATTGCGTTCCGCGGAATCAGCAAACCGAGAAAGTCTCATTTGGCCCGAAGAAACACCGGGCCTATCGAAAGAACCATGTTTTTTTGTAGTCACGCTGTCTCCAGTGTTTCAGTAGGTTTCACGATTGATCGTCAAAATGACGAATCAGCCATTCAACAGGAACAAAAAATCATAGCAGGCTCTCCATTTCACTGCAAGAACCCCCTTAAAAAGCAAAAGCGCCCAGGACTGCTCGTTGCAGCATCAGGCGCCCCGTCCGACCGCTTATTCCAACCTCGAACGAAATGGCGTTCTGCTCTGTACCTTGATCCTTTGGTCGCCAAGTGAATTCTGCTCAACGAACGCAATGCACGATGAGACGATGCATGAAAACTTTTCGTAATCAGCATCGCTATCAACGAGATGACCACATTGCAGCATGGTGCCAATCGCAGAAAGTTCCAACATCTCCGGATCAGCATAGGAGACAAGCAGAACACCACGGTTTCTGTCTGTATCTGGCTCTCCGGTCCCATCCGAATAGATGATGTAGTGAGGCCGAAGTTCGGCGTGAAAATCGACAACCCCCTCGAGATCCAAATCTATTTCTCCTCCGGCGCTACGAACGGAATGGTCTGGCACATCTTCTGTGCACTTGTAGACGGAAGGACCGTCGCTCGAGATGAAACTACACGGCGAGTCCTTGAAGCAGCCGAGGTCGATCATGCGATCGACCATGTATTCCGTTCCGCCGTTGTCCGTGCCGCGGAAGAACTCACAACCAGAAGCGAAAAGGGAAACTACCAGAAAAAGTGAGCTTTTCATTTGGCCTCCAAGACCAAGTTCACGAAGCCGATATGGACATCGTTGGCAACAATATAGCGAATCTTAGCCAAAATGTCAATAAAAGACGCCTATTCGGCGCCTGTTATTGTGAAATGTGTTTTGGATTACTGCGTTGCAATGGAAAGCGCAATGTACGGACTGGACTTCATTTCTGTTTCAATCATTTTTTCTAAACGATCTTGCAAAAGTCCTTGCGGATCTTGCTGTGCAGAAATCTTTGGAAATTCACGTTTGAGAAATGTTGTAATTTTTGCATCGATATCTGGGAGAATGGATTCCTTCCTAAACCCAAGCGACGTCACATTTACATGAACAATCTGTCCGTCACGAGCAATGGAGTCAATGACAATGACGCCTTCGTCACCCATACGCTTTCGCTCTCGAAGCGTATCGCCATCAACAACGTCAACCTGTCCACCGTCAACGTAAATTGGCGCGACAGAAAGCTTCTTTTTTGTGAGCGTTCCCCTTCGCTCTTCGTCGAATTCAATAATCTGTCCATTATCTGCAATCATGATGTTCTCCCTCGAGAAACCAGCAGCAACAGCAGCCTGTGCGTGATAGTGCAAGAACGCATGATGACCTTCAATCGGAATGATGTATTTCGGCTTAATCATCTTAATCACCTCACTCAAGTCTGCAGACTTTGCATGACCACCAGCATGAATGTTTAACATGCGGTAGTTCACTACCTTTGCACCAAGTCGATAAAACTTGTCGGTAATAAACTGAACAGTCCGCTCATTTCCAGGAATAACTGAGGATGAAAAGACCACCGAATCGCCAGGCATCACTCGAACGTCCTTCAGCGTTCCATCTGCGAGCTTATAGAATGCTGCGTTATTCTCCCCCTGCGCACCAGGAAAAATAGCGAGAACTTTATTTGGCGGAAAATTCTTTACTTCAGTGATGTCGAGAAGCGTTCCAGGAGTCGGGTTGATGTATCCAAGATTTTGCGCAATTTCGAGCGTTGTTTTCAAGCTCAATCCACCAACAGCAACGTAACGTCCATGCTTTTCTGCAAGAGAAATGATCTGCGCCATTCGCACGACGTTCGTGCTGATCATCCCAAAAAGCAAACGCCCCTTTGCTTGCGAAACAATGGCATCTAAGTCGTGCATAACATCACGCTCCATCATTTGATTGCCAGACTGTCCAGCGTTGGTGGAATCAGAAAATAGCGCAAGAACATTTTCATTCCCAAGCTTTTTCATCTGCTCTAAATGTCGCTTCCCCTCTTCATCATTCGGATCAAGATCGACTTTAAAGTCGCCAGTATGAACAATCTTTCCGTTTGGTGTTTCAATCACAATCGCGAGAGATGACGGAACAGAATGCGAAACACCAATAAAGGAAACTTTAAAATTTCCTAGCTGCAACGTTGTCGCCTCATCAACAGGGCGAAGATCGACTTTTATTTCTGGAGTGTATTCAAGTTTCTTGGCAATGAGCGCAAGAGAAATTGGAGAGGAGAAAACCGGGACTCCTGGAAGCATCGGCATCAAGAATGGAATACCGCCAATGTGGTCCATGTGCATGTGAGAAATAATCACCGCACGAACATTCTTTTCTTTACCCTTCAAATACGAAATATCTGGCACGATGCCGTCAATTCCACGCATGTGTTCTTCACCGAACTGAATCCCCATGTCAATAAGAATAATATCGTCGCCATACTCTAGCAGCGTCATGTTCTTTCCGACCTCTTCATTTCCACCCATAACAGCAACGCGAAGAATTCCGCGCTGATTCTTAGCAGCATGAACGTTATAGTGATCTTTTGGCGTCAATTCTAAAGCGCCATATTTTACGCCCTGGCCAGTACGAGCAGGCCTTGTTTCTGGCGTATTCCACGCAACACGTGGACCGCGACGACCTCCGCGATGCGTGCCATGCTGTGGACCTCTGCGAACCGAACGTGGGACTAAAGAACTAGGAACTTTTGAACCTTGTGGTGTCATAAACAAACAATAAGTCATGGGCATCTGCCAAAGCAGAGTCGCCAAAGGCGAAAAAGTGCCCAACGTGAATCAATAATGAAAAAGTGAACTTCCAAGCGGCGAAAAAGTGCCGCAACCAAACAAATCATGAAAACCTTACCCAAGACCGCACTATATCAGACGAACGGCCTTCCGTCAATTTCCACTCCGTAATCCAAGAGCATTTCCGCTCTCATACCTGCGAAGTGCAATATAAAACAAAACCACACTAAATACTGCCCAAACTGCAGCAATTCCCCAGAACATTCCAAGCATTCCGTACTCCTTGCCCTTGATCATTTCAACTGGCAATCCAGCCACTAAAAGCGAGGGAATAATGAAGGTAAACACCATCTTCGCACCAGAAGGAAAAAGCGCAGAAGGATACATGCTCGGGGAAAGAAATGTCTTAAAAATATTGAATGCGATTTGCTCAGCATCAAGAAAGTAAAACGCAAATGTGCTCACAGATATACTTATCGCTAGCGTAAGAATCGTTGCCGGCAGAACTGCGAGCATCATGAAAATTCCCGCCGACCACGAAGCGTGAATGTGCCAAGCATAGGAAGAAAGAAGGAGGCCTCCGAATACCACGTCACCAAGCGCTGTAATGTCACTTCGACTGATTAAGATTCTCCACAGAACATTCTGCGGAGTAAGAAGAAAAGCATCGAGTGACGAATCCGCCACATATCGACATACCCATGTTGACCCTCCAATAAACCCAAAACCCAATCCATAGCTCAACGTTCCAAATCCCAGCAATCCAACCGAGTCCCAACCGTTCCACCCGTTCACCTCACCAACTGCCGCAAAAAATAAAATCCAAACTGCAATGAATGCACTGTCATTCAAAACCATGCCACCAACCTGAAGAGCGAATGCTACCCGATGCTCCATGGCAGCACGAAGATTCGTACGCCACGCATACCATCCAACACGAAGCCCTTCACTGATGTTCGAGAGAATCTTCATATCTATCCTCCATTCACTTCAAGACGTTTCCGAGCACTCCCCCACAATGTCATCGCCAACAATCCAAACATAAGAATCCAAACAGCTTGCGAAAGAAGAAGGGTTGGAACGTGCAGCAAAAAATCTGGCGTAAATGCCTGAGAAAATCCCAGCATTGCACCGAATGGAGACCATTCAGTGATCAAACGCAGCATTGGTGGAAACAAACCAATTGGCACAAAAGCACCGCCAAGAACCATCACAAGCTTGTCAATAATCCACATAATCGGCATCGGCTCTTCTATCCAAAATGAAGAAAGGCCAACACAAGAGAACATAAGAAATGCGAGAAAATTGCCAAAAACAAATAAAGACAAAAATGAACCAAACCAAATTGGGGTAAGTTCAACCGAAGGAAAACCCACGAATATCAAAAGAAGAACAATGTTCACAATGATTTGAAAAGGAATAACGAGCACCTGCTTTCCCAATCGAACAAGTCCAACGTAATACAAATAATGAATCGGGCGAATCAACCGAAGTTCAACAGTTCCATTCTTCACGTCATCTGAAATATCACGAAAGATGTACCGCATTCCAACACCCCAATACATGGAATACATTGAAATGGACCAAAGAACAGCAACAAGTGAAATGCCGTTAACTGGCCCAGTCTTTTCCATGCTAAATCCGTACACCGCAAATAAACTGAACAACAAGACAACCGTTGAAAACAAAGAAAACGCAACAACTGTCCATTGCTCAACAGATGAACGCGCAATCAATCGAATGATTGTCCATGATTGAAGAAGACTATTGCTGCGCGGCATACACGGTGCCGATGACTTCTTCGAGTGACGGATTTGCAATATCAAGGTCAACCACAGAATGGCTCTGCATCAAGCGAGCGATCACGGTATTCACACTTGAAATATTCGTATCAATGTCAAAAAGCACGATTCGATCAGTCACGCGAATATTTTTTGCGCCAAGAAGTGAGAACCCTTTTACGCGATCAGCAAGCTCCACACGAACATGTTTCACAGTGAAATATCGTTGCTGCAATGCCTCTGTTGATTCATCAACGATGATTCTTCCATGATTCACAATAATGGTTCTTTCACAAAGCGCCTCAATGTCACCAGCATCGTGTGACGTAAGAAAAAGAGTCACACCCTCCTCTTCGCATAATCGATTCAAAACTTCACGCAACGCCTGCTTTGCAACAACATCAAGGCCAATAGTCGGTTCATCAAGAAAAATGATTTCTGGTTTATGTAAAAGTGAAACCGCAATTTCTGCACGCATTCGTTGACCGAGTGATAATTTTCTTACTGGCCGATCAGAAAACTCTTCAAGTCCAAACCATGAAGAAAGCTGCTTTGCTCTGCGACGGATTGTTTGCGGCCTTATGCCGTACATCACTCCGAAAAGTTCAAACGAATCCGCAATAGGAAGATTGGAAATGAGCTGCGATCGTTGACCAAAAAGTGTTCCTATTTTGTAGGCAAGTGCTTTTCTGTCACCTTGCGGGTCTAGCCCTGCAACTCGAATCTTTCCAGATGTTGCTCGAAGAATTCCCGTCATCATCTTAATTGTTGTCGACTTTCCTGCACCATTTGGACCAATGAATGCAATGCGTTCACCGTGCTCAACCGTCAACGAAATATGATCAACAGCATGAACGAGTCTTGCATCGGGACGCCAAAAATTCTTCCAAGACCCATACTCGGGATTTCGAATTTTTGTAGAAAATGTTTTTGTAACGTTCTCAAGAACAATTTGCTTAGGCATTTCTCTTATATTTTTAGTGCTGCCATTCCAGAGCGACGATAAACTTCTTCTTCGACTTCCTCTCGATCACGTCCATACATCAAACGAGAAATCTGCTTCAATCCGTCTGCCATCTCCTTACTCCCCCGTACCATCGGATCAACCGTTAACGTAAACGGTTTTTCTTGGGCTCCACGTACAATCATCTTCGCGCTCCATGTTAAAGCACCCGTATTCATCAAGTCATACGCACTAAATGTTGGCTCGAAAATCTTTTGTAAAATCTCAGTATCATCTGGTCCGCAACGTGCAATAAAGAGCGAACCAACGTTTCCAAGTACCGCATCTCGAATCTTCGTGTCACCACGTGGAGATAATTGCGCCATGTACTGGTGCGCAATAATCAAACTCAATCGATATTTTCGTGCCTCAGAAAGAATGACCGCGATGGAAGGTGTGACGAAGTTTTGGAACTCGTCAATGTACAAATAAAAATCTTTTCTTTCCTTCTCCGCCATGTCTGCACGCGCAAATGCGGCAATCTGCAACTTTGAAACAATAATCATTCCAATAAGTCCAGCATTGATTTCACCAAGCTTTCCTTTGTTCAGGTTCACGATGAGGATCTTGCCCGTATCGAGAATGTCACGGAAATTAATACTACTTTGCGACTGCGTAATGATCGGCCGCATGATGTCGTTCGTAATAAACGAAGTCAACTTCGACGTAATGTACGGAACCATGTTCGCAAGCGAAGCATCTCCACCAGCTTTCTGCGCCTCCTTCTCCCAAAAATCCACAACCACACGACTCTTACACTTTGCTAACTGCGCCTTACGATAATCCTCATCAGAAAGCACTTTCGAAATTTCAAGAAGTGTTGCTCCAGCGTTTGCGTCGTCCATGAGAAGTAGCATGGCATTACGCATGTACTGTTCAAACATCGGGCCACCAGTCGTCTTCAAGTCATACAACTGATCAAAGATCGCAAGAAGTTCATTGACGACGAAGGTCTTTTGCTCTGGAAAATTCCCATCGTATTCCATCATGTTCAATCCAAATGGACGTTCTGTATCTGAAGGATTGAAATAAATCACATCATCAATACGATCCTTCGGTACCAATTCCAAAGCTCCGTCCGCAAGATCTCCGTGCGGATCAATCACCGCAAGTCCACGACCATTCGCAATGTCTTGAGCGATCATCTGCTTAATGAATTCAGACTTTCCAGATCCAGTCTTTCCCATGATGTACATGTGTCGACGTCGGTCCGAATCGCTCATGAATACCGGAGTCTCTTTTCCGCGATACTTGTTGAATCCCAAGCGCAAACCTTCTGCAGCTATCGAAAGTGGTGCCGGCGCAATACGCGCCATCATCCAGCGAATATTCGGCGTTTCTGTTGACGGCAACGGCATGTGCCACAAACCAGACATCTCTTCCGTATTCAAAATCACCGAATATTTTTCTGAAAACTTTCTGTAAATAAAGTCTTTTACTAATCCATCTTTACTCCGTGGAATCGACGTTGAAAATGAATTTCCGTATTCATACACATTAAACTGATTAAATGCAGACAAGGCATTATTCAAATATGCTTGCGCAATTTCTGGCGTTGCACCGCAGGCCACGATTCGAATATTCACTTCCATGCCGGCCTTTGAAATCTTCTTTTCAATTCCCTCTGCAAGCTTTTGTTCTGCCTGTGTTAGTTTTCTATCACGCCGCTTTTGCTCATCCTTTTCTCGAGATTCCTTGCTTTTCGTCCAATCACCGATACTTCCAAATCCGGATTTTCCGTGTTCAGCTTCTTGTAAAGACTTTCCTTCATACATTGCACGAACAATTCTCGAACCTTGATCGCGCCAATCACCACCAGCAGAACGAACAATGCATTGCACTGCAATACCATCATTCTCTCCAACCTTAGACAGTGCATTTGTTAATGCATTTAGCGGATCGCTCTCAAGATCCTTATACGTCTTTATTGGAAAAACATTTCGCCGCTTCAATGTTAAATACCCACCAAGAATAGTTCCCTGCGGAGCAAAAATATTATAATCAGTAACTTCTTCAAACTGCGCGTCACTCCATTGCGCGTGCAACTGCTGCTCAACAAATTCTCGCATGCTCTTCGAAACAGTTACATAAAATGAAACGAGCTTTTCATGTGCAACCATTTCAAATGCAACCGCATCTGATCTTCCAAAAAACCATGCCGTAAATCCATGATGTGGCCGTAATCCACCAATAGCTGCATACAACGACTCTGCAACACCAATCTGCTCTTTCACCTTAGATGCCTCATCATGCTTCTTTGCATCTTCCTGATTTCGAAACTGCGGAATAGTAATCAATAACGTTATCATTGAATCTTTCCCGCCTCGAAGATGGCTTCGCGCAATCAAACGACGACGAAGGATGAAAATAAAAATGATTCCAATAACAACAATGCTAATGATTGAAACAATATATGGAAGCAAATCAATAAAAATTGACCCATCCGCCACAGGAAGAGCACCGGAAAAACCCATAGGTCGATATAGCGGACTTGGCTCTACCGCGGGAAGAATGTTCGTAGATATCACAGATTACGTTTGTTCCGACTCCACAAGCGTCATGATTTTGTCGGTTTTAATTTTAATCTCTTGTTCCAAGTAATATTTGTTCACTCCAGGTACTAATCGAAGCCATTCACCAATAAGCTTCCAAACCTCTTTTACTCTTGCCTTCCCATACAAAATCATGTCCGTAATCTTATTCGCCACCTCTTCCCCTTTCTGCTTAAACACCGCGCGACGCTCCTCTGGCAAAGACATGTAAAGCTGCATTAATCCTTCTGCAAGCAGCTCCTCCACCTGTTTTAACATTCCAACTCTTGGATCTTGAGCAACGAATTGCTGCCCTCCTATACTCGATTGCACACGCTGCAAAACTTCAACCGGAGCCTGCGGTTGCGGAGCGACTTTTGGAGCCGCAGATTCCTGTTCTGCAGCCTGTTCTGGCTGTATTGGCGCCGCTTCTTGCGCTGGCAAAAACGACGGCACTCGTTCTAATTCCGACATGCCAATATTGTAACACGATGGACATTTTTGATTTTTTATGTTTAAATACCCCGTCGCACCTACCGTGGCACAAAGTTACGGCGCGACTGGAAAAATAATGGCAAAAAACTTCTAGTGTTTTTTCTGTACAGCGTTGCCTCAGTTCTGTGGACCGCGATGATAGCCGCAGGTTACATCGCCAACTTCGTGAACGTCACAGGCACCGAACTCGCGACTGCGTACAAGGCGCTCATGATCGCCAACATGAATACAATGTCGATCAACTGTCTGGTTACTGGAGCCATCTGTTTCTTGATGGCAAGAAGACTCCATACAAAAGACTAGATCCCCAAAGCTACAACTCCGCCCAGCAAGTCCTTCACGTGGACTGCTGGGCGTTGTGATTTTATTCAAGAATTTTAATTGTTCTTCGCTAAGGTTCGCGACGTTTCTCCACACTGGTATTTGACGAGAATGGCCGGTCTTGATAATCTTTCCTGTCGCTCGCCGAAAGAGCGCCAATTTCATCCCTATGAATACGCAAATTACATCTTTTGTTCGCAAGCTTGCCCGCGGTGCATTCCGTGGAGCAAATCTTGTATTTGCGTTTGGCTTTTTTGGCACAATGTCCGGATTTTTGTACGCATTCATGGCGTAAAGAACTTCAACGTTTTGCTAAAAACAGCAAAACGAAAGCTCTTTCACAAAAATCACAGGAGTCACCGTGAAACTGTTCGCTACCATCATCGACGTCGCCAAGATGCTCACTTGGCTTTCCGGTACCTTTTTCGACGACGCGTGCAAACGCTACCTAAAGGCCAACGCGTTCTGGACGTTCTTCATGAAAACCGCAGATTTGGCCGAACCGTGGTGTCTCGGAGCAATGATCGCAGCGCTTGCCAAGAACGACACAAGAAGCCTTTGGCTTGCATTCGCAGGAATCGCAGTCGCTCATTTTCTTCGTTCAGTCTTTGACTGGCGTGGAAGTAGGGCACGAGAGCTTTTCATTGGCCAGGCCATTCGATACCTAGATCGCGGCATCAATCAACGCTTCTTTGAAAAAGACCTCGGTCTTCATCTGGAAGAACACAAACTTCTCAGCCAAGCGTCTATGGAAAAAGGACGCGGACGAGCAGAAACACTTTCTGGACTCATAAACTGGTGGCTCTTAGAAACAAGCATCTCGCTAGTCATGACTTTTGTCGTGCTCTGCATCATCTCGCCAATGTGTGCGCTCATTACGTTCGCAACCGTACTGGTGAGCGTAATCACCTCAACAATCATGAACCATGCGCTCATTCCTGAAGCGGACAAAGTTGACGTCACCTACAGAAAAATCATCGGGCAGCGCGATGAACGTTGGAACGGGATCGAACGGGTAGCAACGTCAAACAAAATCAAAGAAGAGATTGAGAGTATGGACGATCAGTTCAAGGAAATGATCAAGAGCGACCGAAGAGTTTGGCTGGGATTCATCGACAAGGGCATGCTGCGCAACAGCATTACTGCAGTCGGGCTTCTTGCTGTAATTGCTTACGCATTGCAACAAACATCACTCGGCGCAATGAACATTCCGGATTTCGTGGCAATAGCAAGCTGGACCATGATCGTTATAGGCCAAACCCATACACTCGCAACCCTAGAACGACAGATTACCTGGTGCATACCGTCGCTCAGAAGCATGAGACAGGCGCTTGAGTTGCAACCTCGCGTACTCGAGTCTACGAATCCGTTTCAGATTCCTGCTGGTTCAGATATAGAAGTAGAGATCCGTGGAGTCACCCACTGCTACAAAGGAAGCACGGCGCCAACACTCAACGATCTTTCATTCACGATCGGAGCCGGGCAACGCGTCGCACTCATTGGGCCAAGCGGAGCTGGAAAAAGCACGCTTGTTCGACTGATCCTGCGATACATGGACCCAACACATGGGAACATCATCATCAACGGACACGATCTGCGAAACATCGGCTTGTCCAGTTGGCGGAAGCTGACTGCATACATTCCACAACGTCCACAGATCTTTGACGGAACACTGCGAGAAAACCTTCTGTATGCGCTCGGCAAAGAAGAAGCAGCAAAGGTAACAGACGAGGTACTTTGGGAAGTAGTCAATCGGTTCCGCGTGAACTTCGGCGCACGGCTCACACATGGATTGGAAACAGTCGTTGGAAAAGAAGGCGTTCAGCTTTCTGGCGGAGAAGCACAACGCGTCATGATCGCAGCTGCTGCGATGAAGCGTCCCAGATTTCTCATCGTTGACGAAGGAACGGCATCACTCGACGCAGAAAGCCAAGACGCCGTGCAGCAAGCGCTGTACGAACTTCTGAAAGACGGAGCCACCGCGCTCTTCATCGCCCACCGCCTTTCAACGCTTCGGCATTGCAATCACTACGTCGTCGTCACTGGAGGAAGCAGCGACGAGCCACAGGTCGAAGCAACTGCCCCGAACATGGAAGAGCTGGCAAAGCGCTCCCCCACGTTCCGCAGGCTCGCAGAACTTGAAGGCGTCAACCTCGGCGCATAAACGAAACACCCCGCAGCTCATAGCTTGCGGGGTGTATTTTTTTACCAAACTTCTTTTATCTTCTGTCCGCTTGCACCGTCTTCGACAATGTATCCAAGCTTCACAATCTCATCTCGAATCTCGTCAGATCTTTTCCAATCTTTTTCTTTTCGCGCGTTCTCTCGATCTACCACCATTTTCTCAATCGCACTCGGAACGATCACTGGCCGAGCAAGAACATCCTCAAGAGCCAATCCAAGCACTTCATCCATTTTAAGCAACGTCGATGCCTTCGTTCCGCGCTCCATCGAAGTGTCATTCAGAACTCCGTAGAAAATAGCGAGAGCACCGGGGGTATCAAGATCATCATTCACTCGCTCCATGAATACCGCCATCGATTCTGCGTCTACATCTCCATGCGGCTTTGGAAGTTCTCGAACTGCATCGCGGATATTGCCGAGTGCCGTATGACTTGCCGCAACGGCATCCCACGTAAAATTCTGCGGAGTTCTGTAGTGCGCGCCAAGAATAAAGAGACGGAATGACAGCGGATGAATTCCATGAGATTCAAGGTCTTCGACCGTATAGGTATTCCCGAGCGACTTACTCATTTTTCCACCGTCAATCTGCAAAAATTCGTTATGCACCCAAACATTCGCTTCTAAACAGTTCTTTGCCGCAAGCGTTTGCGCGATTTCATTCTCGTGATGAACCGCAATATGATCGATTCCTCCGGTATGAACGTCAAAAGGCACACCAAGATACTTCGCACTCATTGCTGAACATTCAATGTGCCAACCTGGAAAACCCTTGCCCCACGGCGACTCCCATTCCATGTGACGAGCTGACCCTTTCGGAGAAAACTTCCAAAGTGCAAAGTCGCTTCCGTTCTTCTTCTCGCCAAGAGAAACTCGAGCTCCGCTTTCCTTCTCTCCTAACGACTGCCCAGAAAGCTGACCGTATGATGACAGCTTCGACGTATCGAAATAAATTCCATCCGCAATGTTGCATGTGTAGCCATTCGCCTCAATCTCCTGAATCATCGCGATTTGTTCTGCGATGTGGTCAGTCGCTTTTGGACTAACCGTCGGCGTAAGCAAATTAAACTTTTTCGCGTCGTCGAAATATAGAGCTGTGAACTTTGCCGCAATGTCCCAAGCGGTTTCTCCCGTCTTCTCACTCGCTAACTGAAGCTTATCTGCGCCGTCGCTTGCGTCGTCAGTCAAATGTCCAACGTCGGTAATATTCACCACATGCGTCACAACATACTGATTCGCTTCAAACATTCTTCGAAGCACATCTGCCACAATAAACGCCCGAAAATTTCCAATATGCCCCCTGCCATACACCGTCAATCCGCACGTATACATTCCGACTTTTCCTGAAACAAGCGACGCAAAGGCCTCTTTTTTTCTGCCAAGTGTATTAAACAAGTGAATAGACATAGTGATGGCAGTGTAAACGGAAAAGAAAAAAAGAAAAACAACAACGGAGCCGCGTAGGGCTCCGTTCGTGGTGTAGCCTCTCCGACACGAGGCATCGCTACCTTCGATCGAAGATTTCGAGATCCGGATTTCGGGTCCCCCAGTCTTCGAGGATGGACTCGACAGTGTTGAACTCGTCCGGAATGAGAACCGCGCATGGAGTGCCGCTCGCCGTAAAGCTCTGCGCCGCCCCAGAACGATGCGAGACGAAATTGATCGGACGTCCACTGAGGAGACACGGAACAAAGAGCTGAAGACATTCCGCGTATCGGCGGCCATCACGCTGTTCCTCGACGACTCGAGATACACGCTCCACTCGAGTGACCATGGCACCGATCACGTATCCATCCGAATTCGACATCAAGATGACGATGACTTTACCGATGGCGACTTTGTGAATGACCTCCAGCGTCGAGGCATTACCCACTTTCAGAAGATGGAAAGGGTCAAGATCGCCCGCATATTCTGGAAGCCTCACCCTGTCGAGGTCAGTCTCGAAGTCACAGGAATCGAACGGATCGCGACCATGAGCTTCCTGTGGCGCTTGGTCGTTGTCGGACGGGCCATCCAGATTCAGAACCTGAGCGCAGTCAGATCTCGGTTCGGAATCAGAATCGAGACTATCATCGACATCAGGATCGAGCTCAAAAGGAAGAATGACAGGGACAGTGGGGGTTTCAGACATCGCAAGCTCCTTGCTCGTTGTGAAAGACAGCGGCAAAAACCTATCACAACTGTCATTTTTTTACAAAAAAGCGCCTCATGTGGTTCGATTACCGAATCCTGAATTCCCTATTTCCCTCATGCTTTTCTTGCAATTCCTTTAAGTAATTTTCAGCTCCTCGTAATGATGATTCAAGATCATCTTTCTCATGTTCAAAAGACTCTTTTTTTCCTCTCCCGAGTCTTCTCAATCTTTCTTGAGCCATTAAAATCAGATACTCAATATTTGTTATCAATGCATCCTGTCGAAGACTCGGGGAATCACCATAAACTCCGACATACAAACGCTGAAGCGCTTCTGGTAAAGAAGAAAAATCTGTACCTCTTTCCGAACAATATTCAATCAGAGGCGTCCCCTCCGATTCGGCCCTCCACCTTTTTAAAAATTTTTCAATTATCCGTAATGAATTTTCGACCAGAGCCTTCTCATGAGGATAAGCTTCTCGAACTCCTTCTTCTAGTAATTTTAATCTTTGTTGAGCCATCCGAATTAAATCCTGATCGTCCATATCCATCACAGCTGGAAGAATATTGTTATTACGATCAATCGTCGCTGCCAACATCTAAAACTCCTGAGGAAGTGTCTCAAAACGAACATCGTCAAAACAATAATTACGCAAGATCATAGAACCTTTATATTCAAAATAACCATTTTTCACTACGCCGTTACAGAATGGGACTGGATCATGGCACGGATCTTCTGGCGCTGATAACGGCCGTGCAGGGCTGCCTGAGCGATGATGTGTCCGTTCATGGCTGCTTCGACAATGTCTCGAGTTGCACCGTGGCCGATGTCGAGAATGCAATCGAGAGCAAAAACAATAAAACGATATTCGTGCTCTCCAACTCCAGGGCAAGGGCCTCCGTAACCAACTTCTGAAAAATCTGTCTCCCCTTCTCTCGCTCCTTGCGGCACGCTATTTTCACGAATTGAACGAACGCTTGGGGCAATATTCCACACGCTCCAGTGCAACCAATTTCCAGAAGGAGAATCTGGGTCATCAACAAGAATTGCAAGACTTTGAGTGTCGCCCGGAACGTCGGCGATAGAAAGCTCTGGATTCACGTCTTTGCCGTCGCAAGTGTATTTCGCCGGAATCATTTCTCCGGAAACAAACGCTGGTGAAGTTACACGCATAAGCGAATGGAATAGCGCACTACCTCAACTACATGCGCAATGATGTGATGCATTGTACAAACGTACTTCATGAACGTGAAGTGTGAGCATCCACATGTGCACGCCTTCCTTGACGAAAGATTTTTTCAAGAAAAACAAAAACGCGGCCCATTTCGTAAAGGCCGCGTACAGTTCGTTGACGACGTCGATTCCACTAGTTTTCGAAGTACTTCCCATCAAGACGGCACGCCACTAGGAGTCTGAACGGAAACGATTTCATCTCTCTCAAGGATACGATCTGATGGCTTGAAATCGCTCCCACGAAACCTACTCGGGACGTAACCAATCGAGGCCCTGATAACCGCACCAGCCACGAAGCGAGTCTTCACACGATCAAGAGTTTCTCGTGCTCCTTCTCGTGTTTCAATGGGAGCTTCACAATCCCATCCCTGGAAAATGCTCGGATCGAGTTGAAGGGCGAGAAGTAGCCTTCCTAAAAAGGATCGAAGACGAAAAGGCTCGCCGGTCTTGCCAATCCTGACGCAGATGTCGAACGTTGATCGGGAGAGATTGTTGACATTCTCCACGACCACACACGACACGATCATCATCTCTAACTCCCCTACTGTCCTGTCTTCCGGTCTCGGTCTCACGGCGGGCATCATTCACCTCCAGAAAGTTTCAAATTCCTCCCAATCCAAAATGGACAAAACCAGATTGTCACAATTTTCAAAAAATCGCTAGTCTTACCACAATCTCCACCAAGGACGCGGCAAGCCGTCTTGATTGTCATCTCGAAGCTGAGATTCGTGCTCTTTGCGAGTTTGCGTTACCCAACCATCAATTCTATGCATTTCTTGCTCAATGGCAGCACCTTCGTATTCGCCACTATGTGCATGATTTTCTCCATATGTCGCCTGCTTTTGGTCAAGATGCAAACTGATTGAAACATCGCTTCCCCTGTCTTCAACGTATATATGGAACCTTGGGTAATACCCAGAAGTCAGCCGCAATACAAAACTTTCATCCTTCGTTACCGGATCAACAAATGCTGAATATCCCGCGCGTCGAAGCACTTCCAACGGGCTATGCAAAACTGCCTTGTCATAGAGAACCTTCATAAAGAAAGCATAGCAGAAAGTCTTAAGAAAGCGAGGAAAAACAAAAGCATCCGGCAGCAAGGCCCGAAAGGCTCTTGCCGCACGGATGCATGCGTACTCAGCTCGTCACCAGTGACGCGGGACAATCATCCCATCTTCGAAACCGATCTGCACCACGCCTGAAATATTCCAATCCTCAAATTGAATATTTCCAGCAACTCCACCCGCCCTATCCATGGTAAACGAAACCATTCTGCCAGCGGTACCCGGTGATCCGAGATCTCTTGCCGCCGCAAAGGTCATGAAGCCCCAGTGCCTCTCCTCCGAGTGAGGAGCGATCTCTAAGACCCCGGCTTCTCCGATTGGGAGGTTCGTCCCAATCCAGGAGTTCTGGGAGTTACCGCAGGGGTAGAAAACGTCCAGAGCAGTACCACCATCTGAAGACTTGGAAAAGCTCACTTTGTCTCCCGCACGTAGAAGCGAACCGGTTTCGCCAGCTGCTCTACGAGTAAGGATACCGGGATAAAGAACGTCCCTCTCAAAAGTCTGCAGTTCGAGGGTTTCGATCTCCAAGATTCCTAATTCCCCGATCGTTATCTCTGTCCCGATTTTTCGCTCCCCGAAGCAGATGTTCAGCGCAAGCTTTCCATCTGGCGACTTTTCAAAGACTACCTTCTCACCTGCGCAGGCAGGATATCCTAGCATTCTCGCGGCTCGACATGTGAGAATCCCGAAATGGAATTGGTCGGACATGGACATGAAAGACTCCTACTTGAGTGACGAGATTCTGAAATCTCGGTCGAGTTTCGACGAAGAAATGTAACAAAGAAAATCACGTTTTGTCAATGGCTTTACCCCTTTACAGATACAAAAAAACACCGATTTGTTCGGTGATTAAAATCTAAAAACTAGTTTCATTAAAGGCGAACTGGTCGGGCTAGCGTGATTCGAACCCACGACCTCGTCGTCCCGAACGACGCGCGCTACCAACTGCGCTATAGCCCGATGTAGAAACTCTTTTAAATTCGCCACAGCGTTGTCGTCGGCATCGCTAAAGTCTCATCGTACCGTTAAGTACGCTTCGACTTTCGCTCGCCGCCTCCTAGCTGTGACGAATTTAAAAGGGTTTCCAACTAAAACCAACAAACCTTCGACGACACTCTAATGATTCAAAACGTTTCTATATACGTCCCCCTTCGCTCCTCGCTTACGCTCGGAGCTTCGGAGGGACATCCCCCATAGCCCGACAAAGTCGGGCGACGGGGGATGGCGGAAGGGGAGGGATTCGAACCCTCGGTGAGTTTCCCCACACACGCTTTCCAAGCGTGCGCACTAGGCCGCTATGCGACCCTTCCGTATTTCGTGCCC
>JBAYHK010000005.1:0-72994 GCA_041666145.1 Patescibacteria group bacterium | reverse complement strand
TTGTTTACGTCATAAATACCTATGATCACATACGGCATTGATGCGCATTTGTTGTTGAGAAAGGAAAAAGATGGAGTACCGCGATATACGAGGATGTTGCTTGAGGCGATGATGAAAGAGCCGCTTGCGGAAGATGAGAGGATTATTTTGTATGCGCATGGAGAAAAACCGGGAGATCTTGTCTTACCGGAGCAATGGGCGTGGAAGAAGCTTGGCTGGCGAATTCCTAGAGGATGGACGCACGGTCGATTGAGTATCGAGATGTTGCTTCATCCACCGAGTGTACTTTTTGTTCCTGGTCACGAGGTGCCGATGTTGATGCGACCGTCGACGAAGGTTGCAACGACGTTGCATGATATTGCTTTCAAAATTGTTCCTGATGTCTACGAGCCGTCTGTGGTTCGTCGACAGGATCTTGCGGTTCGTCGAGCGATAAGTCGCGCGCAGACGATTCTTGCTCCATCGCTCGCAACGAAAAATGATCTTTTTCGTGAATATCATATCGATGCTGCGCGCATTACTGTTACTCCGCTTGCACCAGCCTTGCCTGTTGTAGAAGAAGATCCTTCTGCAGTGCTTCGCAGATATCAAGTTAGCGCAGGAAAATATGTTTTTGCCATGAGCCGATTAGAAAAAAAGAAGAATACTCTGTTTCTTATTCGAGCATTCGCGTCTTTAAAGAGAAGACTTGGCCATGGTCATCCGTTGACACTCGTACTTGCTGGAAAATTTGGATTTGGAGAACAGGAGATTCGACGAGCGATTGCAGAAGAAAATATAGAAAAAGACATTCGTCTTCCTGGATACATAACGGATCATGATGCATCGATATTACTTCGTTTTGCTTTTTGCTTCGCCTTTCCCTCGCGAGCTGAGGGATTTGGTATTTCTATCCTTGAAGCCATGGAACACGGCACTCCGGTTATTGCATCTAACATTCCTTCGACTATTGAGGTTGCCGGTAATGCGGCGATGATTGTTTCTCAAAATGATGTTTCCGCGTTTGCTCAAGGTATAGAAAATTTGCTTCAGAATTCGGCGTTATGCGAACAATATCGGCAGGCAGGATTTTTGCGTGTTACGACGTATTCTTGGGCTCATTGTGCACAAAAGACGCTGGGGGCACTTCGTGCAATGATTCGGTAGGGTCCGAACAAAAAGAAGATATGGTTGCGGATATGTTTCGAAAGGCGATCTGCATACTGCAGATATATGTTTACTGCAATGACAAGTTCGCTCACTGCGCTTGGAATTCCACCGCGTATTGCCGAGGTATACGTCTTCCTTACTCAGCATGGTGAGGTTGCTGCAAGGGATGTTTCTGTGGAATTCGCGCTTTCAAGAGCTACGGCTCACGACGTGCTATCAACACTCGTTCGTTATGGATTTGCGCGGTCAATATTTCGTGGAAGAGAGCGCGTTTTCCTCATGGAGTCACCGCATGTCATTCGTGAATCTTTTGAAGCAGAGCGGCGCAGAGCAGAGGCACGGTCACTCGCTTTTGAAGAGATTGTTCCAAATCTTCGAGCGCTCCATGCATTTGGTGGTCAAGACACGGGGGTGCGGTATTTTTCTGGTGAAGGGGGTTTGCGAGATATTCACAAGGAATTTCAAATGCTCCCTGGTGAAATTGTTCAGCTTTTGGACTATGAAACGTTTTGTGCAATGGAAATGCGTCAACTGCGGGACGTGGGGAGTCCGGAGGTGAATAAACATGTTCGAAGCATACTTCTTACCGATCGAGGCTCTATTCAGACTTCTGCTGAATTTCATGAGATTCGTCTTATTTCGAAATTGCTGTTCGCGGTTACTGGTGAAATGGCCATTTGTTATGATCGGGTTTTATTTCTTTCTTCAGAAAAAGAGTTTATTGCTATCGAGGTTCGTTCTCGAGCTATTGCTGATGTTTGTAGGGCGACGTTTGAGCTTGCTTGGAGAGCGGCTGAGCAATGGGGGAGGGTTCTTTAGAAAACCAAAAGCGCCCTATTGGGCGCTTGGTGTTCTCTATAATGTCCTGGAGGTGATCGGGCATAGTGATCAGCCGAAGTTGATGTGTGCCATGACGCACCTCTGTGGAACGGGTGAGCCGAAGCCCATACGTCCGCTGGCGCGTCGGATCTACGGCATGGTGTTGCCCACGGAGTAGATCCATCTCTCTCCTCCAGAGCAGCAGAGAGAACGAAGTCTCTCTAAATGCTTTCAAGTTACGATTTCTTGTTTTTTTGAGAACGTGTGATGTTTCGTTATAGAAAAAACGACAGTGACCACGAGGTTGTTCGTCCTTGGATGCATGGGTTTCCCGTTGCGGAGCGAACCAAGTACAATACCAAAAAAGTACGAAAGTGTCAACCTTATGCATGCGAATTTTTCGCAAATCTTAGGCCATAAACGCCAAATATCAGTTTTGGAGCGTTTTATTATTTCTGGAGCAGAAAATGGAGTTTTTGCGTTTTGTGGTCCTGAACATATTGGGAAATCTACAGTAGCCAAGCAGTTTGCATCGGCTTTTCTCCGTGTAGATTTGAATGAACTTTTTCGTCATCCAGATTTTATTTCGCTTTCTCCAGAAGTTCGTGAGAATGGAACAAGGGCATATGACATTGAAAGCATCCGCGACGTTCTTCATCGGTTAGGGCAATCGTCGATTTCTGGGAAGGCAGTTGTGATTATTGATGATGCAAATGTGTTGAACACGGCAAGTCAGAATGCGTTATTGAAGATGTTAGAAGAGCCAAATGCTGGAACTGTTATTGTGCTTATTTCCCACGAAGAATCTGCATTGCTTCCCACTATTCGATCTCGTGCAGTGACCCTTTCATTTTTTGGAGTATCTTCAGCGGCATCTGAAGACATTCTGTTGAATGCAAAACGACTTGTGTCTTGTTCGGGAGTTGAACGTTTGAAAGCCGCTCAAGATATCGCGAAGCAAGAGTTAAAGGATTTTGAGTCGCTTTTTATTGCGCTCATACAGGAACTTCATATGTCGAATCGTGCTTCTGCAAAGGGACTTCATGCAGTCTTAAAAACACGTGAGCGAATCGCGGCAAATGCAAATCCATTAATTGCGTTTACTGAACTTGCGGTACAATTAGATTAATATGAATAATCTTTTGAAGGGTTCTGCAGCATGTGCTGCTCTGGTATTGATGGGTGCTGGGTGTTTTGGAGGGTCTGTAGAGTCCTCGTCTGGAGGCGTGTGGCAATCGACGGATGCAGGAAAGACATGGCAGCAGACTGCTGCAGTTCCAACCGCGACTGGGGTAAGCTCGTTGTCTGCAATTGATGTGACGACGTTTGCTGTTGATCCTCAAGATAGTTCTGCGGTATACGCCGGATCGTTAGAGAATGGAGTTTTCTATTCGCTTGATAGTGGAGTTTCTTGGCAGCGACCAGAAGAGACCCTTGCGCGATCTGGGAAAGTTGTAGGGATTGGTGTTAGCTCGAAAGATGTGTGTACGTATTTTGTTGCAAAGACGGATCGTGTAATGAAAACAGAAGATTGCGGAAGAAGCTTCAATACGGAGAGTTATGTTGGGAGCCAGTCAGATGTAACGATTTCGGCAATGGCTCTTGATTGGTACGATCCAAAAATTTTGTGGATTGCTACAACATCTGGAGACGTTATTCGTTCTGTAGATGGTGGAAATAGCTGGACAACGATGACTCGTCTTGATGATGAGGCGACATCGATCACTATAAGTAACGCGGATAGCCGAATAGTTCTTGTAGGAACAAAAACAAGCGGAATGAGTCGAACAATAGACAGCGGTGCAACTTGGACGAATTTTGAAAAGACGCTAAAGGACTTTAAGTCATCAGATCGCGTGTACGGATTTGCACAAAATGCGAATGGAAGTCTTCTGATTATGAATACAAAATATGGACTTTTGTCTTCGGTTGATAGCGGTGCAACATGGTCTGGTATTTCGTTGATTCCTGGAAGTGGTGAGGTGAGAATCTACGGTCTTGCGATTGCACCAGAAGGGAGTGACACGATGTATTACGCTACAGACTCTACACTGAACCGCTCGACATCTGGTGGAAGCGCATGGACGACGAGTGAACTTCCGTCAACTCGAGCCGGGTTTGCTCTCATGATTGATCCAGAGGATAGTACGCATTTATACCTTGGAAGTGCAACGGTTACATCAAAGTAAACTTCGCCAACATGAGCGAAATTTCACCACACACGCGTTGACCGTGTGTGGTGTTCGTTTTACACTGCACAGAGAATTTTCTTTTCTATGAGCATTATCGATGACGCGAAGCCACAGTTTCAAAAGGTGATTGATCATTGTGTTACAGAGCTTGGAGCAATACGTACAGGCCGTGCATCTGCAGCCATTTTAGAGCCAGTACAGGTTGAGGCATATGGGGTAATGCAACCTATTAAGGCGCTTGCGATGATTACCACTCCAGATTCGAAGACGATTTTGATTGAACCTTGGGATAGTAGTGTTGTGAAGTTTATCGAGATTGCAATTCAGAAGAGTGATGTTGGCATTAATCCAGTTGTAGATGGAAAGTCGTTGCGGCTTATGATGCCAATGATGACAGAAGAGACGCGAACAAAAATGGTAAAAATCATGAAGGAAAAGTTAGAAGATGCTCGCGTGAGTCTTAGAAAAGTTCGTGAAGAGGCAAGAAAAAGTGCTGCGAAGTTAGACGGTGGAGAAGATGAAAAACGACGAATAGAAGAGGCGATAGAAAAAGTTGTTAAAGAATATACGGTAAAAATAGACGAGCTCGGTGAGAAGAAGGAAAAGGAAATCACCACGATTTAATCTATCTATGTCGTTTACACAGACAGCGCTTCAAAATGGCGCGACCGTTGTTCTTGCGCCATTTTCTGGCACTGATGCTGCTGCGATTTTGGTGCTTTTTCAAGTGGGATCACGATTTGAAGATTCAAAAGTTTGGGGTGGATCTCATTTCGTTGAGCATGTAATGTTTAAAGGAACAGAACGTCGTCCCCAGACGGTTGATATTTCAAAAGAACTTGATCGGTATGGAGCTCAATTTAATGCGTATACCGGAAAAGATTTAACTGGATATTGGGTGAAAATTGCTGCAGAACAATTGCCAGTTGCTATAGACCTTTTGCATGACATGACATTCCATTCGAAGTTTGACGGAGAAGAAATGGAGCGTGAAAAACAAGTCATTATTGAAGAAATAAAGATGTATGAGGAGAACCCAATGATGCACATTGAGGATCTTCTTGAAGAAGCAATGTTTGATGGACATGTTTTAGGAAGAAATATTGCAGGAACTTCAGCGACGATGAAGGCAATGCAGCGTGGGGATGTGATTGCGTATCATTCTGCGCATTATCGACCAGAAAATATGGTCATTGTTGCATCTGGAAAGCTTCCGGATGACTTCATTGGACAACTTGAGAAAACGTTTGGAGTAGTGCCATCTTCTGGTGTCTTACGATCGAAATTTGATCATATCGAAAATGATGTTTTACAAGGTCGTGTGCGATTTCAGAAGAAAGAAGTTGAACAGGTGCAGCTTGCTCTTGGATTTCCCACGATTGAGCGCGGCCATGCTGATGAACCAGCACTTAAACTTCTTTCGGCAATTCTTGGCGGCACAATGAGCTCAAGATTATTTGTAGAAGTTCGCGAGCGCAGGGGGTTGTGCTATAGCGTTCAGACAGGAACGGAAGCGTATCAGGACACTGGCATGTTTACGGTTCGTGCAGGGCTTGATGTCAATCGATTGGCAGAAGCGATGCAGGTTATTTGTAATGAATTACGAAAAGTGGCAGTTCACGGTGTTACGTCGGAAGAACTTGAAATGGTGAAGGATCATGTACGCGGTGGTTTATTATTAAATTTAGAAGATTCAGCAAGTCGAGCAGAATACTACGGAAGACAGGCGTTGTTTCTTGATGTTATTCAAGAACCAGATGAGCGATTGAAGAAATTCGATGCAGTCACATTGTCTGACATTGCACGTGTTGCAAACCAATACCTTGTTTTTGGAAGAATGTCGCTTGCAGCAATTGGACCGTTTGCTTCTGAGGATGAATTGAAAAGGTTGATTCCTCTGAATTAGGTTTATGAAAACTATTATTGCAAATTGGAAAATGCACTTAGGGATTCGCGAATCGCTTGCCCAGGCGCGTGGCGTTTTGCGGTTCATTATGGGCAATGAAATATTGCCAGAAATTGTTTTGTGCCCTTCATTTACTGCGCTTTCTGAAGTTCGAAAAGTGCTAGTCCGAACACGCGTTGCACTTGGTGGACAGACCACTGGAACAGAGCGTTTTGGCGCATTTACTGGAGATATTTCTGTTGCACAGCTTGATGATGTTGGCTGTACTTTTGTTATTATTGGTCATTCAGAGCGTCGAGCAATGAATGGGGAGACGGATGACGTCGTGAATGCGAAAATGAAACTTGTTGCACAGACATCGATTGTTCCTGTTCTTTGCGTTGGAGAGTCGGTCCCTGATCGAGAATCTGGAATGGCGGAGTCAACGGTGGCCGCGCAGCTTGTTATGGCCTTGCGTAACGTTGAATTTGCTCGGTCTTCGCGATTACTTGTGGCTTATGAACCGGTGTGGGCAATAGGTAGTGGAAAGAGTGCGCGTATTTCCGACGTTGTTGCTATGCATGGGATCATTCGCAAAACGCTTGAAGAGCTTTTGAAAAATATGCATGTTGATGTGCAGATTCTTTATGGAGGTTCTGTGAGTGGAGAAAATGCGTATCAGTTTTTGCGAGAGCCAGAGATTGATGGAGTCCTTGTTGGCGGAGCGAGTTTAAAGATACAGGAATTTGAAGCAATTATTTTTGCGGCGAGAGATGTAATGATTGCACAAAATGTATGACAAATTTTGACTGGATTCTTGTTTTAGCAATTGGTATTTCTTTTGGGTATTTGCTTCGAGTTGCAATAAAGAAGGCTCCGCAGCTCTCTATTGTAAATCCAATGTCTTCTCGTGAAGCTCAGGCGCGTGAACGAAAGAATTCTTTGCTTGAAGCAAGAATGATGCGACAGGTTGGAGAACGGGGTCGAACAGTATGGAAGACTGCATTGCAACCGATTTTTCATGCAGTTCGTGATGCATTTCGTAGAATCGCGGGAAGGCTTACTGCACTTGAACGACGATATGTTGAGCGACAACGTGGTGGAGGAGGAACTATGGATGCCTCAGCGTTACATCGGATGGTGGAGGAAGCTAAGACGGCAATTGGGCATGAGCGTTTTGACCTTGCTGAGCAGAAGCTCATCGCGGTAGTCAGCCACGACCCAAGGCATGCTGAGGCATATGAAGTATTAGGTCGCATGTATCTTTCTCAGGGGCAATATGCGGAGTCGAAAGAAGCATTAGAGTTTTTGGCAAAGTTGGTTCCGAATGATGCAAGTGTAATGATCGCGCTCGGTCAGGTTCATGAGGAACTTGGAGAGAAGAAGATTGCTCATGAATATTATTCAAAAGGACGAGACATCAGCCCGAATAATCCGAAATATCTTGATTTCTTTATTCAGTCAGCAATTGCGGTGGGGGAGTATCACGAAGCACAGGTGGCTATTGATCATCTCAGTAAGGTGAATCCAGAAAATCAGAAAATCGTAGTATTTGAAAAAATGCTCATAGATGCTCGGTCGTGATTGCTAGAAAAAAAGAAACGAAGTAGCTCTGGGCTACTTCGTTTCTTTGTGAACCGTGTGCTTGTGGCATTGTTCGCAGAATTTCTTGAGTTCAAGACGATCTTTTAGGATTTTCTTGTTTTTCTTTGAACGATAGTTTAATGATTTGCATGTAACGCATTCCATTTTGATGAGATTTTCTTGGGACATACGAGAAAAAAATATTGGCAAAAGTGTACGGGAAAGTGAGAAAAGTGTCAAATAACAGCCAAAATTGTTGCAGTTACGCTTTTCGATGGTCTGCACCGACTGCCTGTGCAATATTCGTAAAGCCATCGCGGGCAAGAAGTTCAACGAGTCCTTTATTGATTTCTCCAATAAGTTGTGGCCCACGGAAAATCATGCCAGTGGCAAGCTGAACAAGCGAAGCTCCGGCACGAATCTTTGCATATGCATCTTCTGCGGTGAATATCCCACCAACCCCGATGATGGTGAATCGATCTCCCGCTGAGGAATATGCATGTGAGATGAGGGCGTTCGATAGACTGAATGTTGGCTTTCCGCCTATTCCACCTTTCATTTCATTTGAGATTTCCGATTGGTCGATTGTTGACGCTGAGTATTCCTTTGTAAGGTTTGCAATAACAAAGCCGTTTACTCTATGTTTTTTTGCAACATCAATTAAAGCATCGGCGTTTGTAAATGGAATGTCAGAAGGGAACTTTAAAAAAATAGGTTTTTCGGTTGGGATTTTATCGAGTTCCGTGAGAAGTCGCTCGAGACGTTCTGGAGTTGTAAATGGTTCTCCGCCGCAAGTATTTGGGCAACTGATGTTGACGGTTGTATAGGCTCCGATTGTTGCCATTGCGCTGAACGCTTTTATGTAGTCCGCAATGCCAGCTTCGATTTCGACGGTTGTTGCGTCATTCGTTCTTGCCACGCTAGTTCCGATTGGAATTGAAAACGACTTTCTTTGTAGTCGATTTGATATTTCTTTTGATCCTTTATTTTTTAGTCCGTACCACACCATGATTCCTTCTGATTTTGGAAGTCGCCAAAGACGTGGCTTTGGATTTCCAGTACATGATTCCCCGGTAATCGATCCAACTTCAGAGAATCCGAATCCCACCGGTCCCATAATGTCGATAAGTTCAGCGTTTTTATCAAAGCCAGCGGCAAGGCCAACGGGATTTGAGAAGTGAATTCCGAGTACATTTTGTTCAAGCGAGTGATGACGAAAATCGAATAGGTGACGAGTTATTGCTTGGGTGATTGGGAAGCGACCGAGAAGTATTCCAGTTTGAGTAGCGAGGTCGTGAACGTCTTCAGGATCGAAACAGAAGAGAATTGGTTTGAGTATGTATGCATAGCTGGCACGAAAGAATGATGTCGCGAACATATTAGTTAGACGTATAAATGGATTGTTTTCGTTGCCTGTGACGGCCAATTATTAAGCACGTTACGATCGTGACATTTGCGACGGTAATATACACAGGATACGCAAGAAGAAAAGGCTCAAATGATCCTACGGCAAGAACGCCAAATATTCCGATAGCTATAGCGGTAATCCATGCAATGAGGGTCTCTTCAAACGGATGCTCGTATGACTTTATGGCAGTGAGAAGGGTTCCGATAGCGTCGATCGCGATAGCGATTGCAAGCGCATATATCGGTTCATTTGTGATGTACCAGAACACGAGTCCTAGTCCTGCTATTCCCAATGCGGTGACATCACGTCGAGTGAATCCTCCGACTCCAAATTTTAGGGAGAGTGAGAAAATAAGTAATGCTGTTATTCCCACACCAGCAGTTAGCCATAATGAATCAGTAGCTCCTTTTGCAAGCTGTGAGAAAAACGCAATCCAAACGAGTAATGTCCATATGAGCCATGATGCACGTTCGGGTTTGGTTTTTTTAAGAAAGATGTCTCTGGCGTAGGGAATTGTTTTGAGGATGCTCAAAATGAAAGAAATGTATCCGAATAGTGCAGTCATAGAAAAAGATCATATCAATGAACAGATAAAAGTACGAAAAGTGTGCTGCAATATCATTGAAGATTCTTTATAGAAATTGAATAATATTAGCTATAAATTTAGCTATTTTGCATTGACAGAATGGCTGAATTTTGGTAAGGTTTCTTCTTGTGAATCTGGCGACGGCGCTCCATCTGGGGCGCCGTTTCCGCATATTACGAACATGATAAAACGAAAATATCTTCATGATTTCTTCATGGATGTTGAGCTATGATTGTTCTCTATGAAAATCCTTATTGTTGAAGATGAGGAAAAATTGAATCATGCCATTGTTTCTGGCCTTAAAAGCCGCGGTTTTGCGGTTGATTCTGCATATGACGGCGAAGAAGGTGAACGTCTTGCTCGTGAATATGCATATGACGTTGTAGTGACCGATATTATGATGCCAAAGCGTGATGGCGTGACGCTGTGCAAAAACCTTCGTGATCATGGAGTAACAACGCCGGTTCTTTTTTTAACAGCCCGTGGAGCATTGGAAGATAAAATTACTGGATTGGACATTGGTGCTGATGATTACATGGTAAAGCCATTTTCTTTTGAAGAGTTTGTTGCTCGTTTGCGTGCACTTGCACGTCGATCTTCTCATGTCATTATTGGAGACACTCTTGCTCTTGATGGTCTTATTCTTGATACCCGTACGCAAGAAGTGACTGCAGACGGCAACCGCATTGTTTTGACGCTTCGTGAATATGGTTTATTGGAATATCTTTTGCGTAATCAGGGTGCTGTAGTCACTCGCGAAGATATTCTTTCACAGGTTTGGGATCGATTCTTTGATTCGTTTAGTAATGTTGTTGATGTGCACATGAAAAATCTTCGAAAGAAGCTTCCACCATCTTATGCAAAACGTCTTGAAACGGTTTGGGGCAAAGGTTACCGATTGGCTTAATCGAGATTTTCGTCGCTCGAGATTTTCGTTAACCGTGTTGTACGTCGCTCTTGCTGCGTCAATTCTTTTTTTATCAAGTGAGATTACCCGATCGCTTTTTTCCAGTCGGCTCGATGTTCGATTCCATGATTTTGAAGCACAGACAGTCACGCAGCCATTACCACCTCCACCTCCAACGTCTGACACGGTTCGTGCTGATCTTCAGGGCATTATCTGGTTGGTGAATGGAATCCTTCTTTTAATTTCTGCTTTTTTAAGTTATTGGCTCGCTGGCTTAACATTGCGGCCTATCCAAAGGGCGTATGAAAAACAACGAGATTTCTTAGGCGACGCTTCCCATGAATTGCGAACTCCACTTGCTATTCTTCGGACACAATTTGAAAACGCAAAACACGATGCTCGTGGAGCAGATGAAAGGCAACGAATCGATGACGGACTTGAAGAAGTTGATCGCATGACGAGATTGGTGGGTGATTTGCTGACACTTTCACGGCTTGATCGTGTTTCTGAACCTGAAGTACGGGAGTCTATTAATGTTCTTCCTGTGCTCTTACAAAGTATTGAGCGGTTACGCGGTATTGCTAGTGCTCATGATGTCGTCCTTACCGCAAACATTCCAAAAAATATTTCTCTTCATGTTCTTGCGACAAATCAAGAGAGCGTTGCTCGGGTTTTTGTAAATCTTTTACATAACGCGATTTTGTACAATGTTCCAAAAGGAAGCGTAGATGTTGATGTACGCTATGATGAGAAAACCGTGACGTTTGAAATAAAAGATACTGGCATTGGTATGACACCAGAAGAACTTCCTCGAGCATCTGAGCGTTTCTATCGTGCAGAAAAGAGCCGTTCACGAAAAACTGGCGGAAGCGGACTTGGACTTTCTATTGTTTCTGGAATTTTGCACGCCATTGGAGGATCGCTCAACATGCAGAGCACTTCGGGAAAAGGTACGACGGTAAGGGTAACGTTGCCTCGGGCATAGCGTGAGTTCTTAAGAAAAAAGAAGATCAGTTTCATGAAAGCGCGTCATATTCAAATGAGTATGGCGCGCTTCATCTTTTCTTCATGAGGGGTTTGCTACGCTTGGGCGCGTATTTATCTATGCCAATACAAGCCCTTCGTGAATTCAATCGATTTGAGCTGAAATATCTCCTTTCTCGTTCTCAGGCTGAAGCACTTAAAATGCATCTTTGTGCATTCATGGAAAAAGACGAGCACGGAAAGATCGGATCATATACGTTGAAAAGTTTGTATTTTGATTCAGATGATTTCCGATGTTACTGGGAAAAGATTGAAGGTATTAAATTTCGGAGAAAGCTTCGGATTCGTCATTATAGTGACGATGGTCCATTAACTGGCGATAGTATTGTTTTTCTTGAGATTAAGCAGCGACTTGATCGGGTTACGCAAAAGCGTCGTGTGCCAATGCGATACCGGGATGCGCTTAATTTTTGTGAGCGTCACATTGTTCCAGAGCACGAACCGCGTGATCATGCCGTGATTGAGGAAGCTGAATCAATGCTTATTCTTGGCAATCTTCAACCACAGATCATTACAACATATTCGCGAGAAGCCTATGTTGGAAGCGATTATGACGCTGGATTACGTATAACATTTGATTCTGACGTCACTTATAGCCGAAAGAATCTTGATTTAGCTGAGAATCCAAAGGAAGGATTCATGATTTCTCCAGACATGGTCGTTATGGAGATTAAGACAAATGATCGTATTCCGTACTGGATTACTGAGCTGGTTGCTGCGTATAACCATCGTCTCATTCGTGTGAGCAAGTACTGTCAGGGACTCGAGTGTGCAAGCGTTACCCCTTCTTCATTCTTTCATCTTGAAACCTAATCTCTTTCTATGGATCAATTTCTCGCACTTTTCTCATCGCTCGGCATTCAGGACTTAACAGGAACATTCACGATTACTGATGTTATTCTTGCGTTGGTCTTGAGTTTTGTGTTGACGAGTTTTATTGCATTTGTGTATCAGAAAACGCATAAGGGCACTTCATATACGCAAAGCTATGTTCACACCCTGATCCTCATGGGCATGATTGTGACGGTGATTATGCTTATTGTTGGATCAAATATTGCGCGTGCATTTTCTCTGGTTGGAGCACTTTCGATTATTCGTTTTAGAAATGCGGTAAAAGAAACGCGAGATGTCGGGTTCATCTTTTTTGCCATGGCAATCGGTATGGCCATGGGAACGAAATTCTACATTCTCGGCATCCTCTCAACGGTGATTATTAGTTTAGTTGTGTTGATTTTGAGTAAATTTAATCTGTTCGCTCAACCGATTACGAGTCAGATTTTGAAGATCCAGTTAAATAATGATGTTGATTTTGAGAAGCTTTTTGATGACATCTTTGTAACATTTACTGGACGATCAGAATTAATCAGTGTTGATTCAATTCGCTCCGGGCTTCTTACTGAGCTTGTGTATTCAGTCACATTGAAAAAGAGCGCAAAGAAACAAGAGATGCTATCTGCAATCAAGAAACTCAATGGTAATTTGAACGTCTCGTTATTGACTGGTTATAACACCACCGATCTTTAGGACGCTATGTCTTTAGTCTGGAAAAGAAATTATTGGATCATTCTTGCGCTCGTTGCCAGTATTGGCATTGCTCTTGTATGTGGTTCACTTCGCATCATCGCGTATCACTTTGGTGAAAGCGGTTTTATCGAAGCTGAGAAAAGCGGCTATGAAAATAGTGTCGCGCTTTTTGATGCTTCTGTGGTTCATGACGTGAGCATCGGATTGACTGCAGAAGAATATGATTCCATGGTTACGACGTACCAAGAAACTGGCGAGAAAGATTATTATCGTACTAGCGTCACCATTGATGGGGTAACGATTGATGATGTTGGTGTGCGATTAAAAGGTAATCTTACGTTACGTCAGACTCTTGGCGGAAGTGGATCTGAACAGGGTGGTGGCATGGGTGCTGCACCAATCGGAGATATCCCTGCTGATGTTATGCAGGGAGGACCACAGGGACGAATGGGCTTCAATATCGACATGATCGATTTGGAGAATCTCCAACTTCCTCCATTCATCACGCTTCCAGAGGATTGGGATACTCTTTCTGACGAAGAAAAGCGATCAACATTGCAGACGCTTTTCGCGTCTATGCATCCAGGCGGAGCGCAGGGTGGTCAAGAAAATGTTGGTCAGCTAGCGGGTGGTGGAATGGTGTCATCAACAGGCGGCAATCCACCATTTCTCATAAAATTCGATGAGTTTGTTGACGGTCAATCGTATGAAGGTGTGACAGAACTCGCTGTTCGTATTGGTAGCGATGTTAGCTTGTTGAGCGAGCCAGTGGCATTCGCGATTCATGACGCTGCTGGTCAGATTGTGCCAGAATCGTCGTATGGCGTTGTCACCATGGCAGATAATGAGCCCTCGTTATACGTACTTACAGAGAATCTCGATGAGTCCTACATTGAAAAGTATTTCGGTTCTTCTGATGGCGTGTTGTATAAGGCAGGAAACTTTGTTGGATTCTCTTATCTTGGCGATGATCCAACGTTGTATGCCAATTCGTATGAGCAGGTGACCAATGTTGGTGATGATGATCTTGCTCCGCTCATTGAATTCTTAAAATTCCTTGATGAATCTTCAGATGAAGTGTTTGCTCAAGACCTTGATTCATGGATTGATGTTGACTCACTCATCCGCATGATGGCGCTTGATACATTGTTGCAAAATCAAGATTCATTTAGTGGCATGGGAAGCAATTACTATCTGTATTACAACAAAGAAACAAAACAATTCACCATGCTTTCATGGGATCAGAATTTGGCGCTTGGTGGATTAGGTGGAGGCAACCGTATGCAGACGAATACTCAAGACGATCTTGGAAACGTGGTAAATGAATGGATGAACGAAGGTGGTTTCAATGGTGCAGATGCAAATGCCGGTGTTGTAAAAGAGAATCGTGGGGGAGGGATGAGCGGTAAGACAAATACGTTAAAGGAACGATTGTTTGCGAATGAAAAATTTAAAGCACAATACGATGCTGAATATACGCGATTATCTTCCCTGATTTTTGGTGATAACGGCATCGGGGAATCAATGGCGCAATCATTCATTGATACATTCTTGGATTACAATACAGAACATTCCATTATGGACAGCGCGACCTACACTTCTGCTGCGCAAAAGATCTTGAGTTTCTTTGGCACGGCTCAAGAGTAAGGGACTATTGTGGTATTGGGACGCTATGTTTGGCTTGCAATTATATTTTGGATCTCACACACTAGAGACATTATGACTAATCGTCCCTATACAATATTGTTCATGCTCATGTCCGTTGATGGCAAGATTACAAGCGGAGACTCTGATGTTCTTGATTCAGATAAAGATTGGAAGCGTATTCAAGGCGTGAAAGAAGGCTTGTGTCAGTATTACGATCTTGAGCAGCAGACAGACCCTTGTTTTCTGCAAAGCGGAAGGGTCTTTGAAAAGATAGGAATGAATGAACGCGAACCGATTGCTGAACACATTCCTGTTACTGGAGTCATTATCGACAACAAGCCACATCTTCATGAAAAGGGATTGCGCTATCTTTCCAGTTGGCTCGAGCGCGTCATTGTGGTGACGACAAATCCTGATCATCCAGCTCGGGCTTTTGGCGGAAATGTGCAAACACTTGTGTGGCCTGAGGTGGACTTTGAAAAGCTTTTTGAGGTTCTCGGGCAAGAGCACGGCATTGAGCGAATGACTATCCAGACCGGTGGCACGCTGAATGGAACGTTGTTGCGTTCGGGGCTCATCGATGAAATGTCTATCGTCGTTGCTCCGCTCGCAGTAGGCGGGGCTGGAGTCTCGACGCTTATTGATGGCAAGGCTATACACTCTCCAGATGAATTATCGAATGTAAAAGCGCTTCATTTGATCTCTTGTACAACACTGAAAGATTCCTTTATCCATTTACGGTATAAGGTTATTTCGGAAACTATTTTGAGTCCTGAAGTGTAGTATCGGTGTATGCAATCAAAAATCCCTCGCACAATGCGAGGGATTTTTGGAGCCACGGTCGGGAATCGAACCCGAGACCTCATCCTTACCATGGATGCGCTCTACCAGCTGAGCTACCGCGGCAGAAATAATCCAAGTTTGTTTAACTGCGGCGTTGTCGCTGCGGGCGATCGACGACGTACCGTGAAGTACGTCTTTCCGGCGAAGCCGGATCCGGCTTAGCCGGAGACGTCGTAACCGTCCTCGCTCCGCCTTGCATTTAAACAAACTTAATTATTTCTGCACTTGACTTGTTTCTTGTCGTGTCGCCACTGTGGTCCTCGCTCAATGTACTGTGAAGTACGTCTCGCTTCGGTCCTCGTGGCTCCTAGCAGTAAACAAACTTAGCAAATGTTGCACTGGGCAAAAGGTATCCAAGTTTGACCAGCTTCGTCGTCGCTCGCTCATAGGTCCTATAAGACCAATAGGACTTATGAACTACTCGCTCTGAGAATCTGACCAAGCTTAATTCATTTTGCACTTGTCTTGTATCGGTTTTTAGCAAAACGAGAACGAGTGAATAAAATCCAATAAAATTGTTTGTAGCTAGGAGCCGACGAGTACGGCCCGAATTCGTACTTTGCCGTACGGAGAGGGCCGCACGCAGGAGGTGACAACACTACGGACAATTTTATTGGATTTTATGTGGTGGGTTGGGAAGGATTCGAACCTTCGTAGGGAAGCCCAGCAGATTTACAGTCTGCCCTCGTTGACCGCTTGAGTACCAACCCTGGTAAGACGGAACGATTTGGCCTCTTTTCGGTTTGTCGCGTCGGAAACTCGCTCAACGTACCAAGAAGTACGTTTCGCGAGCTTTCCTAGCTCCGCACCGAAAATAGTCTCAAATCGTTCCGTCTTACACTCGTTACATTTTTATCTCCTGACCAGTTTCTTGAAGTTCAAAAGTAGTGAAAAGTGGAGCCGGGGGTCGGAATCGAACCGACGACCTGCGGTTTACAAAACCGCCGCTCTAACCATCTGAGCTACACCGGCATGGTGTAAAGGCATTGAATAATGCGCGAAAATCGTATCATGTGCGGGACGGCTCTGGCAAGAAGGAGATGGCGGCGCTATCCTCAGTCCATTCAATATGTTTGAACATTGGTTCTCGCTTCTTTCTCAGCTTGGCGGATGGGCATATGCCTTTCTTTTTGCAGTTGCTTTTGGTGAATCTATTGCTGTTTTTGGACTTCTTATTCCAGGCGCAACATTTGTAGTTATTTTTGGATTTTTGATTTCTCAGCATCTGTTTAATATGCAGACGGCTGCATTCGTTGCTGCTATTGGAGCGATTTTGGGAGATATCTTCAGTTTTGTTCTTGGACGCCTAGGAGTGAATCCTGCAAAACGATTTCCTGTACTTTTTTCTCAGAGGGCTATCGATCGTGCAGAAAAGTTCATGGATGATTATGGTGTTGTTGGGGTATTTTTCGGTAGATTCTTTGGCCCGCTGCGTCCTTTCGTTCCATTTATTGCCGGAGTCCTGAAAATGCGCTGGCGATCATTCATGATTATGAATATTGTGAGTGGTATTCTGTGGTCTATTTCGTATCTTGCAGTCGGATTCTTTTTTGGACAATTCTGGTCGTCGATTCATCGTGGGATTCGTTGGGTAGGACTTGGGATGCTTGTGATTATTGTTTTTTATTGTGTTGTACAGGTTCTTGAAAATCGAAAACGAAAAATAAACATTGAATCTGAAGAAGGGGTCATTGATGAATAGACAAGGATGTTGAGCGATCTTTACGCTTTTGAACGTCCAGAAATTGCACTTGCTAATGTGACTTCATCTGCATATTCAATGTCTGCTCCCATTGGAAGTCCGCGAGCCAGTCGAGTTGTTGAAACCTTGAAAGGTTCGAGAAGTCTGGCAAGATAGAGAATTGTTGTTTCACCGTGGACGTCTGGCGAAAAGGCTAAAATGCATTCATGAATTGATGGATTATTTTTTAATCGATCAACGAGTTCGTGGATGTTTAGGGTTTCTGGAGTCATTCCGTCGATTGGATTCAAAACGCCGCCAAGGACAAAATATTTTCCTTTGTATGCGCTCGTGGCTTCCAATGTGGCAATGTCACGCGCTTCGGCGACAATGCAAAGTTTTGATACGTCGCGAGACGAGTCGGCGCAGATGTCGCACGTATCGCTTTCTGCATAAGTAAAACATGTTTTACATGTTGTGATCGTTGTGAGGTCTACGATGGATCGGCTTAAGAGAAGAAGATCATTTTTTGAGAATCGTAATAGTGCAAATGCATAGCGAAGTGCAGTTTTTGGCCCAACTCCTGGAAGTCGACCGAGCGCGGAAACCGCATGATGGATTGCGACAGGAAACTTCCGCATACATTATTTTTGGAAAAGTAAAAAGAAGTTTTTACAGTCCAAGATTTTTGAACGCATCTAGTCCGCCCATCTCCTTCATTTTTTTCATAAGCTCTCCTTGAAGTTTGCTATTTACATCATTGAGCGCTGCTTTGATGTGTTCTGCGATTTTTGTGTGATCAAGATCGTCGGCGACTTGCACTCCGAGCGTTTCATGACTTCCGTTCACGGTGACCATAACTTTGCCGCCCGAGCTTTGCCCTACAACGACGACTTCATCAAGCATTGCTTTCATTTGCTTGCTTTGTGTGCGGAGGTCATTGATCTGTTTAAGCTTATTGAACATAAAAAGATTTGAAAGATAAAGATTGGAATAATGTGCATCGTATCAAGCTGAGCGCTTTGGCGGAAGCCCTGCATTTTTCGGTGGAATTCCTGGCGGGAGCCCGACATTTTCTGTTCTTGAATTGTTTGATGGCTGTATGTTCGGCGCTGTGGTATTAACAGGTGTCCCTCCAGTTCGATTATCAAGATTTTTGAATGAAGCATGTGTTGCATCCCAGAAAAGCGGAACCATGCCAGTCGGTCCATTGCGGTGTTTTGCTATGTGGACTTCGGCGCGCGTTTTTTCTTCTGGCGTGAGTTCTTCGAGTTGGTAGTTCTTATCTGCAGCTTTGCGATATAAGAACATCACAACGTCAGCATCTTGTTCAATACTTCCAGAATCGCGGAGATGTGCAAGTTTTGGAATTGCCGGTTTTGTCATTTCGACGGCACGAGAGAGCTGTGCAAGAGCAAGGACTGGAACGCAGAGTTCGCGAGCGATTTGCTTTAGCCCTCTGCTAATCTCTGCGACTTCTTGCACGCGATTGTCCGTTTTCTTTCTAGCTTCCATGAGCTGTAGGTAGTCAATGACTATCATGGAAAGTCCATGTTCGCTTTGGAGTCTTCGAGCTTTTGTGCGGATGCTCATTACGGTTGCTATTGGAGAATCGTCAATAAAAATTGGTGCTTCTGCGAGTCTGCCAAGCGCGTCGCCAATACGTGGAAAGTCATCGGCACTTTCTGAAAGTCGCCCGGTGCGAAGCTTCCATAAGTCAACATTTGCTTCAGAAGAGATGAGACGATCAACGAGTTGCTCCTTGGCCATTTCTAAGCTAAAAAATCCAACGGGTTTATTCGTTTTTAGTGCGACGCTTCTCATGATGTCTAGAGCGAAGGAGGTTTTTCCAACAGAAGGACGTGCACCTAAAATAATAAGATCAGAATTTTGCAATCCAGCGAGAAGATTATCGATTCCGACGAATCCTGTTGGTACGCCACGAAGCTTGCCTCGTTCGCGATGAAGCTCGTCGATACGATCGAACGCCTGCGTGAGAACGCTATGAAGAGGGACGAACGATTGTTTAATGAAGTTTTGTGAAACATTAAAGAGACGGCGTTCGGCTTCGTCCAGAAGGACGTCAACATCTTGTGATTCATCAAATCCAAGATCCGTGATGTCGCTTGCTGCATGGAGAAGACGACGGAGCGCTGCTTTTTTTGCGATGATTTCTGCATGGTGCGCAACATGCGCTGCCGTGGTGATTGCATTGGTGAGCTCAACGAGCGCTGTGCGGCCGCCGATTTGTTTGAGAACACCTTTTTCTTCAAGTCGATTCCCGAGTGTGAGTACATCGATTGGCTCGTGGCGATCTACGAGTTCAAGCATCGTTTCATACATGAGCCGATGAGAATCTTTGTAAAAATCTTCGCTTCTCAGCGTGTCGCCGATTTTGAGAAGAACATCTTGATCAAGCAAAAGTGCACCAAGCAATGAGCGCTCGGCTTCAAGGTTATGAGGAGGAATTCTGCCGCCATCAACCATAGTGTGGTCATAGTAAACGTCCATGCTTTTTGGTGGAAGTGGAGAGAGTGTGGGCGGGAGGGGGATAACAAGATTTTCAACATGCCATGCTACAATATACGTAATTATGCCTTCAGTTTCCGTTGTAAAAGCTCGTGCTTCTCGTGTAATTATTGGCACGACAGTTGGTGTTGGAATGCTGTCATTGCCTTTTGTCGTTGCTCAGGTCGGTTTTAGTCTTGGGGCTGCGCTTTTATTCGTTGTGGCTCTTTTGAGCACGATTCTTCTTACGTTGTACGCAGATCTTGTGCTTGTTCGTGGCGGTAAAGCGAGATTTATTCAGGTTGTCGGTCGTGAGTTGGGACATTTTGGAACGTTTATCGCTGCCACCGCATACATTGCGAGTATTTATGGAGCATTACTTGCGTATTGTATTTTCGGTGGGCAGTTTTTAAGAATAGTAACGTTCTCATTTCTTCCCTTGACGCCCCTTACGGCGACTTTAGCATTTTTTGTTATCGCAGCATTGAGTACAGTCGGAGGAACTTTTTTTGTCTCACGGATTCAGCGCATTTTACTTCCCATTTTTTTCTGTCTTATTGTCGTCTTGGCTATTTCCGCAATTCCGAGTATTCATTGGCCGAATTTTTTTGGTTTTGCGCCTGAACATCTTGGCGTAGCTTTCGGAGTGATGGTTTTCGCATTTCATGGAATTTCTGCGATTCCAGAGGCTCGTGATTTGCTCGGAAGGTCGGCATTTTTACTGCCTCAAGTCATCCGTCGTTCCTTGGCTGTTGTGTTGGGTATTTATGGAATTTTTGTATTCTCTATAGTCGGTGTTACTGGAGATGCAACTTCGGAGAATGCAATTCTTGGTTTGAACAATGTTCTTGGTAGCGGCGTGTACATTCTAGCCTCAGTCATCGCACTTATTGTGGTATTTTCTGCTTTCATGAATATTGCATCTTCATTAACGAATACGTTTTTGTTTGATTTTCGTTTGCGATTTATTCCGGCATGGTCTTTAACTATGACGGTTCCGCTCGTTTTTCTCTTTCTTGGAGTCAACTCTCTCTTGTCTATTCTTTCTGTAACAGGAGGCATTCTGGGCTCGATTACTGCAATAGCTCTTCTTGTTGCGTATGAGCGTGCGCGGATGAGTTCGGAGCTGCCACGGAACAGTCTCCGAATCCCTCAGATTTTTGTTGGTATTACATTTTGTGCCTTTTTTGCGATTATGATTATGACGATTTTTGGGTAGCAGTGTTTTGGATGTTCGGGTAAGGTATTGGCATGATTCCTTCGTCGATTCACATTCTCAATCAAGAGCTCCCAGATGCGCCTGGTGTGTATTTTTATTACGATTTACATGGAAAACTTTTATATATTGGAAAGGCTACAAGTCTAAAAAAACGTGTAGGATCGTATTTTGTTAAGGCTCACAACGCACGAATTTCAGATCTTGTTTTAAATATTGCACGTATTGATTACATCCAAACTGCGACGGTTATTGAAGCGCTTGTTTTGGAGTCAAATCAGATTCGTGCATTTCAGCCACCGTACAATGTCCTTTCTCGAGATGATAAAAGTTTTTTATATTTGTGTATTACAAATGAGGACTATCCCAAGCCAATCTTTTTGCGCGGTTTAGATCTTGAGCGCATGGGAATCCGGCCGTTTACAAAAACACTTTCTTCGGTTGCGAAAAAAAAGTTTCTTGCGGTTTTTGGTCCTTATATTAGTAGTCGATCATTACGGATTGCGTTGGATCTTATTCGTCGATCGATTCCTTGGAGTTTGTGTGAGTACAAGAATGGAGGTCGTCAATGTTTTGATGCGCAGATAGGCCGATGTCCTGGTGTTTGTACTGGAGAGATTTCAAAAAAAGAATATCGAAGAATTATCGGTCAACTCATAAAATTTTTTGAAGGAAAGAAAACATCCGTCATAAGACAGATGGGTCGTGATATGCGGCATGCGGCAATCATGAAGGATTTTGAGACTGCTGCAGATTTACGCAACAAGATTGACGCGTTAGAACATGTGAACGATGTGGCATTGATTATGCGAGAAGATGACTGGGATATTGTTGGTAAAAACATTGTTATTGAAGGCGGAAGACTAAACCTGTTTGGTCGAATTGAAGCATATGACATTGCACATATAGGCGGAACCTCAACTGTTGCGTCAATGGTTGTTTTTGAAAACGGCAAGCCGAATAAGTCGGCGTATAGAAAGTTTCGGATAAAAAGTTTTGAAGGTGTTAATGATGTTGCAGCTATGGAAGAGGTGATGCGTCGGCGATTGAATCGTTTTCGAACATCACCCAATGTGTGGTCTTTGCCGGACGTGTTTGTTATTGATGGAGGGGAGGGACAGACAAATAGAGTGACAGAGGTTTTGAAAGAGTTCGGCGTCGAGATTCCGGTAGTCGGGATTGCTAAGGGATTTGATCGAAAGCAGGATCGATTCATTTATGATTTAGACGATGCAGAGCTTTGCAGAGTCGTTAAATCGCATCGTGCATTATTTCAACTTGCTAGAGATGAGGCTCATCGATTTGCTGGTGTGTATCACAGAGTTCTTCGATCTCGGAATTCTGGTATTTAAAAGAAATAGAACAAAGATAGGCTTTATCCACAATATTTGCCTATTTTTTTTGTTTACTGGCCATGGGAGGAGTAAAGTGGAGCAAGAAGGCACAAAGTGGGGATTGTGCGTAGACGTTTTTGCAAACGAAGAATTTTTGGAGAATTCCCCTCCGTCTCGTGACGGCTTAAAAAACCACCGGCCATGTTCCTTGGTCAATACAATCACACTATCGACGACAAAGGACGGCTTGCCGTCCCTATGAAGTTTCGAGAAGCACTTGCGTGTGGTGCGGTGGTAACGCGAGGTTTGGACTCTTCATTATTCCTGCTTCCTATGGAGGAGTGGGGCAAGCTTGCAGTGTCACTCGCAAATTTGCCCTTGGGACAGTCCAATGCCCGTGCATTCGCCAGACTCATGCTTGCTGGTGCAATGGACGTGGCATTGGACAAACAGGGAAGATGCATTGTGCCTGGGTATCTTCGTCAGTATGCAGGGCTAAAAAAAGATGTCGTTATTGTTGGCGTTAATACGCGATTAGAACTTTGGGACATGGAACGCTGGACGACGTATGTTGCACAGACAGAGAAAGATGCGGAAAGGATTGCAGAGGAGCTTGGTGGATTGAACATATAGCCATATGTCCGGTAACGCTCATATTCCAGTTCTTGCAAAAGAGGTACTCGAAGGCTTATTGCTTCGTTCGGGTAGTCGAGTGATGGATGGAACGGTAGGTCTTGGCGGTCATGCAGCCTTGATCCTTTCTGCGACATCGCCAGATGGTGAGCTTGTCGCATTCGATCGTGATGATCGTAATCTGATCACCGCGAAGGAAAGCCTTGCCATATTTGATTCCCGAGTGAGGTTTATTCACGATTCGTTTGGGAATGTTGCGCTTCATTCGGTTGGAATATTTGATGCCGCGTTTATTGATCTGGGTTTTTCCTCCGTTCACGTTGATGACGCTTCGCGCGGATTTTCTTTCATGAATGATGGGCCATTAGATATGCGTTATGACGTTCGTCAGGATTTATCCGCAGAAGAAATCGTGAATTCGTGGAGCAGGGATGATCTTGCAACGATTTTTCGACGATATGGCGAGGAGGTGCGTGCTTCGATTGTTGCTAAGGCTATTTTCGATGCTAGACGAATTTCTAGAATTACTACGACTGGTGAGCTTGCGGCTGTTGTTACTAGCGTCATCCCTCGAACCGGAAAAATACATCCAGCTACAAGAGTTTTTCAAGCATTGCGCATTGTCGTGAATGATGAGCTTGGGGAGATAGAAAAGGGGCTTGTCGGTATTGTGGATGTATTGCGTCCCGGAGGACGATTCGCGATAATCACCTTTCATTCACTTGAGGATCGGTTAATAAAAGTTTGGTGTAAAGAGCGTGAAGACATTCATTCAGTTACGAAAAGGCCGATTGTTGCGTCTCTAGAAGAACAAAGATTCAATCCTCGTTCGCGGAGCGCAAAACTCAGGATTGTTGAAAAAAAAATAGAATGAGTATGGATATTCAAGGAGGAAAATTTTCATTATTAAAGCGGATCGTTAAGAATCCTCGAGTGTTGTCTGTAGTAATGGCTGGCAGCATGGTCGCTTTTGGAATTTTATATGTTGCTCAGGTGAATGCTGCGGCCACAAAGGGATATGCGGTTCGAGAATTGCAGCAACGGAATGTGGAGCTTCGTAATGAACGAGATCGGCTTGATATACAAATTGCAAAATTGCGATCCCTTCATAGTGTGAAAACACGGGAAGCATTTTTAGGTCTTCAATCGTTAACACCTTCTGTATTTATTGAAGTAAATACGAACGTAGTTGCTGTCCGATAAGGCATTTTTCATGGTAGAATGGCGATATCTATGTCGCCTGATCAATCTGGCAATGTTCATCGTCCACGTCCTGTGGTTCTTTTGGTTTTAGACGGATTTGGCATTGCTCCTGACTCAGAAGGGAATGCGATTACTCGTGCACAAACTCCAACGTTTCACATGCTGACGCAACGATATCCGTCAATGACATTACGGGCGTCAAGTGAAGAGGTTGGACTGAATTGGGGTGAGATGGGGAATAGCGAGGTTGGACATTTGGCGATAGGTGCGGGACGCGTGTATTACCAGACTTTGCCGCGTTTAGGAAAAGCTATTACAAATGGTGAATTCATGAAAAATGAGGCACTTGTTTCGGCAATAGATAAAGTGAAATCTTCAGGTGGAACGCTTCATCTCATGGGAATACTTTCTTCCGGAAAAGTTCATGGGTTTGATGAACATTGTTATGCATTGCTTCGAATGGCGAAAGAACATGGAATAAAGCGCGTTGCAGTTCATGCAATGTTAGATGGAAGAGATACGCTTTATAATGCTGGACTTGATTTTATAAAAAATGCGATTGCGCACATGAAGGAGATTGGCATTGGGCAGCTTGCGACAATTAGCGGAAGATATTTTGCAATGGACAGAGACAATCGCTGGGACAGGATCGAGAAGGCGTATAACGCTATTGCACTTGGTCGATCCGATGCCGTTGCGGAAGATCCGATTGCAGCGCTTGAGCTGTCATATTCGCGTGAAGTTTATGATGAAGAATTTGTTCCGACTGTATTGCAGAAGGACGGTAAGCCTGTGGCAGTGGTTACTCCAGGGGATGCGGTTATTTTTTGGAATTATCGTCCAGATCGTGCTCGTGAACTTACAAAGGCTTTTGTTATGCCGGTTTTTGAATCGTTCCATCGCGAACCAATTCGCGATGTATTGTTTGTAACAATGACCGAATATGAATCTGGATTGCCAGTTTCTGTTGCTTTTACGCCAGAAAAGGTGATTCATCCACTCGCGGAAGTTCTTTCAGATGCAGGGCTGGTGCAACTTCATGTAGCAGAAACAGAAAAGTATGCGCATGTAACATTTTTCTTTAATGGAACACGTGAGGAGCCGTTTTTACATGAAGATCGAGCGCTTATTCCTTCCCCTCACGTTTCTTCGTATTCTGAGGCGCCAGAGATGAGCGCGATTTCTATTGCTGATAAGATTTTAGAAGAGATTGGTAGCAATAATTACGATGTAATTATTGCGAATTTTGCAAATGCAGACATGGTTGGGCATACGGGTGATTTGGAGGCAACAATTAAGGGTGTAGAGACGATTGATGGATGTGTGGGGAAGATTGTTGAGGCAGTTTTGGCAAAAGATGGAGTGATTTTTATAACAGCGGATCACGGAAATGCAGAAGAAGTTTTGAATTTACAGACTCATGATATTGATAAAGAGCATTCAACAAATCCAGTGCCTTTTTGGATTGTTGGAAAGCAGTTTGAAGGGAAGCCTTCGATTGCTGGTGATGCACCAGACGGCGACCTTTCTCTCATGCCTCCGTGCGGTATATTGGCAGATATTGCGCCGACTATGTTAGCAATTCTTGGTATTCCTCAGCCCCCAGAAATGACAGGGACTCCATTGCTTTAGGTGCATGGATTCGATTCATAATTTGGCAATACTCGATTTGTTTTTTAGCTTAGTGGTCACGAGTATTTTTCTTTCAGTTTTATAGAATTTTGTGGATAATGAAACATTGACTTTGGGTTATGTGGAGTATGCTTAGAAGGAACAATTTTTATTCACTCATATCTTATGATTGAAACGCGAACACGATTGGCTGCCGCAAAACGCATTGCTGCAGTACTCACAGGTACCATGATTGCGCTGTCTGGATTTCTTGGGACTGCACAGTTTGCTCATGCTGCGGGTTTGACATCAACGAACGTTCAGCCTGCGTCATTAGTTGCTGGGGCTACGAGTGTTGTTACAGCCACATTTACAACGGCAACAGAACTTCCAGGGGATGGAAAAATTAAAGTTACCTTTCCATCAGGATTTAATGTAGCCGGTGCAAGTGGAGGAACTTGTTCAACGATGGATGGCGTATTTACTACTACCGTTGCAGATCAAGTCGTCACGATCGCTCGTGGAGGTCCTGGAAATAATCCAGAGGCCACTGGACCGCAGACCTGTACAATTAACGGAATCGTAAATCCTAATGTTGCCGGTTCCACTGGAACTTACACAATCCAAACGACTGACGTATCGAATGTTGAGGTCGACGTTGATGCTGCCGTTGCTGCAGATACTATCGTCGCCGCAGCATTAACATCAACAAACGTTCAGCCTTCAACATTAACTGCTGGGGCATCTACCACAGTGACGATCACATTTACTTCGGTGAATACACTCGAAGCAAATGGAAAGATTAAGGTTACCTTTCCATCAGGATTTAATGTAGCAAGTGCAGCAAGCGGGGCGTGTTCTACTATGGACGGTTCATTTGCTACGAGTGTCGATACTCAGACTGTAATATTGACGCGTAGTACTGGTGGGGTCGCATTGGCTGGTGCACATTCTTGTACGGTCAGTGGAATCTCGAACCCGGGAATTATGGGATCAACTGGAACCTATACAATCACAACAACAACTTCAGCAGATGCAGTTCACGATACAGACGCTGCCGTTGCTGCAGATACTATTTCTCCAGGGGCGCTAGGATCGACAAATGTACAACCAGCGACGTTGATTGCTGGGGCGTCTGGTATGGCGACGGCTACTTTTACCATGCTCAATACATTGGAATTAGATGGAAAGATTGAAGTCACATTTCCAAGTGGATATGGGGTTACTGGTGCAACCGGTGGAACGTGTTCCGGAATGGATGGTTCATTTACTACTACCGTTGCAGATCAAGTGGTAACGCTAACTCGAAGTGGCGGTAGTACTGCGACGATTGGCGCAAAGACATGTACGATTAATGCAATAGTAAATCCAGTAACTGCAGGTTCGACTGGGACTTACATGATTAAAACGAGAAATTCTTCAGGCGTTGTTCATGACTCTGACTCTGCTGTTACTGCAGATACCATTGTTGCGGCTACATTAACCTCTACAAATGTTGAGCCATCAAATTTGAGGAGCGCAACATCAAGTACAGCGACAGTGTATTTTACAATGGTTAATGCATTGGAATCGACGGGAAAGATTGTGGTCACATTCCCTTCCGGATTTAACGTTACTGGCGCAACCGGTGGAACGTGTTCTACTATGAATGGCTCATTTACTACGGCTGTTGCTGGACAGGTTGTGACATTGACTCGGAGCGGAGGAGACGCTGAAGCTGCCGGTGCGCAGATTTGTACAATCAGTATGATTGTAAATCCTGGTACAGCAGGATCGACTGGAACATATACAATTACAACAACAACTTCGGCAGACGCAGTTCACGACACAGACGCCGCTGTTACCGCAGACACTATTACGAGAACTTCCTCAGCTTCTGAATATTCGTCAACTCCATTAACTTACGGAATCATGATGACTCTTCCTGTAGCTGCGGATGTGTTCATGCCGGGAGATGAAATTGCAATTGCTTGGAACACTTCAAGCGGCACGGGCACGCCAAGTTATGTGAATCTTGCGTATTCAACAGATGGAGGGGTGACGTCAAATTCGATCATTGAGAATACTGTGAATGATGGTGCGTATACATGGACTGCCCCAAGTATTTCTGCACAGAGTGTAACGATTCTTGCAGAAGGGACAGACCTTGTAACTGTTCTTGCTACAGATTCTTCTGATGCCTTCAGTATCGGAACAGAAGAATCGATTTCAGATGAAACTTCAACAGATTCGGGCGATGCTACAACATTGCTCGCTGAAGGAACCTTCATGAGAGGGGAATCGTGGAGCACTGTGTACTTTATTGGTGCAGACGGAGCTCGTCGCCCATTCTTGGACAGCCAAACTTTCTTCACCTATGCAGATGATTTCAGTTCAGTTGTTAACGTAACGGATGAGAGCCTTACAAACTATCCTATTGGTGCTCCGATGATGGCGAAGGCTGGATCTGTTTTGATTAAGGTGCAATCAGTGAATAATGTTTACGCGCTCGAGGAGGGCAACATTCTTCGATGGATTACTTCCGAAGCTCTTGCGACGGAATTGTATGGATCGAATTGGGCAGATTACGTGATTGACGTTCCTGCAACGGCATGGGGTCAATTCACAATCGGAGATGATATTCAGTCTGCATCGGAAATTGATGTAGATACAAGTGGCATGAGCACTCGAAGTGAACTGAACGCGTAGAAGTTACCATTCAAAACGCGGGCTCGAAAGAGTCCGCGTTTTGTGATAGAAATGGAGCAGATATGATTGAAGCAATTCTTCTTGCAGGCGGAAAAGGAACGCGTCTTGCACCATTAACAGACCATCTTCCAAAGCCACTCGTACCAATTCATGGCAAGCCAATGATGCAGTACGTTCTTGAACATCTTCAAGCTGCTGGAATAACGAATGTTGCGATTTCTGTTGCACATCTTGGCCACATGATCGTTGATGAGTTTGGTGAAGGATCAAGGCTCGGCATGCAACTTTCGTATCTTGTCGAACCAGAACCAATGGGCACTGGTGGCTGGACGAAGCTTGTGAATTGGGATGACGTTGCAGATGATTTCATCGTGGCAAACGCAGACAATCTTTTTTGGATCAACGTTCCCGCGTTTATAGAGCATCATAAAAAGTACGGAGAGATCGCAACAATCGCCGCCATTGAACTTCCAAGCGCAGATATTGCGAAATATGAAATTTTGCGTCCAAGTGTAGAACGCAAAAATCTTGAAGCGTATGTCGATCGATCGCAGTCTGAACTTGAGCTTCTTGGAAAAGAAACGGGGTTCATTAGTTCTGGTTGGTATGTCATGAATAAATCCGTTCGTGACGTGGTAGACGACGTTTTGCCAATATCAAATGAAGTGCATCTTTGGCCAAGAATTGCGCGCTCTGGCAGGCCAGTTGGTTTTTATCATGCAACCGAGCCATGGTTTGATAGCGGTACCCCAGAACGATTAGCTCGTGTTGCTGCGCATATTGAAAAGATGAAGAAGCGATGAGCTACCTCCCCCTAGCCCCCTCCTTGTTAAGGAGGGGGAAGACGCGGTCTTCACTCCCGACACACATCAATTCTTTACTCTCATCACTTTCTTTTCCTCTCGCGTCCGCCAAGCTACCTCCCCCTTACCAAGGGGGAGTATGAGGAGGTCGCTCACCCCTATGCCTTATCCCTACCAACCTTCTCGTTTTCCTGGTCGTTTACAAATTCTTTCCGCGTTTGTCGGCATGGTCGTCGTCTTTTTTCTTATTGCGAGCTATCTCTTTGTGAATGCGGCATGGTTGCGGGAGCCAAATGCTGACGCAAAAGACATTCCAATGACCGTAGAGGAGACTGATATTTTTGGAACCGTTGCATCAAGGTTGCATCAGAACGATATTGCAAGCTCGTTTTGGCTTCGGGTGTATGCACGATTGTTTGATGTCGAGACGGTCTATCCGGGAACCTATGTTTTTCAAGAGGGCATGAGTTATTCTGCGATTATCGATACCTTACAAAGCATTCAATCAACATCGGTGCGCATTACGATTCCAGAAGGATTTTCTCTTGTGCAAATGGGGGAGCGTATTCATGCCGCATTGCCAGAGATTTCTCTTGAAGCGTGGCAGTTTGCGACTTCGGCAAAGAGTGAGCTTGCGAGCGATCCATTTGTGGTAAGCGCAGGAAAGCCATCTGGCGTTGATTTAGAAGGCTATCTTTTTCCAGATACCTACGAATTCAATACGGACGCCACCGCAGACGTGATTGCAGAAACCATGTTGCGTACCATGGAAACGCGAGTGAATGAGATTGGTGTTGCAACCGGCGATTCTGCAGGCATGAGTACGCATGACATTCTTACGTTGGCTTCGATTGTTGAAAAAGAAGTTCGCACTGCAGAGACCATGAAAAATGTTGCTGATGTTTTCTTGAAACGATTAGACATTGGCATGCCGCTTCAATCCGATGCCACCATTAACTACATCATTGACGGCGATAACCCAAGCCCAACCTACGCCGATCTTGAAGTGGATTCCCCTTACAACACCTACAAAAACCCCGGCCTCCCACCCGGCCCAATTTCTGCCCCAGGCCTCAACGCCCTCAACGCTGTCCTTCACCCAACGCATAATGATTATTATTACTTCCTCACAACAGACGAAGGCGACATCTATTATGCAGAAACGTATGAGGAACATTTGAGGAATAAGGCGAGGTATTTATAATTCGGCCAAAAAATATGACCATAACTCAGCAGATTTTAAGTAAAATCTTTAAAAATCCCGAACAGGATCTTCTAATGTTCGATGATTTGGCCAAGATTGAAATATATCAAAAGGAGGAGGGTAAGTATTACGTAAAATCTATTTCGAGATTAGAGGAAGAAAAACTTGTCTACAATGAAAAGACGGGTAAATCTGCGCCCGAGGAAATTGTTCGTCAGCTTTACCTTTTAGAACTTACAAAGAAGTACAAGTATCCAAAGGCACACATCGAACTTGAAAAGATCGTGCAGTTTGGTCGTGAGAAAAATGACAATAAACGAGCTGATATTGTCGTGTATACAAACGAAACTTGGCAAACGATAAAGATGATTATCGAAGTCAAAGCGCCAAATGTCGAGAATGATATTCAGCAGTTAAAGTCATATTTGAATGCAGAGGGTTCGCCGATTGGTGTTGCGCTTAATGGCAAGTATCAGTTGATATTGTTCCGTCCGTATCCAAAGGATTTTGATACTTTAGATCAAATACCCGCATACGGAGAAGATGTTTCCGATGTTCTTCAAAAACGAAAGGTTCTTAAAGATCTGCATGAACAAGATCTTAAGATAATTATTACAACACTTGAAGAATTGGTACTTGCTCAATCCGGTTTTGATAGCTTTGATGAGATATTTAAACTCATCTATTCAAAGCTCTACGACGAAAAGGAGGCCATTTCTCGCAATGGCGAAGAGCTCTATTTCAGAAAGAGTCCTAATGGCAAGCCTGAGGATACAAAAAAAGTAATTGACGATTTATTTGAGGACGCAAAAAAAGAATGGCCTGAAATCTTTGAGAGGACTGACAGAATCAAGCTATCGCCTGAACATCTCTCTATCTGTGTCGGTGAATTACAGGACGTACGCTTGTTCGGCTCCAATCTCCGCATCATCGACGAGGCCTTTGAATACCTGCTCCCTGATGTAGCCAAAGGCAAGAAAGGTCAATACTTTACGCCTCGTATTGTGATTGATATGTGTGTGCAAATGATGAACCCAAAGAAAAAAGAATATGTCATAGATACAGCGTGCGGTAGTGCTGGGTTCTTGGTACATGCAATGCAGTATGTTGCTAGAAACGATAACCTTTCAAAAGCAGGAATGAAAGAGTATGCGATGCGATACTTGTTCGGTATAGATTTTGACGAAAAATCAACAAAGATAAGTCGTGCAATTATGGTTATTGCTGGCGACGGCAAAAGTCATATCTACAAAACCACCTCACTTGATACCAAAGAGTGGCCTGAAAAGTTTAAAAGCGAACTAAGAGAACTCGATCTTGTAAAATACTTTGATGACAACACGAAATATTTTGATAATCTAGATTCCTTAAAAGAGTTAGAATTTGATGTTTTGCTTGCTAACCCCCCTTTTGCGGGTGAGGTAAAAGAAAAACACCTTCTCTCGCAATATGTTCTCGGTAAAAACGCCAAAGGCAAAATGCAAAAATCAGTAGACAGACATTTGCTTTTCATTGAGAAGAACCTTGATTTTGTAAAAGCAGGAGGTAGGCTTGCTGTCGTACTTCCGCAGGGTATTTTTAATAACACAAGTGAGGAATATGTTCGTAAATACATAATGCAAAAGGCTCGTATCTTGGCGGTTGTAGGGCTACACGGTAATTCGTTTAAGCCACACACAGGCACAAAGACCTCTGTTATTTTCTTGCAGAAGTGGAATGAAAATGAAGTAGATGCTGGTGGAAGTTCGACTGTAAAAGATTATCCTATTTTCTTTGCCACACAAAAGCAATCATTCAAAGATAATAGTGGTGATTATATTTTTGAGAAAGACGAAGAAGGACAAGCCGTGAAGGATGAAAATGGCAATCCCGAGTATCTAAGCGACCTCGATGAAATCGCTCAAGCCTTTGTTGCTTGGGGTAAAGAGCAAGGTCTTAGCTTCTTGAAATAACTATGTCTTGGCAAACGATTACAAAAGAAAACAACCTCGCAATCTCGGTAATAAACTACAGTGATTTAGTTGGTCGTCTTGATGCTGAGTATTACGACCCTCATTTTGTAGCTCTTGATAGCTTAATCAATGAAAGAAAAGATGTTGAGTTACTAGGAGAGCTTTCAGAAAAAATAGATGTGGGCTTTGTTGGCTCAATGGTATCTGAGTACGATGATAAAGGGGTTTTACTATTGCAAACACGAAATGTGAAAGAGTTTTTTGTAGATGTAGCAGAATGTCAAAGGATAAACGATGATTTTCATAAAAAGCTCAAAAAATCACAAGTGTCTAAGAACGACATTTTGATTGCTCGCAGTGGTTCTTTTGGCAACGCTTCAGTTTACCTTGAAGATGAAAAGACAAACTCTGCCGATATCATTATTATCCGTTCAAAAGAAAACGTAAGCCCGTTTTACCTAACTGCTTTCTTAAACTCAATGTATGGGCGTTTTCAGTTGATGAGGTTTGCAAGTGGGGGTGTTCAGGGACACATAAACCTAACTATTCTTGAAGAACTGAAGATTGTACAACCCAAAAAACAGATTGAGAATACTGTTCAGAAGCTTATCTTGGATGCGTACGAAAAGAAAACAGCGAGCGAGAACGTGTACAGAGAAGCTGAACAGATGCTTCTTAAAGAAATCAATCTTGAGGGCTACAAAGGCACTGAAGAAACTATCTCGGTCCGAAACTTTAGCGAAGCGTTAGCAGACAGTCGCTTTGATGCCGAGTATTGGCAACCAAAATACGATGAGATAACTAAGAGAGTATCAAAAGTTCAACAAGAGAAACTTGGCGACATCGTTTCAGTAAAGAAAGGCGTTGAAGTTGGAAGCGAAGCGTATGCAGAAGAAGGGAAAGATTTCATTCGTGTTTCTGATTTTACTATCTACGGCATAGAGGATGTTGAGAAGAAAATTTCAGAAGAGTTGTACGAAGGATTGAAGGAAAACTATAAGCCAAACAAGGGCGAAGTTTTGTTCACAAAAGATGGCACAATCGGCATTTCGTTTGCTCTCAATGAGGATGTTGATGCAATTATGAGTGGTGCGTTTCTGCGCCTTAAACCGAAGGTAAAGATAAACAACAACTACCTTGCATTGGTCCTCAACTCTTTCTACTGCAAAACTCAGATTGAGCGAATGTCAGGAGGCGCGATTATCGCTCACTTGAAGCCAGAAAGTGCTATGCAGGTCAAAATACCAATGCTCGCAGATGCAAAACAAGAAGAACTTGCAAACAAGGTGTTAGAAGCTTTGCAACTACGTAAACAAGCAAAAGTCCTACTTGAAAAAGCAAAGCGAGCCGTTGAAATCTTCGTTGAAAAGGATGAGGAAGCGGCTTTGGCTTTTTTGGATTAACGAACATTTCTATACACTCGAAGGCGTTTTTTCTTATTCTCACTGACAGTAGTGTGTTGAGACGGAATTGCTAAAAGAAGATGGAATGAAAAACTTAAGAAGGTGTTATATTGAAAGATTTTGAGTAAAAAAATATGTCCCGCACCCGCAACCTCTACGATCCCGCATCAAAATCCCCATACAAAGTTTCACGTTCTAAAATCGAAGACTTTGTAAAATGCCCACGATGTTTTTATCTTGATCGACGGTTAGGGATTAGAAGGCCAAGTGGGCCGCCGTTTAACATCAATAAGACGGTCGATTTGTTGTTGAAGAAGGAATTTGATGTGCATCGGGTAGCGGGGACGGCGCATCCGTTGATGAGGGAATATGGGATTAATGCCATTCCGTTTGCGCATGAGGAGATGGATCGGTGGAGAGAGAATTTTGTTGGGTGTCAGGTGGTGGATGAACCGTCTAACTTCTTGGTCACCGGTGCAGTAGACGATCTTTGGGTCGCGCCAAATGGCGAGATTATTGTGGTGGATTATAAGGCGACCAGTAAAAGTAGTGAGGTAACTTTGGATGCTGATTGGCAAATGAGTTACAAGCGGCAAATGGAAATCTATCAATGGATTTTGCGGAGAATGGGATTTGTTGTTTTGTCGACTGGCTATTTTGTGTACTGCAATGGCAGACAAGATGTTGCAGCGTTTGATGGAAAGATTGAATTTGATGTGAAGGTTCTTCCGTATACTGGCAATGATGATTGGATTGCAGAAACATTGATGAAGATGCGAACGTGTTTGCAGTCAAGTAAAACTCCGAAGGCAGCAGATGACTGCGTGTATTGTCAGTATGCAAAAGCCGCAGGAGGAATTGCGTAGTTTTCAAAATATTCCTTACATTCTTCGCCGTAAGCGCTTTTCTCGGGTGCTGAGGTTTGCGGTTCATGCAGACGGGAAGCTTGTGGTAACGGCGCCGGTGTTGCTTCCGAAACGCATGATTGAACAGACAATTGCGCAAAAAGCGGATTGGATTTTAGCGAAGATTTCTTTTGCGAAGAAACATGCAAAGCCGGTGGCACCGAAACGAACAGCGAAAGAAGTCGCGGAAGATAAAAGGAATGCATTGCGACTTGTAAATGAACGGCTCGAATATTTTAATCAGATTTACGGTTTCTCGTGGAACCGTATCGCGATTCGTAATCAGCGAACCAGATGGGGGAGTTGTTCGGGAAAAGGGAATTTGAATTTTAATTACAAGATCGCGCTTCTGCCTTCACATCTTTCCGACTACATCATTGTTCATGAGCTTTGTCATTTAGGACAGATGAATCATTCTGCAAAGTTTTGGAATCTTGTCGCAAGAACAATTCCAGATTACGTCAAGCGACGACGGGCGATTCGGAGTCATGATATTCAGTTGCAATAACATTTATGCCAACATGGAATGTTTACATCCTTCGTTGTGCTGATGGAACGTTGTATACAGGAATTTCGACAGATATCTGTAAGCGAATTGTTGCGCACAACACCGGAAAAGGCGCGAAATACACAAGGGCGAGGCTGCCGGTGACTCTTGTTTGGCATGAAGAAAAGGAATCAGAAGGTGACGCGAGAAAAAGAGAAATAGAAATAAAGAAGTTGCAGAAGTACGAAAAAGAATTCCTTATCATTTCTTAAACACATCACGGCCCCACTCTCGTAGAGCGGAGCCGTGCGTTTTTTCTGCTTGGTCATTGATCAGTAAACGGAATGACGTATTTGCCGCTCCAGCGAAAGAGCGTCGTACTGGATCCTCTGCGACGTCCGCAACTTTCGCAGACGATGATTTCCGTTTGTTCATCTTCTGCGCTCATGACCTTTGTTGCATGTTGAATGCGATCTTGCCGTTCTCCAAGCATCGAACGTACAGATCCCTCCTTCTCTATCCTGCACAGAAAACGTGGCGGGATCGTTCCCATGCACATGGGGCATATGATGGTCGAGTCGAGTTCCTCTCTTCTTCTGCATTCGTCGCAACGATGTAGGCTCGTCGAAAAGAGAAGGTTTCTCAGGAGCCAACGGCTTCTTAGAAGTCGTACGGAGTTCATTGACGTTGGTTTGCAGAGACTTGCAGTGTCTGCGACTTTTTCAACGGTTCCGTCTATTACGAGAGTGGAGCTGCCAGACACGCTGAACTTATGTCCGCATCTTCCGAAAATGAGGTGTTTCGACGGAACAATTTTGAGATGAAGATTTTCCGGTCTCTCGCACTCGATGAGTCCCGGGGGGAGGAAAGAGTAGGGTGGAAGTATGAGCATGACGCTCCAAGGGTTGAGGACTGGAATGTCCGGGGCGAAGATTAGCGGAGATTTTGTTCGTGGTCAATTTTTCTTTCATTCTTGTTTGATGATTTGAAGTCTGTTACTCTCCGGGGGTTTGTTGTGATAACTGCAGTATTTCAAGGAGGTGATCTGATGGATAGTCACGGCAGGAATCCTGGTGATGCGCGGGCTCAGATTCTTCGTATCGACAAAGAGGACCTTTCTCGTAGTCGGGTCGAACACTGTTTTGCGGCACTGTTCGCGGTTGTTTTTCTTGGCGCTTCCGTGGTTACGGGTTGGATGAGCTACGAAATTCTTGGCTCGACATGCGCTCTGATATTCTCCGCTTCCACGTTGCTGGTTATTTCCAGGGCCACTGACTGGAATCCATTTTCGGAAAAGGTGTTCATTGTTGTGCTCACTGAAGGGCGCCTGGTTTCTGTAGAGCGATTCCAGAAAACGAGAAGGGAAGAGCCTGGAGCAAAAAAGAAGCCGAGAACTTTTGTTCTTCATGTACACACCTCAACGTATTCCCATGGGGCAAGGTTCAATGTGAATACGCCTAGCCGTGAGGGCGGGTTGTCTGACTGGAAATGTGCCAAGGTGTCTTCTGATGGATGGATCACATTCGAGTTCGAAAAAGAAATCCACAGGGCTCTGTCGTTAGACGATTTTGTTCGTGCTCTTCTACCGCTTACAAAATCGACTAGGTAGTCACGCGACGCCGGGGTAGCTTCCCCGGCGTTTGAGTTTATTTCTTGTATCGACGTTCATCTATTACACTACGGACAGTATGAAAGATTTTGTTTTATCTGCGAATCAACTGTCACCAAATTTACATATTGATTATAAAAACGAACTCAATGAAGAGCAGTTTTGCGCGGTATCGAGCTCAGGAGGACCAACGTTGGTTCTTGCAGGGGCGGGGAGCGGAAAAACAAGGACTATTACATACCGAGTTGCATGGTTGCTCGAGCACGGTGTGCCAACAGACAGAATATTGCTTTTGACGTTTACGAACAAAGCAGCAAAGGAAATGATGGTGCGAGTTGAGGGATTGTTGCGGGCATATCCAAGCGGATTGTGGTCTGGAACATTTCATTCAATCGCAAACAGAATTCTTCGCATGTATGGATCGCAGACGGGATTTGGAAATGACTTTTCTATTTTGGATGAAGACGACGCGAACGACATGATGAAATTGTGCATTAAAGAATTGCGCATCGACACGAAAGGAAAACGCTTTCCGAGTGTGAATGTGCTGCGAGGTTTGATTTCATATAGTGAGAATGCGCGAATTCCGCTGAAGAGTGTTGTTGAAGAGAGAGCGAATCATTTCGGGGCAATTTTCCCGGAGATTAGCATGGTTGCAGAGCGATACGCTTCTGCAAAGCGAACAGCGCGAAGCATGGATTTTGATGATTTACTTTTGCAACTTTTACTTTTACTTCAAAACAATCACGCGGTTCGAGAACAGCTTGCGAATCGATTTCAATATATTTTGGTGGATGAGTTCCAAGATACGAACATTATTCAGTCAGATATTGTTGATCTTCTCGCTGGTGTTCATCGGAACGTCTTAGTGGTTGGTGACGACGCGCAAAGTATTTACTCATTTCGTGCGGCAGAGATTCGAAACATTCTTGATTTTCCAAAACGATACTCTGACGCTCGAACCTTTCGATTGGTAACAAACTATCGGTCAACGCCAGAAATCTTGAATGTTGCAAACGCGGTGATTGCGAATAATACAGACCAGTTTGAAAAAGAATTGTTCTCTGCAAGATTGTCTGGTGAAAAGCCATTTGTGGTTCCGGCGAATGACGCGCGAGAAGAGGGCCAATATGTTGTTGAGCAGATTTTGGGGTTGATAGATGAAGGATGTCCATTGAAGAATATTGCCGTTCTTTTCCGTGCAGCATTTCATTCGCAAGCTGTGGAATTCGAGTTGATGAAGCGCTCGATTCCGTATGAATATCGTGGCGGAATGAAATTTTTTGAACGGGCACATATTAAGGACGCCGTTTCTCACCTTCGGCTGCTTCGAAACGGTCGCGATGTGGTTGCTTGGCTGCGCGCCTTACAGATTCAACCAGGGTTGGGTTTAACAACAAGCCAGAAGATTGCAGAACACATGGCACAGTTTGAGTCTGCACAGGAAGCCTTGGATTCTCCGTTGAATATTGGCGCTCGTGCAGCAGAAGGATTCCGTCATACGTCGAACATTCTGCGAGCAATGTTTGCTGCGCCGATTCCTGCTAGTGCAGTTCGTTCCTTTGCTTCTCACGAATCGTATCGAATGTATTTAGAATCTGAGTATCCGAATTACCGAGACAGATTAGATGATCTTGAGCAATTGTCTGTATTTGCAGAACAGTACAAAGATCTTGGTGAATTTTTAGATGCAATGACATTGACTGGAGACTTTGGCGGGCGCATGGATGACACTTCGCATGAAGCTGATAGTGGAAGCGGAGAAGAAAAGCTTATTCTGTCGACGATCCATCAGGCAAAGGGACTGGAATGGGATGCGGTGTTTGTATTGCATTGTGCCGGCGGAATGTTTCCTAGTGACCGGAGTATGGGTGAGCATGGTGGACTGGAAGAAGAGCGTCGACTTTTTTATGTTGCTGTAACACGAGCCAAGTCAAAACTTTTTTTGACGTATCCGCTGGTTACTGGATTTGATTCAATCGACGTTCGAGAACCGTCGCCTTTTATTCAAGAGATTCCTTTGGGAATGATAGAAAATGTGCGGTTAAGGCGGCAGATGCCACAGTGGAGTCAATCTTCATATGGTGGCGGAGTATATCAATCACGTGCGGTGAAGAAGCAATCGTGGGAAGATGAGGATGGACCCACAATCGTACTCGACGACATGGGCGAAACGGTAACAAGAAAAGAATCTCCGAAATCATTTTTAGGTGACTACTAGTTTTCTTCTATGGCATCACACAATTACGCAGAACGTTCTATTGAGGAACATAAAAAGCATGCAGGAAAATGGGCGATAACAAGCCTTATGTCGCTTGAAACGCAAGATGATTTGAGTATTGCGTACACGCCGGGAGTTGCAGCGCCGTGTTTAGCGATTGCGAAAGACAAGAGTCTTGCTTACGACATGACCATGAAGGGCCGAACTGTCGCAGTTGTTTCTGACGGTTCTTCCGTTCTTGGTTTGGGAAATATTGGCCCAGAAGCAGGACTGCCAGTCATGGAAGGCAAGGCAGTGCTTTACAAAAAGTACGCGAATATCGACGCAGTTCCAATTGTGCTTGCAAGTCAAAACGCAGACGACATTGTTGAGGCGGTACGAATGATTGCTCCAACATTTGGTGGAATCCATTTGGAAGACATTGCTGCGCCAATATGTTTTGACGTAGAAAAACGGCTTATTGAGCTTTTAGATATTCCGGTCATGCATGACGACCAGCATGCAACGGCGATTGTTGTGCTTGCTGGCTTGATGAATGCGGCAAAAGTTGTTGGTCGTGAATTGTCGTCATTGTCTGTGGTTGTGAATGGCGCCGGCGCTGCTGGCGTTGCAATAACTCGGCTTCTTATCGATTCAGGCGTTGCAAACGTCGTTCTTCTAGACTCGAAAGGAATCGTTGGCAAACATCGAACAGATTTGTCCGGAGAGAAGCTGCAACTTTCATCCATGACGAATGCGAAAAGCATCGAAGGCGGCCTTGCAGATGCCATGACCGGTGCTGATGTATTTATTGGCGTTAGTCGGCCACATCTTGTGACTCAAGACATGGTGCGGAGCATGGCAAAGAACCCAATCGTTTTCGCCCTTGCAAATCCAGTACCAGAAATTGAGGCTGAAGATGCAAAAGCCGCCGGTGCGGCAGTGATCGCGACTGGACGTTCTGATTATCCAAATCAGATCAATAATGTTCTAGTGTATCCAGGTCTTTTTCGTGGTCTTTTGAATCGTCGAGCAAGTAAGTTAACAAGTGAAATGAAGATTGCGGCAGCAACTGCGCTTGCAGGAATGGTCTCTGCTCCGATTGCTGAGTGTATTATTCCAAGAATCGTCGAGGTTAATCCGGCAGAGGTTATTGCAAATGCAATTGAATCCGTATGATGCATCAAAGTTATAAACATCGAGGATCCAGATCGAGAGGCGGGATCGGAAGCGTCATTCTTTGTTTGATTGTTGTTGGATTGGGTGGATTTCTCGTATTTCGGCTCATTGGATGGTTCCGAACAAGTAATGAAAAAGCCGTAGCAACACAAGCGGAAACATTAGATGTTGTAACTCTTTCTTCACCGGTGGTTTTGGACGGAAGTGCGTCGATTACAGGAATTGACGGTGCGTTGGCTGGCGTGGTGTATAGGCGTGGGAGTGAAGAGAACGCTGAATATAATGTAGTACTTCATCTTCCGGCATTAGCGCTAAATACTTCGTATGAAGTTTGGATGGTGAAAGACGGATTGGCAGATGTGCAGTCTGCAGGAGTTCTCGAGACTCGAGCAGATGGAACATTCGCGAAAGTTTTTTCTGTTCAATGTCCAGTTGAATATCCAAATGTTGTTGTTATGGTGGAACCGAATGACGGTGTTTCTACTCCTTCTGGAAATATTGCTGCACAAGGTGCATTCGCAGATACGGATGAGTAAAATACTTCTTGTATGAAAACAATCGGCATTCTCGGAGCGGGATACGTTGGACTTGCAACTGCGGCGAGTTTTGCGGCTCGGGGTTTCTCTGTAACCTGTGCAGACCTGAATGAGAAGAAGATTGAAATTCTGCAACAAGGAGGTTTGCCTTTTTTTGAACAAGGGATGCTGGAAGTTTTTTGTTCTGCATCGACTCCAGTGATCTTTACGACGGATCTTTCATTGGCGTGTACATGCGACATTGTCTTTTGTTGTGTTGGAACTCCGAGTGCCGCAGACGGCTCTGCAGATTTGTCTTTTGTAAAATCTGCTGCGTTAACATGCGCAGAAGTAGCACCGAATAACGTATTTGTTTTAAAGTCGACAGTTCCACCTGGAACAAGTCGATTGATTACTGAATTTGTGAATGGAAGATTGAGAGTTGTTGCAAATCCAGAGTTTTTGCGCGAAGGAAATGCGGTATATGACGGTTTGCATCCATCGAGGATTGTTCTTGGCGCAGATAGCGGTGAGGATTCGGCGACGGTAAAAGAAATTTATAAAGATGTCGATGCGCCGATTGTTGTTACGGATACCGTTACAGCGGAAATGATTAAGTATGCGAGTAATAGTTTCTTAGCTACAAAGATAAGTTTTATTAATGAGATAGCTGGGTTATGCGACGTTGTTGGTGCAGATGCTCGTATTGTTGCAAAAGGAATGGGACTTGATGACAGAATTGGTTCGAAGTTTTTAGAGCCAGGTCCTGGATATGGTGGAAGTTGTTTTCCGAAAGATGTTCGAGCGCTTATGCATCTCGGTGATTCTGTCGGGACGCCTTTAAAGATTCTGCAGGCAACAACCTTGGTAAACACCGAGCGTCAATCTTTGTCTTATCGCATGCTAGAACAAGAATTGGGTTCGCTGGCAGGGAAGCGAATCGCGGTTTGGGGTTTGGCTTTTAAGCCAGGGACTGATGATGTTCGTGATGCGCCGGCCTTAGAACTTCTTCGACAGTGCTTAGCTGCAGATGCAAATATTATTGCGTTTGATCCTCTTGTTCGCTCGCTTTCTTCGGATTTTTCTCGAGTAGAAATTGCTCGTGGCATGCTCGATGCGGTTAGCGACGCTGATGCTTTAGTGATCATGACGAATTGGCCAGAGTTTTCTTCAATGAATCGGGAACAGATTCTTTCAAGCATGAAAGGATCATTGATCGTTGACCTTCGATGCGTTTTGCGTAAGGAGGGGATGATACAATAGTCACATCTATGGGATTGTTTCGTGGAAAAACTTTGTCAAAAAAAACTTCTGGATCATATCGTTTTCCTTTGAATGAAGAAGAGCGTGCCGCATGCCGTCAAGGTGGGATGACTCTTCATGCATCTGAGATTTCTTGGCGTGTATTTCGTGTAATGGCGGAGCTGGTTGAAGGGTTTGAACTTCTCACTCGTGTTGAGCACGAAATATCGATTTTCGGTTCAGCAAGAGCGCATCCGAGCAGTCATTGGTACAAGGAGGCCTATACGCTTGGACAGATGTTAGGTAAGAGTGGCTTCACTGTTATTACTGGCGGAGGGCCTGGCATTATGGAGGCGGCGAATAGGGGGGCATTTGAAGTTGGCGCGCCGTCGGTTGGCTTGAATATTCAGCTTCCGCACGAACAGCGTCTCAATCCTTACACTTCTCTTTCTCACGGTTTTTATTATTTCTTTACTCGGAAAGTCATGCTTGCAGCTGCTGCGCAGGCTTATGTTTTTTTCCCGGGTGGGTTTGGCACTTTAGATGAACTTTTCGAACTTATTACTCTCATCCAAACTGGGAAGTCAGCACGAATGCCAATAGTTTTAGTAGGAAAAGAACATTGGACACCGCTTATTGAGTGGTTAGAGACGGCAGTCTACGGTACGCAAGACGCGATTGATGCGAACGACATAAAAATTGTGGCTGTGGTAGAGTCGGCCAAGGATGCGTATGCGATAGTGTCGCAATCTCCAGAACGAGAACTTTTTTAGTTTGTTTATGTACGAACGATTAGCAAAATTAGCTGCAGGAGTTCGACACTATGACGCCCCTGTTGAAGCAGGCGCTGGTGAAGAAACAATTGAAGTAAGCGTGCCGGCATCTACCGCTGCTTCATTTTATGAAAAAGTTCGGAATACTTTGGACTATCAAGAGGAGCATCTTTTGCGAAGAAACGCGATTGAGCGAATGTTGCGAAGATATCGAGGGAGTGGAGACTCTCCAGAGCAGATGGCTGCGGACCTGTTGAAGGAATTAGTTTGGGCAAAGTACTTGCCAAATAAAAGTATTCCGCTTTCTCTCGGGCCGAAGATTGCAATAATTTTATCAAAGTACGAACCGCTTTTTTCTGCGGTAATGAGCGTGAAGACAAAGCGTGAAGAGCTGACCACTTGGTTGCTTGATGTTGTCGCGACAGAGGTGGAATACGCACTAGCACCACCGGCAAGTGACGAGGCGCTTGCAAGTTTCATGTACGAGGAAATGCGGAGTCGAATTGATTGGGATCCAAAGTTTGATCTTACAGAAGAGAAGAAAGATCTTCGGCTTTATATAGCGATTCATCGAACACTTCTTAAGAGCAATGCCGCAACGTTACGTTATCGATTATTGACGCTTTACTATCCAACTTGGGCTGGCGTGCAGGCGGACCAGAGGCTAATTGATGAGCTTGCTTCGAATATTGTTCCTGTCATCTCAACCATCGAAGAGGAGCTTTTCCATCCGCTTACGGATCGTCTCGGGCGCGTGCTTCGTAGAAAGGCTGGCATATTTAGGGTGCTTCGTGATGCATTTGTGACCGCGAAAGATCACACGCCTCTTGTAACAGATCCCACAGCACTTGACGATGCAATAAGGGGTGCGCTTCATGAAAGAACTAAGGATTTTAATGTTCGTCTTCGTAGGACTGTTGTTCGTGCTGTAATGTTTCTCTTTCTTACAAAGATGTTGCTCGCGTTGATTATTGAAGTTCCTTATGATCTTTTTATTGCGCAAGAGGCATCTTGGTATCCGCTCTTGGTGAATATCACTTTCCACCCAATCTTTTTGGCATTAATTGGCTTGACGGTTTCCATTCCAGAGAAAAAGAATGTCGAAGACTATATTGCTACAGCAAGGGCGATCGCAGTTGGCGCTCCGCATGTATTACTTTCCGTTCGTGTACGTCGTGATTCGAGGAATACTTGGTTCAGTGTTTTTGGTGTTTTGTACGCGATATTATTCTTAGGAGTTTACGGAATCATTGGTGCAGTTTTGCATAGCCTTGGATTCCATGGGCTTTCTATTGCGCTCTTTCTCTTCTTCCTTTCTCTGGTGACGTTTTTTGGCATTCGTATCCGTTCTTCAACAAAAGATATTGTTGCATCAGATGCGCGAAATGGTTTTATAGGAACAATTTTTGATGTTCTCATGCTGCCTATTGTTCGTGCAGGTTCGTGGTTATCCATTCGTGTTGCGAAGATTAATGTCTTCATTTATTTCTTTGACTTTATTATTGAAGCTCCACTGAAAGTTGCAATTGAATTTGTTGAGAGTTGGTTGAATTTTGTTCGTGAGAAAAAAGAGGAAATTTAACATGAAATACTGGAGGCATCATAGGATTCGTGGGTGGCGAGAATATGCGGCATTCGCAGCATTCATTTTAACGTCCATGATTTGCGGGTTCTTTCTATTGGGATTCTCTTTACTCCGTTCTTCTCCTCAAACGTTGGGAGTGACTTTTTCAGATAAATACGCACAATCGCTTGGTTTGGATTCGGCTGAAGCACTGCGAGCGATTGTGGATGATCTTGGTGTTCATGATGTTCGAATCCCTGTGTATTGGAGTGATGTTGAAGTAGCTCAAGGGCAGTTTGATTTTTCGAGAATTGATCGTTTACTTGATATCGCGGCAGACCACGATATTTCAGTTACGCTTGCGATTGGAATGAAGGTGCCTCGTTGGCCAGAGTGTTACATCCCTTCTTTTTATGATTCAAATGTTCAGGGATTTGACGGACAGGTATTGCGTTACATGCAGGCGTTGGTTTCTCATACTCGTCAATACGACGTGATCACTCGATGGCAAGTAGAGAATGAGCCATTCTTTTCTTACGGCGAATGTCCAGAGCCATCTTTGTCGAGATTGCGTCAGGAAGTTGCACTTGTGCGAGCGTTAGATAGTCGACCGATTATGATGACAGTAAGTGGCGAGCAGGAACTTTGGTTTAATGTTGCTTCATTGAGTGATTCTATAGGTGTTAGTCTTTATAGATTTGCACACCAGGATATTCTTGGCCCGGTGGCATTTCCAAATACCCCATTTTATTATCGGGTTCATGCATTTGTAGCTCGATTCTTTACTGACGATATTGTTATTTCGGAGCTTCAGATGGAGCCGTGGTTTACTGGGAATCCTCAAGAATCGGGATCTATTGATGTTAATTTTTCTGCAGATGATTTTCGAGAACATCTTCAGTTTGCGAAAGAGACCGGAATTCATGAGGCATTGCTTTGGGGAGTTGAATGGTGGTATTACGAGCATCTTCAAGGTGATGATTCGCTTTGGAACGTAGCGAAAGATGCTTTTGCTCAAGACTCCGCGAAATAATTTCTATGTTGACAGCTACTCAAGAAAAATTGCTAACACGATTAACTACAAAAAAAGGTAGAAAAGAGCTTAGAAGATTTATTATCGAAGGCGAGAAGTTTGTTCGTGATGCTGGGAGTCTTGTTGAATGGACCTTTACTTCTGCTGACACAAAGCGCTTTGCTGAATTTGTTTCAACAGAAACTCCTCAGGCATTTGCAGCAGTAGCAAAGATTCCGAATTGGACGATTGAGGATGTTCAGTCCAGAAACACGATTATTGTTCTTGATGGGGTTCAAGATCCTGGAAATGTTGGAACGATTCTTCGTGCATGTTTGGGTTTTGGTGCGAGCGTGATTCTCATTGAGTCTGCAGAAGTAACAAGTCCTAAAGTCGTACGTGCGTCGGCAAGTGCGATTCTTCGTGTGCCATGGATGACGGTTTCGCGCGAAGACGCTTTAGAGCTCATCGCTTTATGTAATCGTGTAGTCTATCGATTGGAACTTGCAGAAGGCGCGATTGATATTGCAAGGATCGGGACACGCCCTGCGATGATTATTGCTGGGAATGAGGGCGCGGGCATAGTGCTTCCTATTGAGGGAACTTCTGTGAAAATTGTCATTGATTCGGCTTTGGAGTCTTTAAATGTTGGCGTTGCTGTTTCTATTGGATTATATGAGCGAAATCGAATCTCCGTTTAAGATAGGGAACATGCGCGGTCAGGCGAGGCGTGCGACATTGACGACTATTCACGGCGTTGTTGAGACGCCGGTTTTTATGCCGATCGCAACGGCTGGAGCGATAAAGACGTTGCTTCCTCAAGAAGTCTCTACGCTTGGTGCGTCGATTATTCTTGGAAATACGTACCATTTACTGTTGCGTCCTGGTGAAGACGTCTTGCGTAATCTTGGAGGCATGCGATCGTTGATGGATTGGGAGGGGCCTATGCTTACCGATAGTGGAGGCTATCAAGTTTTCAGTTTGTCGAATTTGAATGCGACAGATGAAGACGGTGTTACGTTCCAGTCGCATATTGACGGCGCAACAATTCGACTAACTCCAGAGCGATCAATGGAAATTCAAGAAGCGATCGGTTCGTCGATTCGAATGCAGTTTGATGACGTAGCTGCCGGAGACTCAACTCGTGAACGATATGAAGATGCTATGGAGCGGTCACTTCGTTGGGCAGTACGTTCGAAGGCGCATTTTTTTAAACAGATTGAGGATAAGAAAGATAGGGCATTGCTTTTTGGGATTGTACAAGGCGGTACGCATGAGGATTTGCGAAGACGATCGTTAGACGGTTTGAAGGAGATTGATTTTGACGGTTATGCGATTGGCGGTCTTTCTGTTGGCGAAAAGCGTGAAGATACATTTCGTGTTGTAAAAGCGCTTGCGGCGATAATGCCTTCTGATCGACCGCGATATTTCATGGGGGGAGGCATGCCAGAAGAGATTGTGTATTACGTTTCCGTTGGAATTGATATGTTTGATTGTGTGCTTCCAACGCGAAACGCAAGACATGGTTCGCTTTTTGTGTGGAATCAGAATCCGCGTATTGCAGTTCGTTCTGCATTTGATCTTGCAGTTTCCGGTGGGTCTGACAAAGAGATAGCCGCAGTGCTTTATGAAAAGATTCAAATAACAAATGAGCGTTTTACTGAGGATCTTTCTTCTATAGATGCCTTCGGTGACGTTTTTACATCGAAACAGTTTTCTCGGGCCTACCTTCGCCATCTTTTTAAGACACAAGAAACCGTTGGATTACGATTGGCTACTTTACAGAATCTTGGTTTTTACCTTCGAATGATGCAGGAATTACGCGAATACACAGCAAATCCCTTGTGAAATATCTTGAGTTTGCCTAGAATGCACGCACTATGAAGCGTAATGTGATTGGCGCATCCGCGCTGGTACTTTTGGCCATTGCAGCAGGACTCATGACTTTCCCTAAGGAATGGAATGCAGTCATGGTTACCATGAAAGAGAAGGTCGGCTTTCATTTGCCGTATATTCCAGAGCGCGACTTTACGCTCGGTCTAGATCTTAAGGGTGGAGCGCATTTAGTTTACGAAGCTGACATGACGTCGGTTGATTCTGCGGAACGAGATATTGCCCTTGAAGGCGTTCGTGATGTTATTGAGCGTCGCGTGAATGCTTTTGGTGTTGCAGAACCTATTGTGCAGACAAACGTTTCAGATGGTCACTATCGTGTGCTTGTGGACCTTCCGGGCGTGACGGATGTGCAGAGTGCGATTAGTCAGATTGGTGAGACTCCAGTTTTAGCATTCAGGACTCCGATTGAAGATGTAAATACAACACCTACAGAAGAGCAGCAGATGCAGATTGATGCGGCGCAGGTTGATGAGCGAAAGAATGCTCTTGCAATAATGGATAAGGCACTTGCCGGCGAAGACTTTGCCGCTCTTGCTTTGGAGAACTCAATTGATGGATCGACAAAAGCAAACGGTGGATATATTGGTTTTGTTACTGCGGATGATAAAGAATATGACGGTCTTGTTGAGCAGATTGAATCGAAACGTTTAAAAGTTGGTGTTATTAACGGGCTTTATGAAGGTACGAGTCGAATGCATGTTGTTAAGTACATAAGTAGGAAGACGGAATCTGAACCACGTATTTCTCACATCTTGATTTGTTATAGCGGAGCCACTGGTTGTGCACAAACACGAACAAAAGAAGAGGCACTTACATTCGCGCAGCAATTAAAATCAGAAGCAACAACGCAAAACTTTGCAGACTTAGCAAAGGCGAACTCAGATGATCCAGGATCTGGAAAAAATGGGGGAGATCTCGACTATGTTGCTCGAGGTCAGATGGTTCAAGCATTTGAAGACGCTGCATACAATCTTCGTGATACAAATATTTCAGATGTTATTGAAACAGAGTTTGGGTACCATATTTTATATAGGGTAGGGTCAAGACCTTCGAGAAGTTACGAGATTGCACATATCGAGATGCCTTGGACGACGGCCTCTGATGTTCTCACCGTTGATCCTTGGAAGAATACGGAGCTTTCTGGAAAGGATTTAAAACATGCGTCAGTTGCATTTGATCCTAATAGTGGGGCGCCACTAGTTATTTTGCAGTTTAATGAGAACGGAACTGCGCTTTTCTCAGAGCTTACAAAAAATAATGTAGGGAAGATCATTGGAATCTTTTTAGATGGTGAGGCTATAACAACGCCAGTTGTTAATGAGCCGATTTATGGCGGAGAGGCTACGATAAGCGGAAACTTTACGATTGCTGAAGCGAAGTTATTAGCACAACGTTTGAATGCTGGAGCGCTTCCTGTACCTATTGCCGTCGTGAGTCAGCAGACTATAGGTCCAGCTCTTGGCGCAGAGTCGCTCGACCTTAGCATTAAGGCTGGCTTGATTGGATTTTTGCTCGTCGCTCTTTTCATGGTGTTGTACTACCGTCTTGCTGGCGTGGTGGCAATTGTGTCACTCGCGGTTTACGGAATTCTTAACTTGGCGCTCTTTAAGACATTCGGTGTGACGATCACGTTATCTGGCATCGCTGGATTCATCTTTTCTCTTGGTATTGCGGTTGACGCAAACGTGCTTATTTTTGAGCGCATGAAAGAGGAGCTTCGATCTGGTCGTGATTTACCTTCTGCAGTTGAAGAAGCTTTCCGTCGCGCATGGCCTTCTATTCGTGATGGTAATACAACTACTCTTATAGCGACTGGCATCCTTTTTGAGCTTACATCCGGATCAATTCGCGGGTTTGCGTTGACGCTTGCATTGGGTGTGTTTGTTTCGTTATTTTGCGCGTTTGTTGTTTGCAGGTTTATTTTAAGGAGGATTGCTCGTATGCAAAAAGTTCGTTCAAAATTCTTCTTTCTTGGTCTTTAGCCGTGTATGAAACCTATAAACATTATTGGAAAGTCTAAGCTTTGGCTCGCGATATCTGTCGCTATTGTTGTTCTCGCATTTGGTGCACTTTTGGCGTACGGTCTGAATTTTGGTATTGATTTTACCGGTGGTAGCTTGATGCAGATTTCAGCGCCTGGAACATCGGTGAGCGCGATCCGTGAAGCGGCAACAGCCGGTGGTTTTGAATCGGTTGTGCAGCAGGGCGAAGGCGACACATATTTTGTTCGATTGGCGCCAGTAACTGAAGAACAGCACCAGATGATTCTTTCAATAGTAAGAGCTCTTTCTGTAGACGCGAAAGAGATCCGCTTTGATACGGTTGGCCCTGTGATTGGTGATGAGTTACGAAGCGCATCCATATCTGCATCGGTACTGATGCTCATTCTTATTCTTGTTTACGTTGCTTGGGCGTTTCGTAAGGTCACACACCCAGTTGCCTCATGGAAATATGGGGTAGTTACTATGATTGCCGCATTTCACGATGTGATGATTCCGTTGGGTGTTTTTGCGGTCTTGGGCCATTATTTTGGATATCAAGTTGACATGGCCTTCGTGGCTGCGGTTTTGACGATTCTTGGATACTCCATTAATGACACGATCGTTGTCCTTGATCGAACTCGCGAAAATCTTCTTCGTCGTAGACATAGTGACATGTCATTTGGAGACATTGTGAATTCAAGCATAATGGAAACGCTCGCTCGTTCATTGAATACAACATTCTCTTCATTCCTTCCGTTGTTCGCTGTTTTCTTGGTTGGTGGTGAGACTACAAGACCTTTCGTTTTAGCACTGATGATTGGTTTAGTTTCCGGTGCGTATTCATCGATTTTTATTGCGAGCCCGCTTTTGGTTGAATGGGAAAGATGGAGAGCGAATCGTGCATAAACATTGTATTTTTTTAAAATAAAAAGACTCAGACATGCTGTCTGAGTTTTTTTATTTTATGAATATTTCGCAACGTTAACGTGCTATACTTTTGTTATCTATGCTTGGTATTGCCATTTCGCTTCCAACGACAGTTTTACATTACATAAATACAACTCCTCTGCCACTTATTGCGGCTCAAGCCTTGCTCGTGGTCGGGTGGATTCCAATTTTTGGTGTTATTATCTGGGGCTTGACGCATATCTGGATGGATTATAAACAAGGAAAATATAATGCTGCATTGCGATGGCAGTTATTAGAAATTCGTGTTCCTCAGGATGCGATCAATACCCCGAAGGGCATGGAGAATTTTTTCATGAATATTTCCGGTGTGAAGTCTGCGATTACTTGGAGAGAAGTCTGGCTGATCGGGAAATTTCAATCTTTTTTTAGTCTTGAGATCGTTGGAAGTGAGGGGAATGTTCGATTTTTAATTCGCACTATTGATAAATATCGTGATTTGGTTGAGGCTGCTTTGTATGCGCAATATCCCGAGGCACAGATTATAGAAGTAGATGACTATGTAGATGTATTGCCGAATGAATATCCAAATGAAGAGTTTGAAGTTTTTGGAAGTGAAATGGTATTCGCTGAAAAATCTTATTTTCCAATTCGAACATACAAAGAATTTGAGCACCAAGGAGAGAAGGATTTTCGTTTTAAAGATCCATTGCTACCAATTATTGAGTTTTTGGGGAAAATGAAGGAGAGAGAATATTTTTGGATTCAGATCATCATTCAGCCACCAGATAGTCAGACGCTTGTAAAAGAGGGTGCTGAATATTTGAATGCCATGATGGGTAAAGAGAAGAAGCAAAAACCCAGTGCATTTGGTGCATTAGCTGAAAATGTCCTTTGGTTGCCTAAGGGTATCCTGACTCAGGTAGCGGGGGTTGGTTTTGGTGAAGCGGCTCATGAGGAAAAGAAAGATGACTTTCGTATGTTTCGAATGACCTCGCATGAACGTCTCATAATGGATGCAGTTGCAGAAAAAATTTCCAAGGTAACATGGAAGACGAAAATCCGCTGGGTTTCTTCAGGTCCAAAAAAGAAGTTTAGTCGGGGACTTATGGCGAGTTCTGCTAAGGGTATGTTTGCGACATTCAATCATCAATACATGAATCGTTTGGGACTTTTTGCACCTTCTGTACCAAAAAATGATTACATTTGGCAGGAATGGCAGATGGCGGGTAAGCAACGAAAATTAGTTTCTCGTTATAAGCGGAGAAGTGGAGGAGAGGGGGCTGACTGGTTGTATATGAATGTTGAAGAGTTGGCTACGTTGTTTCATTTTCCGGCAGCTGATGCGAGAACTCCAGTATTGAGTAACGTAGGGGCGCGTCGTGCAGAGGCGCCGGATACATTGAGTTTTGCTAGTAAAGAAGATCCTCAGCTCCCAAATTGGAAACGAACTATTGAAGAGACAAAAGAAGAGGAGCGTGTCAGATCTCTTCCAGAATCTGAGCTACTCTTGCCGACTCCAACATCTCCAACGGAGCATGCGAATGTAGAACAGATAATGCCGGCTGCTATTCGAGAGAGCGATGTTCCTCCGAATCTTCCAATATAGCATCGTATGAGATACGAACATGATCACGAGAAGGATATTATCTACTTTGGCCAAACAAATTTTCGCAATGGCATGCGAAGATTTGGTATTAAGACAGACGATCGTCGTCGTCATATATACATGGTCGGAAAGACTGGAATGGGGAAGACTACGTTGCTTGAGAATATGATTTTAGCCGACATCTATGCTGGTCATGGATGTTGTTATATCGATCCACATGGCGATACTGTAAGTAAAATGCTTGATTACATTCCCTCCTGGCGAATTAATGATGTTGTGTATTTCAATCCTGCAGATAGTGACTTTCCAATTGCGTTTAACATGTTAGAGAAGACAGAGGGATGGGAGCTTGTGAATGATTACAACTCAAAGGTGATGTACAGTCTTCTTTCGATTTTTAAAAAGGTATGGGAGAACGTTTGGAGCGCTCGCATGGAATACATTTTGCAATATACGATTCTCGCGCTTCTTGATACTCCAGGAACAACATTGCTTGGAATCAATCGCATGCTTTCAGACAAGGAATATAGGGCAGAGATTGTTCAAAATGTAAAAGATCCGATGGTTCAGGCCTTCTGGCTTAAGGAATTTGCCATGTATGATGTAAAGTTTGCTGCCGAGGCTTCTGCGCCAATTCAAAACAAGGTTGGACAATTTTTGGCATCAACAATGATGCGCAATATTGTTGCACAATCAAAGTCCGCTTTTAGTTTCCGTGAGATCATGGACGATAAAAAAATTCTTCTCATTAATCTTTCCAAAGGTCAGATTGGAGAAGATGCCATGCGCATTTTAGGCGGAATGATCATCACGAAAATTTACATGTCTGCAATGGAGCGTGTGAACATTCGTAACGAGAATGATCGACAGGATTTCTATCTGTATGTTGATGAATTTCAGAATTTTGCCACAGAGTCATTTGCGGACATTCTTTCTGAGGCTCGGAAATATAGGTTGAATCTCATTATTGCTCATCAGTATATTGCGCAACTCGATAGTTTAACTTCTACTGCTGTTCGTGACGCGGTATTCGGAAATGTGGGGAGCTTGATTACATTTCGTATTGGTGCAAAAGACGCTGAATTCATGGAAAGTGAATTCATGCCAAGATTTACGCCAGAAGATTTGATCAACCTTCCAAAGTATGGAATTTATTTAAAGTTAATGATTGATGGTGTTACGAGCCAGCCATTTTCTGCATTAACACTTCCGCCGATAGCACAGCGAACAGGAAGTGAGGAAAAGGTTGTTCAGCAATCTCGTGAACGATTCGGAGGAAATCGAAAAATGATTGAAGAAAGAGTGATGACTTGGAGCGGTTTTGATCAGAATCTTGATGTTGGAGCTGAGTTTGCAAAAATTTCTGCAGAAAAGAAGGAAGCGAAAAGGGCTCGATTTGGACACGAGTATGACTGTGCGCGTTGCGGAAAGAAGTTTTCTCTTCCAGTAGAACTAGATAGAACTCGTCCAATTTATTGTGATGATTGTCATACGTTAATCGTCGAAGAACGGAAGAAGAAGGGGGAGAAAAATGTTTCCGTGCGAACGCCGAGACCAGGTGAAAAATACTATCCTCCACCAACGCCAAAGGATGGAGAGGCGATTGTCATTCCAACTTCCGGGGAGGTTTCTTTGAACAATCTTCCGTCCCGTTCTGTTTTTACAGAGCCTCATCGACACGAAGAGAATGCCTCCACTGTTCCTTTAGTATCCAAACAACAGACACCTTCATTAATTCAGCAGAAGGTTTTCGTTCCTCGACCGGTGGTTGCATCTGTTGGTTCAGAATCTTTTACAAAAAAGAAGCCGTATCGGCAAAGAAAACAAGTGGAAGCCTTTAAAGGACCGAAAGTGTATTCACCCGATGTTACCGCGGAACGTAAGGATCCAGTTGTTGCGGCAACGACCGTTAGTGCCGTGCCTATGCCAGTTGCTCCAGGAGAGCACATCCATTTTGATGATTAATTATGGAATTTCTCAAGGCAATTGCACTTGGGCTGATTGAAGGCATTACTGAATTTTTACCAATATCGTCGACAGGGCATCTCATTCTTGCAAATCAGTGGATTGCCTTTTCTGAAGATTTTACAAAGACGTTTGACGTTGTCATACAGTTTGGTGCAATTCTTGCTGTTGTTGTGGTGTATTGGAAGAAAATTTGGCCAGTTACTCATAAAAAGATAGATCGTGTTGTTTTGAAAACATGGACAAAGATTCTGATTGCGGTAATTCCAGCAATTGTGCTTGGCGGACTTTTTGGTTCAGTAATAAAAGAGTCGCTTTTTAATCCTATTATCGTAGCGCTTGCGTTAATTGTTGGAGGCATCGCTCTCATGTTTATAGAGTGGGGTCGTCACACGGAATACATAAAGAGTATCGACCGGATGTCTTACAAGGTGGCATTTTTTATAGGCGGAGTTCAATGTTTGGCACTCATTCCCGGAACATCGCGTTCTGCTGCGACGATAATTGGAGCACTCATGCTTGGCGTTACACGTCCAGTTGCTGCTGAGTTTTCATTTTTGCTTGCAATACCAACACTTGCCGCTGCTTCAATCTATACGCTCATGAAAGATGGGGTGTCGCTTACTTTAAGCGAAGTTGAACTTTTGATTGTTGGTTTTATTACTGCATTTGTTTCAGCTTTCTTTGTTATTCGTGCATTCCTCCATTTCATTCAAACAAAAGATTTTCTTCCATTTGCATATTATCGAATAGGCTTTGGATTGCTTATGCTTTTGATTTTTGTTGCTTTGTAAATATGTCATTGCCTCTTGTTCGATCTTGTGCAGAGTGGCGAGAGTTTGCACTTCTTGATTCTGGGGCATTTGAAAAACGTGAACGTTTTGGTGACGTTATTATGATTCGTCCCGAGCCGCAGGCGCTTTGGAAAAAAGAAAATGAAGAGGCTTGGAATGACTCTCATCTCTCGTATAAACGGCAGGGTAGAGAAGGTGAATGGACTATCAATAAAAAAGTTCCAGAGTCTTGGAATATTCATTGGGAAGATTTGACGTTTCGTATCCGTCCAACATCATTTAAGCACACGGGATTGTTTCCTGAGCAGGCGAATAACTGGGTTTGGATTCGAGAGAATGTAAAGCCTGGAATGAAAGTTTTGAATATGTTTGGATATACCGGTGCGGCAACGCTTGTTGCTGCAAGTGTTGGCGCGGATGTTACGCATCTTGATGCAAGCAAGCCTGTTGTGACATGGGGAAAAGAGAACGCAGACTTGTCGGGACTTTCAGAAAGGCCGATACGTTGGATTGTTGACGACGCTCAAAAGTTTGTTGCAAGAGAGATCCGTAGAGGCAATATGTATGATGCAATTTTTATGGATCCTCCCGCATTTGGACGCGGTCCAGAGGGAGAGCTTTGGCAGTTCGAGGATCATCTTCCTGAATTGCTTACTGATTGCGCAAAGTTGTTAAATAAGAATTCGGGGTTGCTTCTTGTCAACGCGTATTCACTCGGATTTCCGGCACTCTCGATTGAAAATCTTCTTCGCACCTCGATTTCTTGGAAAACAGAGATTCAGTCTGTTGAGCTTACGTTAAAGGAAGAATCGGTGCGTGCCTTTGAACTTCCAACAGGTATCGCTGTTCGATGTGGATGGTAGGGTGGAAGTTGACGGTTATATTCGATAGGATGCGAATACTTTTTGCGATGAAATGTTTTTATGAACGATATTGTTTTAGACATTGAAACACAGAATACTTTTGAGGAAGTTGGTGGGTATTTTACAGATAAACTGAAAGTTTCTCTTGTTGGCGTGTATTACTACGAAACAGATACCTACGAGTCGTATTTAGAAAAAGATTTGCCGCAGATGTTTGCAAAACTTGAAGTTGGTGGCCGAATTATTGGATACAATTCAATCGGTTTTGACATGCCTGTTTTAAACAATTATTACGCCGGAGATTTGCTCAAGCTTCAGCAGCTCGACATTTTGCAACACATTGAAAAGTCATTAGGATACCGAATAAAGCTTGATGATGTTGCCGCGGCAACGGTTGGAACGAGGAAATCGAGTCACGGTCTTCAGGCAGTTGCTTGGTGGAAGGAGGGGAAGATAGATGAGATTCGTGAGTATTGCTTACAAGACGTGAAGGTGACAAAAGAAGTGTACGAATTTGGGTTAAAAAATGGTTACGTTTTGTACGACGATCGATCTGGTGAACGTCGACTGATTCCGGTGAACTTCACTCCAGTTCAAGCAAAGGAAGCGGTGAATCTTACAATGGGCTTTTAAAAGCAAATCCCCCGTGGCCGATCGTGGCAACAGGGGATCGTGTTTTTTTGTGTTCAACGAGCCTCCTCTTTGGTTACAAACCAGTTCGGGATTGGCTCGTAAGGCCTGGTGGGCTGGTTAGTCTTTCGTAGATCTTCAGATTTGTCGTATCCACGTGTGAGAAGAACGAGCTGTCCACATTCTGGTTCCGGTTCGAGCTTATTTTTCAGTCTGCCAACGATGTAGGATATCTTTCTTTTTCCTACATATCCTTCAGCTACGAACCCGAAACCAAGGGGAGTGTTCCATGAAGGCGATACGAGTCTTCCGATGATATAGCCCTGTACTTCCGCGAATTCGATGAGTCCATCGCGATACGCAGTCCACGCAATGAGCCCCATCTCTCTACTGGGTGGTGGCGGTAGATTCCGCATCTTTCTAGGGATAGTATCGCGGGTAAACTCGTCGGAGAACAGGAGCTTTCGAACGTTGGAGAACGGGAGCTCTCGAACTTTCTGCAACCGTTCGGCGTACAGTTCTTTTATAGGATCCGGTTCTAGGTCTTCTAGGTCTTCTAGGTCTTCTAGGTCTTCTAGGTCTTCTAGGTCGGACTCTAAGTTTCTTTGTGTTTCAAACATTATGAACCTCGAATAAAGTGGTGAAAATTTTCTGAATTTTGTTCTCGTGTTTTTGCCGAGAAACGTTTTATATTAGCGGAAAACGGATGTTTAGTCAATTGCGTGATTGGTAAAAATACAGTAGGATTTCTTTCAGATTATGGCTGTATTACAACAAAACATTCGAAATTTCTGCATTATTGCCCACATTGATCATGGAAAGTCCACGCTTTCAGATCGATTATTGGAGATTACGGGAACCGTCGACAAGCGCTTAATGAAGGAGCAGCTTTTGGATTCCATGGATATTGAGCGAGAACGTGGAATAACCATTAAGCTTGCTCCAGCTCGAATGATTTGGAAGAAGGGTGACGTTGAGTACACGTTGAATCTCATCGATACCCCTGGTCATATCGATTTTAATTACGAGGTAAGTCGTTCGCTCGCTGCAGTGAATGGAGCGATTCTGCTTGTTGACGCAACGCAGGGAGTTCAAGCTCAGACGATTGCGAATTTGTATTTGGCAGTGGAAGAAAATTTGGCGATTATTCCAGTGTTGAACAAGATTGATCTTCCAGCTGCGGATGTTCCAGCACGAAAGGCGGAGCTCGTGAAACTTTTAGGATGTGCTCCGGAAGATGTTCTCGCTGTTTCTGGAAAGACAGGAGAGGGTGTGCGAGAGCTGCTTGATAGAGTCATCGATCTTATTCCGTCGCCAGAAGGGAAGGCTGATGCTGCGCCGCGTGCTGTGATTTTTGATTCGTCTTATGACGACTATAAAGGTGTTGTGGCGTATGTTCGAGTTATGGATGGGGTGTTTAAGAGGCGTGACAAGATTCGGATGCTTGCGACTGGTGCAGATGGAGAGATTATCGAGCTTGGTGCATTGACGCCAAAGTTTTCGTCTCGTGACGAGTTAGAGACTGGACAGATTGGATATGTTGTTACTGGCTTGAAAGATATTCGTGGATGTCGAGTGGGTGACACCATGACTGTTTTGCCAATCACGAATCATGTCGAGGCATTGCCTGGGTATCGTGAGGTTCGACCCATGGTGTTTGCGGGAATCTTCCCAGCACAAGGTGACGAGTACGGAGCGTTGCGTGACGCGATGGATAGATTGAAATTGAATGATTCCGCTCTTGTATTTGAACCTGAGCACTCACCAGCTCTTGGATACGGATTCCGGTGCGGATTTTTAGGTATGCTCCACTTGGAGATTCTTAAAGAGCGGCTAAGTCGTGAATTTACGATCGGTCTTGTGGTAACGCTCCCAAGCGTGGCGTATCACGTTTATGTAAATGAAAAGCCTGAGTATTCGGTGGTAAAAAGCGCTCTTGATCTTCCAGACCCAAGTTTTATTGATCATATTGACGAGCCATGGGCAAGAGTCGACATGATTACGCCAACGGAGTTTATTGGGAACGTCATGTCGTTAGCGCAAGACCGTCGAGGTATTTACGTTAATACAGATTATCTTTCTGAGGGCCGCGCTGTATTGCATTACGAGCTTCCGCTTTCTGCGATTATTGTCGATTTTAATGATAAGTTGAAAGGTGCTTCAAGTGGCTATGCGTCCATGAGTTATGACGTGTTTACGTATAGAGAAGCTGATGTTGTAAAGCTCGACATTCTTGTTGCGGATGAACCTGTCGACGCATTTGCGATGCTTGTTTATCGCGACGAGGCTGAGCGTGTTGGTCGTCGAGTTCTTGAAGTTTTAAAGGAAAGTATTCCTCAGCAGCAATTTGTGATTAAGCTTCAGGCGACTATTGGAGGAAAAGTTGTCGCTGGAGAGCGTATTTCTGCGTTGAGAAAAGATGTGACGGCAAAACTTTATGGTGGTGACGCAACACGAAAGATGAAGCTGCTTGAAAAACAGAAGAAAGGAAAGAAGAAAATGCTTGCAATGGGCGTTGGAAGCGTGGAGATTCCGAGTGAAGCATATTTAAAAGTACTCAAGCGATAATCATGAATCGAAAAAAGTTTACCTTGCTTATTGTATATAAACATTTTGAGCCGCTCTTTTGGAGCGGCTCTTTCGTTCGTTGCGTTAGTTTTCTTGATCGAGGATCGGGACCCATGCAGATACGCCAGGTTTCTTTGATTTGCACTCCTCTTCCTCTTCCGTCTCAGGAGTTCCAATCCCCATTTCGAGAAGAAAGGCTTCAGTGATCTCCTCGATAAGATCTCTGTTCTTAAGATCTATTTCTCGGAATGCGATCGGATCTGTTCCTGTGACTTCCAGGATGATGACAAGAGGATTTGAGCGACGTGCGAAGCACAGCTGGTATATGACCTCATCGATATCGATTGCGCCGGCGAACTCCACTTCGGTTTTTCCATACTCAGGAATCTTGAGTGTGTAGATTTCTGTTCCATCGATATCTGTTCGTATCGGTTGTTCTTTACTTGTGACGATGTCTCCTTCGGAAATGAAGAAGAATGAGATTGCGATTGTGAGAATCTCTTTTGCGAGCTTTTTGTCGTCAATCGGTATGATTAGTGACTGGTCACTTGCTCTTGTGTAGGTGAGTAATTCGTGGTCGAGGACGGCGAAGCTTTCACTGCCGAGATCCCATTCTCCGGCGATACAAACCCCAATCTCTCCTATTCCTGGTTCTATTCTGTCGAAGACGACAGTGAATTTTGAAGGATCGAACCTTTTTTCTTTTGTGCCCATTGATTTCTCTCCCTTTGTGTGGCGACTGATATTAGCTTTAATAAGAGAAAAAAATCAATATCGTCCCCAGTTGGGCATGACGGGACGCTTTTACGTTGTTACCCTGTGCGCATGACTTTACAGAGAAAAAAAATACAGAAGGTTTGGATGGTTATTGCCATGTTGGTCATGATTTCCATGCTTGTGAGTTTTGGTCAGTTTGGTTTTTAGCATGCCACGCGAATGGATCATTGCGCCGCGAAACCACGATGATCTCGTGACGCAGCTTTTGGTAAATCGTGGAATTCCGCCTGAAGAGCGAGAATATTTTTTGTCTCCAGATTGGGAGAAGGGGACGTATTCACCGTTTCTTTTTGCGCAAATGCAGCAGGCGGTAGATGCAATGTTCTTTGCAATGGAACATGGTGACGCGATAGTGATTCACGGTGATTATGATGCAGACGGTGTTTCTGGAGTTGCGTTACTTTTTGGTGCCTTGAAGGACATTGCAGAGCAGATGAAATATGTTTTGAATGTTGAGGTGTTTTTACCAGATCGTGAGCGTGATGGTTATGGAGTTGCCATGCACACCGTCGACAGATTTATTGCAGAAGAAAAGAAACTTTTGGTTACGATTGATTGCGGCATTGCGTACGGTCTTGAACTTGATCATGCGCATGATGCTGGGATTGTAACGATAGTTTGTGATCACCATCAGCTTGGTGAACATTTTCCAAATCATGCGATTGTTCTTCATCCTTCATCACCAGGCGAGACGTATCCAAACAGGTCGCTTTGTGGAACTGGTGTTGCGTTCAAATTTGCTTCAGCGTTGATTTGCGAGGCTCGAAAGCGAGGTGCGGATTTTGTTAATGGTTATGAAAAATGGATGTTGGATTTGGTTGCGATTGCTACGGTTACTGATGTAATGCCGCTTACTGGAGAGAATCGTGTGCTTGAGCACTTTGGATTGAAAGTTCTGAATAAGACTCGTCGGCCTGGTATTCGAGCGATTCTTGCAGCGTCTGGAACTGAGCTTGGGGGAGTTGATACGCAAGCCATTGGATTTCGTATTGGTCCGCGACTTAATGCAGCGGGTCGACTTTCTCGTGCTCGACTTGCATTTGATGCGATTGCGGCAACATCAATTGGAGAGGCGGAGGCTGCAGCGACTATTTTGGAGCGACTGAATCGAGAACGTCAGAATATTTTTCGAGCGTCATATAAACAAGCAGAAGGGATTGCACGCAACATGCTTTCTGCGAATCAAGTTCTTGTGGTGACGAGTGACGATTGGTTACCGGGGATTGTTGGATTGATTGCAGGAAAGTTGGTCGGTGATTTTGGTTGTCCTGCATTTGTTTTGACTCGGGTAGATGGTCGATATGTTGGGAGCGGACGAACTGCCGGTGGATTGCATCTTGTTGAAGCGATGGATGCATGTGGTGATGTATTTTTGAAAAAAGGAGGTCATCCTCAAGCTTGCGGATTGACAATACAGACCCTTGATCAGGTCGATTTATTTAGGAAAAGAGTAAATGAATTTGCAAAAGGGATTTTTGGGGATGTTGGAGTTGTACAGACTTTGATGATAGATGCTGTTGTTGCGCCGTCAGCGATGACGCTTGATCTTCTTGAGTCGTTGGAAGCTTGTGCGCCATTCGGGGAAGGGAATCGTTCTCCAGTGTTTGCAGTACGCGGCGAAACAGTTATGACGGTAGAAACAATGGGAACAACAGCATCGCATCTTCGACTCACGGTTCTTGATGAAGAAGGCGTGGCTCGAAAGTTTGTAGGATTTGGGTTGGGAAATAGAGCGAAAGAATTTTCAGTAGGAACACGAGTTGATATTGCGTATGAGCCTGGAATAAACGTATGGAATGGGAGGCGTGAGGTTCAATGTAAAATAGTAGATATTCAAAAACATATATGAAGACAGTACGAATGTATGCAGACGGAGGATCGAGGGGAAATCCAGGGAAGGCTGCTGGTGCTGCTGTCCTCTTTGCGCTCAATGATGACGGAACGGAGGGGGAATGCATTGCAGAGGTTGTGAAATATATTGGGATGAATACGAACAATCAGGCGGAATATACGGGCATCATTATTGGTTTACAGAAAGCAAAGGAATTTGGTTATGAGTTTGTAGATGTTCGATTGGATTCAGAGCTTGCTGTAAAACAGTTGAATGGAGAGTATCGAGTAAGGAATCCAGAAATCGCAAAGCGATTTTTAGAGGTTCATAATCTTCGAACGCAGTTTAGGTCGGTGAAATTTACGCATGTCTTTCGTGAACAGAATATGCATGCAGATTCATTGGTAAATGCTTCGTTAGATGCAGCGTAATAGCGGGTTATATTTGCAACTGTCATGTTATACTTTTTGCACTATGTCTCTTTTTGGAACGAAGAAAGAAGAGCCGTCATCTGGCTTGCTCGGGGTTGATATTGGGACGACGAGTCTTAAGATTGTCGAGTTAATGCAAGAAGGAGGAAAGATTCGTTTGGTGACGTATGGATACGCAGATATTGCTCCAGGAGGGGATGTGTCTGTACTCTCTGTTGACGACCCGAAGCACCTTGCAGACATCATTCAGAATATTGTGAAGACGAGCGGCATGAACGCGAGAAAAGCAGTTGCCGCGTTGCCAGCATCGAGCGTGTTTCATGCGATCATCAGCATTCCAATGCCAAAGTCTGCAAAGGAAGATATTCGTTCGATTGTTGAGGTGCAGACTGCGAAGTTATTGCCTCTTCCAATTTCGGAAATGATTATCGACTCGCATATTATTGACAAGGACATGCTGCCAAAAGAGGAGCAGAAGCAACAAGATGGGAAGGTAGATATTGCGGAACCCAAGGCTGAGGTTGGTAGCAAGACGGTGCGTGTTCAGGTAACTGCGGCACCAAAAGCGCTTGTAGAGAAATACATTGCAGTATTCAAAATGGCAAAGCTTGATCTGGTTTCATTGGAAACTGAAGTGTTTGCGCTTATGCGTGCTTTGATTGGGAAAGATAGTGCAAAAACGATGATTGTTGATGTTGGTGGTGAACGAACGAATATTATTATTGCAGAGCGTGGTGTTCCATATGTAACACGCGGTATTAAATCTGGCGGTAATGCTGTTACCTCGGCATTTTCAAGTGCAATGGGGATTGGAATGTCAGAAGCGGAGGCTATGAAAAAAGACATTGTGCTTAATGATGGCGATGTTATGCCTTCAGCACTTGTGAGTGCGATTAAGCCGTTGTTGCATGAGGCAAAATATGCACTTGATATGAACTTGCAAGAAGATTCACATGTTGCGACGAAGCTCATTAATAAGGTTATTCTTACTGGTGGTTCTGCGCAGCTTGCTGGATTTGATAAGGCAATGACAAATGCGCTTGATGTTAATGTGTATGTTGGTGATCCTTGGGCGCGTATTGCAACGCCGTTGGCATCTCGACCTGTTTTAGATGAAGTTGGAAGTCGATTTGCTGTTGCTATTGGTTTAGCAATGCGAGTTGTTCCTGAAAAAGAGAAATAAATATGATCGCTTCGCGTCCTCAGATTGTTTGTATTGTTCCGCATGTAGTTATTCGGAGCATGTATGAGCGATACGGGGAGCGATTTGCGAAAATTGTATGTCTGCAAGATGTTGCAGAATTTGAACGTCGGGCATTGCAGCTTCGACCGTTTGCACTTTTGCTTGATGAAGATGTTGTTGCTTCCCTTGTTGATGACATTCGGAGGATGAGAAAACATCCTGCATTAAAGAACATGCGCATTCTTGCGCTTTGTCACAAGCTTTCTCATGAGCAGCGATCTTTGCTTTATGAGGCGGGTGCCGATGATATACTCCTTACAACACAACATAGTCCGCGCGATATTATGGCGCGTTTGCAAATTTTTTATGACAAGAACCGCTGAGCTTCTCATTATGGGTGCGATCATCGGAGTCATTGGATTGATCTCTGGTTACGCTGTTCTTTCTGCGCGGTCGCATACGCGTGACGTAACACGTCTTGCAAATGTACGAGAGATTCAGATGTCGGTTGATATGTATTTTCAAAATCACAGTGCGTATCCGTCTGCTGAAGTTCCTATTGCACTTGGTCAGGCGCTTACCTCATGTTTATCTCAGGAGGGTTTTTCTGGTCCTTGTTCCGTGAGTGGCCCAACTCCGTATTTAAGTCTTGTTACCGTTCCACCAGCAGCGGGATTGAAAGAGAAAGTTTCTTGTAACGATGTTAATGATGTCTATTGTTATAGCGGGTCAGAAGATGCATTTCGTATTGAATTTGAACTCGAAAGTGGAAACGCTTTGCTCGGGGTTGCAAAAGGTGTGAACTGTCTTTCTGAGAATGGTTTTTCTGCGGGCGCCTGTTCTGCTATTTAAAATATGTTGATTCCTCTAGGTATTGCTCTTGTTCTTGGGCTTGCATGTGGCGCGCTTGTAAATACATTTCTTCTTCGCACGCCTGATGGTTTACGTTTTACCGCTGGAAGGAGGAAATGTGTGACTTGCGCAAGGCCAATGCATGCAAAAGATCATTTTCCTTTAGTGAGCTACATTGTGCTTCAGGCAAAATGTCGAGCGTGTAAGTCGATTATTCCATGGCAGTATCCTGCACTTGAGATAGCGATGGGAATTTTATTTGTTGGTTTTGCATGGCAGATTTTTTCTGGCGACGTGAGTATTCCGTTTTTCGCTCGAGACGCTTCTGATGTTATTGCGCTCTTTATTCGCAACGGAATTCTTGCAATGCTCCTTTTGCCGATTTTCATGTTTGATTGGCGTGCGAGCATCATTCCTGACCGATTGGCAATTCCGGCGATGGTCATCGTGCTTACAATGAACGTTGCTATGGGAGTTGACCCGACGACGATGCTCTTTGGTGGATTTTCGCTTGGTGCATTCTTTGCGCTTCAATACCTTGTTTCCCGCGGAACCTGGGTTGGTGGGGGAGACATTCGGTTGGCGATGGTAATCGGCTTTTTACTTGGCCCCGAGCTTGGGACTCTCGCACTCCTTTTTTCTTATGTTCTCGGTTCGATTGCGGGCCTTTATCTCATCTTCGTTCGTCGTCGCGACATGCGAAGTCATGTTCCGTTTGGAACATTCATGGTTATTGGAACGTATCTTTCCCTTTTCTTTGGTGCTCGGGTGATTGATTGGTATTTGGGGATTTTGGGGTAAAGAAGATGTTTTTTGTACAAGATCTGGCTGATTTTGGCATAGACATCTTGGAGCGTCTGTGATACTATTTTTCGTTGCCTTTTTGTGAACTTGTTTCATGATTTGGCGCATTTATGTACGGAGTTCTCCGTGCAACGTTCATGTTCAAAAGACGAGGGAGATTCAAATGTCTGAGTCAATCAGCCGAGATCAAATCAAAGAGATGAATCGTGTTAGCGGAGCGCGTGAGGAGAAGCTCGCCCATGCGCTCCTTCTGTTCCTTCATAGTATTCGGGCTGACTTCGGGCTTCGGGGCGAGACTTCAATTAGCCGTCTTCTCTCCGCTGTTTTGGTGGCCGAGTCTCGTTTTCAAGAAGAGTTCAAAAGCTCGTTTGGTCCTGAGATGGATGCGATTCTGGGAAGCCTCGACGGTGAGTCTGACGAGCATAGGAGGGCTCGCGAGATTATGGGCAGTAATTTCCTCGATCTCGATGGAGCTCAAAAATGTTTTGACCCAAGCTTCTTCTTTCTTACCCGTGATATTCGAAGACGGCTTGGTCACATCCCCTACAGTCAGGAAGTGCTTCAGCATTGCCGCGAAACGCACATACTCGTTCCGCATATAGGGCCTTCTCTTAGATCCTTTATGTCGTCAGGTTATTCGGTGTGGCAGGAGATACGTCCGAATCCAGATGAATTAGACGTAATTTTTTACTGCCATGGTTATCATCCGCAGAGTTGGCTTGATGGTGAGGAGTTTGCACGTTGCCAAGAGCCCCCAGCTTGGATTCTCATGCGAAGGAATCCGATTGAAGATTCGGAAGATCGGGTCTACGAAGACTGCGTGAGCCTGTTTGCTGATGACGAATATGTTCCAAATGCCCCTTCGGTGGCATACGGAGCATCGCTCAACTTTCTCGTGAGAAGAGAACGGCTATTCTCAGATGATCTGGTGCGCACCAGCACGCGCATTCCTGGGCTCAGAGGTTATCGTCGTGTACAGGTTGGAAAATTCAATGCATACGGCATGCGGGTGTGCGATGACATTGACGACAGTCCTCTGAACAGGAGATTCATGATCGCATCTGCTGTTCGTCCTTCGGATTCAGTAATCTGAACGGTCACGACGTTTCGACTCGACGGCCCTCCCGAGTGTTCTCGTGGAGGGCGTTTTTGTTGCTTTAGATTCGCATTAATTCTTGCTACCATGCTCTTTGTATGACAAAAGATGAAGCCAGAGAACGTATAGAAAAATTGCGTGACGCAATTAATGAATATCGCTATCAATATCATGTTTTAGATGCATTAGAGATTTCAGAAGCTGCACTTGATGCGCTGAAACATGAGCTGAAGAAACTTGAAGATCAATATCCAGATTTGATCACGAAGGATTCGCCGACTCAGCGAGTTGCTGGCGTGGCGCTAGATAAGTTTTCAAAGTTTACCCATGTTTTTCCAATGCTTTCCATTGAAGATGTCTTTTCTTTTGATGAGTTCCGTGAATGGGAAGCTCGAGTAAGAAAGATGAGCGTCCAACGGAGTTTGGATTTTTATGCCATGGTAAAAGTTGACGGTCTTGCGATGAGTTTGGTGTATGAGGACGGTGTGCTCAAGAGTGCGGCAACACGAGGCGATGGTTTTGTCGGCGAAGATGTTACACACAATATTCGAACGATCGAATCGGTTCCATTGAAGCTTCAAACTGTCACTGGAATCGATTATTCTAGTCGAATAGAGATTCGAGGCGAAATTTACATGCCGAAGTCTGGATTCGAAGCGTTAAATCGAGAGCAAGAAAAAAAAGGACTCGAACCTTTTGCGAATCCAAGAAATGTTTCTGCGGGAAGTATTCGTCAATTAGATCCTGCGATTGCTGCGAGTCGTCCGCTGGCTTTTTTTGCATGGCGATTACAAGACGGAATTGATGTTTCAACACAGGCAGAAGGAATTGACATGCTGAAGAAGCTTGGATTTCTTACGCCGCCGGGAGAACTTTGTGAAACAGTTGACGATGTGCGTGCATTTTTTGATGTATTGGCAAAGCGTCGAGAGAAATTGAATTTTTGGATTGATGGAGTTGTAGTTAGAGTGAACAATAATGAAATCTTTTCGCGACTTGGAGTAGTGGGGAAAACTCCTCGTGGAATCGTGGCATGGAAATTTCCACCAGAAGAGTCGACAACGAAAGTTGTTTCAGTTGACTGGTCGGTTGGGAGGACTGGTGCGCTTACGCCTGTTGCAACAGTCGAACCAACGTTTATTGCCGGAACAACGGTTACACACGCAACACTCCATAACGCAGATGAAATAGATCGTCTTGGATTGCGGCTTGGCGATACGGTGATTCTTACGAAGGCTGGCGATATTATTCCAAAGATTACTCGTGTTCTAGACCAGCTGCGTACCGGGAAAGAAAGGCCTATTGTTTTTCCAGCCGAGTGTCCAATGTGCGGTTCGTTCGTCGAGCGTCGAGAAGGCGAAGTGGCATTGGTTTGTACAAATCGAAGTTGTTTCGCGATGGAGCAAGAGCGGTTGCTTCACGCCGCTCGAGCGTTTGCTATTGATGGGCTTGGTGACAAGGTAATTGAAAAGCTTTTTCATGCAAAAGTCATTCGTATTCCGCCGGATTTATTTTTGGTGACGGTTGCTGATTTAATGGGTATTGAAGGATTTGGTGACGTTTCTGCAAATAAGCTTGTAAAAGAAATTTCTGGAGGAAAGTCGATTTCGCTCGATCAATTCATTGTTGCACTTGGCATTCGTCACGTTGGTGCAGAGACGGCTTTTGCGTTATCGCTCGCATTTGGTTCTATCGATGCGCTTATTCATGCATCGATGCGAGATCTTGTAGCAGTTCCGGACGTTGGTGAAACTGTCGCGCAAAGTATTGTTGATTTTTTTGAAAGTGATTATGGCAAGAACATAATCGAAGCATATAGAAACGTTGGTGTTGTTATTGAAAAAGCAAAGAAGGTCGACCGTGTTCTCGATGGAAAGACGTTTGTATTGACAGGCACATTGGAATCACTCGGTCGAGAAGAGGCAAAAGAACGAATTCGTTTATTGGGTGGGTCTGTTTCTGGGAGTGTAAGTAAAAATACGACGTATGTTGTGGCTGGAGAGGCGGCAGGATCGAAGCTCGTTGACGCGCAAAAGCTTGGAGTCACAGTCTTGTCTGAGGCTGAGTTTCTCCGTATGATTGCGAAATAGTATGACTATTGATATCAATCGGCTTGCAACATTAGCCAAAATTCATGTGACTGACGAGGAAAAAACAACACTCGAACGTCAATTGTTAAGTATTCTGGATTATGTTGGGAAGCTTCAGGAAGTTGATACAAGCAACATCGATGCCAAAGCATCTCTCATTGATTCGGTGAACGTGCTTCGTGAAGATGTTGTGACTTCGATGAGGGATGAGCGCGATGCGGTTGTTGCCGCATTTCCGAAGAGTGTTGGAGATGCATTAGAGGTCCCTGGAGTTTTTGTAGAATAAATTATGATCAATTGGACGGTAAAAGATATTCGCGATGCGGTGAACTCGCGATCGATTTCTGCGCTCTCGATCGTTGACGAGTCATTGCGAAGAATTGACGAAAGAGACGACGAGATTGGGGCTTTTTTAGAAGTGTTTCGAGACGACGCTCGTGAAGCAGCAAGAGAACTTGATGCGCGTATTGCAGCAGGCGAAGTCAATCTTCCTCTTGCGGGTGTGCCGATTGCAGTAAAAGACAACATGTTAGTTGCTGGGCATATTGCAAGCGCGGGTTCGAAAATTCTTGCAGAATATACGGCGTCGTATACCGCAACTGTGGTTGCAAAATTACAGGCTGCTGGTGCGATTATTATTGGTAGAACAAATTGTGATGAGTTTGCAATGGGTTCATCTACTGAGGCCTCTGCATTTCAAAAAACAAGGAACCCTGCTGATGTTTCTAAGACTCCTGGCGGTTCTTCTGGTGGTTCTGCGGCTGCAGTTGCCGCGGGTTTTGTTCCAGCAGCATTGGGCTCAGATACCGGTGGATCAATACGTCAGCCAGCATCACTATGTGGAGTTGTTGGCATGAAGCCAACGTATGGTCGTGTTTCTCGATACGGAATTATTGCGCTTGCGTCGAGTTTAGATCAGGTTGGTCCATTTGCGACAACAGTGGAAGATGTCGGCCTTGTCCTTTCTGTTATTGAAGGGAAAGATCCGCACGATGCAACTTCAGTTTCGCTTGTTGATCCTACTGTTGTTCCAGAGTCTCGAGAAATTTCTGGAGTGAGGATCGGCGTACCGAAGGAATTTTTTATTGACGGAATGGATGAGGAAGTTGCGTCATCTATTAGATCGGCTATCGACTTGTTAAAAGATGCTGGAGCTGAGATTGTTGAAATTTCATTACCTTTAGCTCCTTACGCTTTGCCAGCGTATTACATTATTCAGCCAGCAGAGGCGAGCAGCAACTTGGCGCGATTTGACGGAATGCGCTACGGAACAAGGGCAGACGGTTCGCTTGAGGAGAGCTATCGCAATGCACGAGGGGAGGGTTTTGGTGCAGAAGCGAAGCGTCGAATTATGCTTGGCACTTTCATTCTTTCTGCTGGGTATTACGACGCATATTACAAAAAAGCGTTGGCAGTTCGTGCAGCACTAAAAGCTGAGTTTGATGCGGCGTTTCAAGATGTTGATGTGATTGTTGGTCCAGTGTCTCCTGTTGTTGCTTGGAATATTGGTGAAAAAATGGATGACCCGATTGCGATGTATCTTGCAGATGTTTTAACGATTTTTGCGAATATTACCGGCATGCCTGGAATTTCTGTGCCTTGTAATACTGCGCACGGTCTTCCGGTGGGACTTCAGATTCTTGGAAAGAATTTTGATGATAAAAAAGTATTGCGTATTGCTGCGGCGTTTGAAGCGCTTTATTCAAAAAAATAATTATGAAAACCGACGAGTTTATCTTGTTGCAAGACGTATTGCTATACATTGCAATTGGAATCGTCGGTTTTGTTTTGGCTGTGGTTGCACTGGTTTGTATTCGTCGCGCGCTTCGTCGATGGCGTTTTGGTGCGGAGCGCGAAAATGTTGTAAAGCACTGGCAAGCTGTTGAGACGTTGGTGCAGCGAGGGGATGAAACGAGTTATCGCCTTGCACTCATTCAAGCGGATTCCGTGCTAGATCTTGCTTTAAGAGTCAAGGCATTTCCAGGAACAACAACCGGAGAGCGACTAAAATTTGCAAGCCGAAAATATCCTGAGTTACGAAAAACATTTTGGGCTCGATCATTACGAAACCGCATTGTGCACGAATCAGGATCGGAGCTAAAAATCAAAGAGGCAAAGTCAGCGATTTCTGCACTTCGGCAAGCGCTCGTTGTGCTCGGGGCTCTTTGAGTACGATCGTGAATCTTTTTTATGCTTCCTTACATTTCTTTTACAGGACTTTCGATCGGACCTTTGACGATTCACGTTTGGGGTCTTTTTGTCGCCTTAGGTTTTTTGTTTGGGGGAGTTATGGCAGCAAGATTTGCGAAGCAACGAGGAGAAGATGTTCAGGTTGTTTGGGATCTTGTGCTCTGGATGATTGCGGCTGGAATGATTGGTGGGAGACTCGGGCACGTTCTTTTCTATGACCCTTTGTATTACTTTGCTCATCCGATTGAGATATTTGAAATTTGGAAAGGGGGACTTTCTGTTTACGGAGGAATGATACTTGGTGGAATTTTGGGGGTTTTGTTTTTGAGAAAGAAGAAAGTAGACGTATGGCGCTACGCCGATGCGATAGCTTTCGGTTTGCCGTTTGGAAAATGGATCGGTAGGCTTGGATGTTTTTCTATTCACGATCATCCGGGGATCGCAACGAACTTCTTTCTTGGTGTTCGATATCCAGATGGAATCATTCGACACGATCTTGGTCTTTACTTATCGATTGATGCGTTTTTTCTTGCGATGATCATGCTGTGGCTTTTTAGAAAGAAATGGCCAGTTGGAATGTATGTTGCGACATTTTCTGTATGGTATGGAGTTACACGTTTTTGTTTGGATTTTTTACGGATTATCGACGTGAGATATTTTTGTTTGACGCCTGGTCAGTATTGTTCGATTTTGCTTTTTACCTTTGGAATTTGTATTTTTGTGTGGATAACAAAACGGTCAAAAAATAGCTAAACTGATAAACTCTTGGCGAACGGTAATTCATTTCTATGTCTGAAGAAATACGGTCAACAGAAAAGCTGGGCTTTTTGGATGGGAATCCAAGAACGATGTTTACTTTTGGTGTAGTGAGCGGCATGGCGATTATTCTTTTGTTGAATAATTTTGTTGGTCTTTCTAGCGGCACTGCGCTTGCGAAGACTGATACAGCTCCAACTGTTGTTGCGGCAGATACTGTGGCGGAAGCGGCGCCAGTTGCAGGAAAGCTTGCACCAGCGACGAGTGCAGATCATGTTCGAGGTGACTTGTCTAAAGCAAAAGTAGTATTGGTTGAATACAGCGATTTTCAATGTCCATATTGCAGCAAGCATCAGCCAACTATGGAGCAGATCATGAGTGAATATGGTGACGATGTTGCTTGGGTCTATCGTCATTTCCCATTGTCATTCCATTCGAATGCGCAGTCATCATCTTTGGCAAGCGAATGCGCGGGGGAGCAGGGAAAGTTCTGGGAATTTGCAGATGCTATGTTTGACGGGCAGACAAGTCTTTCAACAACTGCAGAAGTCGCTGAAACATTCATGACTGCAACAGCAAAGAAGATTGGGCTTGATATGACAAAGTACAATGACTGTATAGAGACAGCAAAATATCAAAGCGCGATTGATGACGATGCAGCGTCTGGAAAGACTGCGGGCGTGAGCGGCACTCCAGCAACATTTATAAATGGCACATTAGTTTCTGGTGCCGTTCCATTTGCGAGCATGAAGAAGATTGTCGATGAGGCAATTGCGAACGCAAAGTAAAAAGGAATAGTCTTAAAAAAGAAGCCTCACTCGAGGCTTCTTTTGTTATCTACTTTTTGAATTTTCGTGGTGCGAATGTGAATGTTCCAGAGTTTGATGATGCTTGAGGTTTAGGAGAAGCGGAAGACGCAGACTGTGCTGGGCGTGGACGGCTATATGGCCGTGAGGCTCTTGGTGCGTACGTTGGCTTTGCGGCTTCAGTTCGCGGTGCCGATGCTCCTGGAGCGTCAGTATAAAACTTTTCTACTGCTGTTTTATATGGCGGACGTCGTGAGCCATACGCTGGTTTGCTGCCGTATGCAGGTTTTGAGTCTTTGTACGTTTTCGCTCCATTTGTTCGAAATTTATCTCGAGGATCTGCATCTCTGTCCATTGGAGGAAGTTTTCGTGCTGGTGGAAGATCTCGTGGCAATTGTTTTGTTGGAATCATTTTACGAATGATTCGTTCAATGCCCTTCACGTCTCCGCGCTGATCTGGGGTTGCGAACGAAATGGCTTTTCCGGTTAATCCTGCGCGGCCAGTACGTCCAATGCGGTGGACGTAATCATCTGGATTGTCTGGAAGGTCGTAGTTGACGACGAGTGAGATTCCTTTGACGTCGATTCCACGAGCGGCAATATCTGTTGCAACGAGAACGCGATATTTTCCGATTTTGAATCCTTCAAGAGCAGCTTTGCGCTGTGCAAGAGATCGGTTCGCGTGAAGCTCGTCTGCGGTGTGGCCCATTTCGCGAACTGCGCGAGCGATTTTCTTTGCGCCGTGTTTCGTTCGAGAGAAGACGAGAACTGTACCGTTTGTTTCTTTAAGACATGCTTCGAGCAAGCGTTCTTTGTCGAGTTTTGAAACAAAGAAAAGTTCTTGTTCGATTCCTTCCCCTAATGTTCCAGATCGTGCGACCTCAACGCGCACTGGCTCTCGCATCGAAGTATTTGCAATACGAACGATTTCGAGCGGCATGGTTGCAGAGAACAACATGGTTTGACGGTCTTTTGGTACAGAAGCAAGAATCTTGTTGATCTGTGGCGCAAAGCCCATGTCTAACATTCGATCTGCTTCGTCAAGAACGAGAATTTTCACCTCGTTTAATTTGATGGTTTTTTGTTCCAAATGGTCAATAAGACGGCCAGGGGTCGCGATAATGACGTGTGGATTTTTTTGGAGGTTCTGTTTTTGTAGGTGCATTGATGCGCCTCCAATTAAAACGACGGTTCGCATGCCAAGGCTACTTCCGATATTTCGGAGGCTTTCCTCAACTTGAAGCGCGAGTTCGCGTGTTGGCAGAATGATGAGACCGCGTCCTTTGAATTGGGCGAGTCGTTGAATCATTGGGATTCCGAATGCGAGTGTTTTTCCAGTACCAGTTTGCGCAATGCCGATAATGTCTGATCCTTTCAGCGCAATCGGAATAGATTGGTGCTGAATTGGAGTAGGTACTGAAAATTTGAATTTCTCAAGAATGCTGAGAAGTGCTGGCGCGATGCCAAGTTCAGAAAAGCTGCCTGTAGCAGCAGGAGTTTGTGATGTCATGTATTTGGTTATCTGTGGGTTATCGGCATAAAATGCCGTATTGCTTTGATTTCTCGTTGGATAGCAAGCAAATCCCACAGAAATCCAGTCAACATCCCGAAACGGGACGGACAAATTCGTCAGTTTGACGAATCGAAAGCGCGAA